>JADZAN010000002.1:0-300000 GCA_020852815.1 Gemmatimonadaceae bacterium | reverse complement strand
GAGAAGACGAGAAGACGAGAAGACGAGGTTGATCGGTGGCGCGGGGGTACTCAACTCGACGTACGCAGTTCCGCTACCGCGCGCCAGGCCTCATCGATCGCTGAGTCGGTGTAGGCGTAGGCGCCGGCGTCCGAGTTGGCAATCGTTATGCGACCCACCGGTTGGCGGCCGATCTCGCACGGCGACTCACCGGTGGGCCAGACGGGATCCCAGAGCGAGTTGTACTCGTAGGCGTAGCCGTGCGACCAGCGGTTCACGGTGATCGCGGCGATGTCGCGCGCGGGGTCGAAGCCGGCGGGGCCGAGCATGCGGGCGAGCTGCTCACGTACCTGACGCTCGTACGTCGCGTATGGCGTGGCGAGAAGTTCGCCGCGACCGGCGCGCTGCTGGTCGCGCACCGGGAGGCCGGGAACGCACGAGGCGCGGTGCATCGTCACCACCACGGGCTCGGCCGACGACTGCGCATAGTGGTAGCCGCCGATGCTCACGGGAAAGTCCAACGACGTGTCGAAGTAGTAGGCGGCCGGGGCAAAGATCGAGTGGACCTTGGCCTTCTCCAGCGCCGTCCAGTTGCGCAGCGCGACGTTAGTGTAGAGGAGCGGCACCTTGGACCCGTACTTGAGTGCCGCCGCCTGCCGCGTCCCGACCTCGGGGAGGATGTGCGGGATGACGCCGTTCCAGCAGGCCATGACGCAGCGCCCTCCTTTCACCCGCTCGGCGCGACCGTTGCGCACGTAGGTGACCTCGACGCCCGCTGCGGCGTTGCGCGCGTGCACGACGGTCGAGGAGAGCCGGATGCGCACCCTGGCGGTGGGGCGGTCGAGCGTGGCGTAGTTGGCGCGCGCCCCAACGACGTCGAACATGGTACGCCCGGGGAGGCTGCCCGGCACGAGCGCACGGACGAGGAGGCGCGCGATGGTGGCGTTGCCGTCGGGGAAGTGGAAGATGTACGGCTCGTCGCTCGCGTGGAGGATCGCCGAGCGTCCCATCCCGGGCCCGGGCGTGTCATCGAGCCCTAACGCGGCAAAGCCGGGCAGGTCGAGCGGGACGCAATCGCCCGCCGGCACGGCGTCGATGCCGACGCCGAACAGGTCGTAGGTGAAACCCTGGAAGTAGGCGAGCGCCCCCTGGGACAGGTGACAGTGGCGCGTGAGGTAGTCGGCATAGCTCGTGCGGGCGAGGAGCGCCTTCTTCTCCGCGATCGTGCGCCCGGTGAGGTAGTCCCTGGGCGCCACGAAGAGCTGCGCGATCTCCTTCTTGACCGCGTCGGTGAGCGGCGTGCGCGCGAAATACGCCGTGATGGGCTCTCCCTCGTGGCGCGACACCAGCACATCGCGCCCGAACTTCTCCTTGTTGAAGAAGACCGCCTCGCCCATCCCACGCTTCTGGAAGAACTCCTGGTCGTACGCCTTGTAGAAGGCTTGCGTATCGATGCCGAGGTCGCGGAGGAGCTTGCCTGCGACGGGCGAGTACTTCGAGGGCGTATCGATCGATTGCGTCCCGGCGTAGGAGAGCAACGTCCTGCCGTCGACGGTGAACTCGTTGCGACGCGCATGGCCGCCAAAGTCATCGTGATTGTCGAGAATGAGGATGCGCGAAGCGTTCCCATGCTTCTGGCGATAGAACCACGCCGCGCTCAGCCCCGAGATCCCGGCGCCGACGACGATGAGGTCGTACGTCTCCTTGAGGACGCTTGGGGTCGCCCACTCGCTGGGGGCCATACCGTCGCGCACGCGGTGTGCGTTCTCGAAGGCACCGTCGTGCGAGCCACGCAGCCCGGTCCTGGCCGGCGGGTAGTCGTCAGCAGCAACGGTCGCCGCGGCGCGCTGGCCAAGTGTTCCCTGTGCCAGGAGGTCGCGCGGCGACAGCGCGTGCAACGCCCCGAGCCCGATCGCGACTCCGTTGAGGAAGTCGCGTCGGTCGATCGCCCGGTCGAGCCCCAGGTCGCGATCGTCGCCAGTCGTTCCGGATTCAGGGTCGGCCTCCATGCACACCTCCGGCAGCCGCAATCGGGGACGAGCGATTGGCCGGCGCGCGCGCCGGCGTCTCCCGCCCCTGTTACTTCATCCGCCCGTACTTCCGCATCGCCGAGAGCATCCGGTCCACCGGCATGGCGTAGACGCGCAAGTCGTTCGCACCGGTCGTCGTCTCCGCCGCCAGCAGCGCGTTGGTGATGGCCGCCTCGGTGGCCTGTGCGGTGGCCTGGAAGAGCGGGGAGATGCGGTCGTTCGTGAGCATGGTGAGCGTCGTCGTGCTGTCCGACGACCAGCTCCGCGGATTGGCGGTCGAGAAGGCGATGAAGATGTCGCCCGAACCGTTGCCGCCAAACCCGCCCTGACGCCCGATCCCTAACGAGACGCGCGTCACGATGCGCTTGAGCTGGTGCGGCATCACGGGAGCATCGGTGGCGACCACGACGATGATCGATCCCTGCTCGGGCGCGGCGGCCGCGTCGTCGTTGCGCGAGTCGGGGTCGCTGCAACGGCGACGCGGGCCGCCCTCATTGATGGGCGTGTCGGGGCCAACCGCGAGGCACGCCGTGAGGTCGGGGATCTCCTCGCCCACCGGAACGCCGGCGATACGCAGGTCGCGACGCGAGCCGTAGTTGCACTGGACCAGGACCCCCACGGTGTAGCCGCCCTGGTTGGCCGGCAGGACGCGCGAAGCCGTCCCGATGCCGCCCTTGAAGCCATGACAGACCATCCCCGTCCCGCCGCCGACGACCCCTTCCCTGGGCAACCCGCTCGTGGCGTTGTCGAGCGCGGCAAAGACGTGCTCATCCTTCACGTGGAAGCCGTTGATGTCGTTCAACCCGCCATCGTACGTCTCGGCGACGACCGGGAGCCACCACGGCTGCAACGCGTTCTTGCGCGAGACTTCCCAACGGATGATTGCATCGCGCACCGTGCCGACCGAGTGCGTGTTGGTAATGGCGACCGGTCCCTCGAGGTAACCGCTCTCCTGCACCCAGGTGGTCCCCGTCATCTCGCCGTTGCCGTTGAGCGTGAACCAGGCGGCGAAGACGGGATCGTGGTTCTCCTTTCCGCGCGGGTGGACGACGGTGACGCCGGTACGCACGGGTCCCTTGCCGACCACCAACGGTCCGCTGCCGGACACCAGGGTCGTATGCCCCACCTCGACGCCCTTGACGTCGGTGATGGCATCGAGCGCGCCGGGGGTCCCGCCGATGGGGAGGGCAAGGTCGCGTTCGCGCGGCTTGCCCTGCGCGCCGGCGAGGGACGGCGTGGCGATGACGAGGGCAGCGGCCAGCGCGAGGCGGCGCGTTGCAGGTGACGGGATGCGACAGGTCATGGCTGGGCCCGGGAAAGGAAATCGCCGGGGAACATCGTCCCCGGCGATAGGTCCCGCCAGAGGGGCGGAACGGGTGCAGCGCGGGCGCCTGATGAGGCGCTCCGCGAGCTTTCCTGAGACGCGGCGCTATGCCAGGCGGTCGAGCGCCTTCCCCAGCTTGTCGACGATCTCGTCCACCTGCGACTGCTCGATGATGAGCGGCGGCGAGAGGGCGATGATGTCGGCCGTCGTGCGAATCAGAAGGCCGTTTCTGAAGCAATCGATGTGGCAGTCCATTGCCCGCGCCCCCACCGCGCCGGGGCGCGACTCCAGCTCGATGCCCGCGACCAACCCGAGGTTGCGAATGTCGATGACGCGCGGCTTCCCCCGAAGCGAGTGGATGGCCTGTTCCCAATACGGGGCGAGGTCGGCCGCGCGCTGGAAGAGCCCTTCCTCCTGGTAGATGTCGAGCGTGGCGAGGGCGGCGGCACAGGCCAGCGGATGCCCCGAGTAGGTGTACCCGTGGAAGAACTCGATGCCGGCGGCCGAGGCGTTGATGACGGTGTCGTAGATCGCGTGGCGGACGAAGACAGCCCCCATGGGGACGCTGCCGTTGGTGATCCCCTTGGCCACGGTCATGAGGTCGGGGATGACGCCGAAGTAGTCGGCGGCGAACGGGGCACCTAACCGCCCGAAGCCGGTGATGACCTCGTCGAAGATGAGCAGGATCCCGTGCTTGTCACAAATCGCGCGCAGCCGCTCGAGGTAGCCGATGGGCGGGACGAGCACGCCGGTCGACCCGGCCACCGGCTCGACGATCACCGCGGCGATCGTGTCGCCGCCGTGCTGCGCCGCGAGGTCCTCCAGGGCATCGGCGAGGTTGGCGCCGAGTGACGGCTGCCCCCGGCTGAAGAAGTTCTCGGCGATGCCGTGCGTATGCGGGAGGTGATCGACGTTAGGCAGCAGGTGATTGAGGTACGCCTGCCGGTTGGGGGCAATGCCGCCCACGGAGATCCCGCCAAAGCCCACGCCGTGATAGCCACGCTGCCGCCCCACCAGGCGCACGCGCTTGGTATCGCCTCGCGACTGGTGATAGGCAATGGCGATCTTGAGCGCCGAGTCGACCGCCTCGGAACCGGAGTTGGTGAAGAAGACGTGGTCGAGATCCCCGGGCAGATGTTCCGCCAGCCGCGTCGCCAGCTGGAACTGGAGCGGATGCCCGAGGTTGAAGCCCGGCGCGTAGTCGAGCGTGCGCGCGGTCTGCGCAATCGCCTCGACTATCTTCTCCCGGCCATGTCCCGCATTCACGCACCACAACCCGGCGGTTCCATCGAGGATGACGTTGCCATCGACGTCGGTGTAGTGCATCCCCTTGGACTGGGCCATGAGGCGCGGTGCCTTCTTGAACGCCTTGTTGGCGGTGAAGGGCATCCAGAGTTCGTCGAGGGAGAGGGCAGCGGAAGTCATGGGAGCAGAAGACGAGAAGACGAGAAGACGAGAGGACGAGGGTGTGTGAGGCACGGGGTTGAAGGTGCGGCGTGTGGAGCGCGCACGCTAGCGGGGGGAGATGCCTGATGGGCTCTCGCATCCAATGGTTGCGGTCCGCGCCCTCAGACCTGAGCTTCCCCACCACCACCGCCACTCTCGTCTTCTCGTCTTCTCGTCCTCTCGTCTTCTCGCCATGCGTCGTCGCTCCTTCCTCCTCGCCGCTGCCGCGGCAGCCGCCACCACCCGCCTCGGTGCGCAGCCGTCGGCCGCCGTCCCTCAACGCCGTCTGACGCGCGATGCGCGCCAGCAGCGGCGCGATACGCTGGTGATAGACGCCATGGGGGAGCTGAGGCCGGAGTACACGGACGAGATCCTGCGCGCGATGCTGCGAAGCGGGATGGACGCTATCACCATCACGCTCTGCGATCCCAAGCCGGAGGGCGATGAGGCGCTCGCTCTCGCGCTCGACTCGCTGGTCGAGACCGACAGGTACCTCGCCTCCCGCCCCGACCTCTTCATCAAGGCCACCACGGTCGCCGACATGGATCGCGCGCGGCGCTCAGGCAAGCTGGCGGTCTTCTATCTCTACCAGAACACGGTCCAGTTCGGGACGTCGCTCGACCGCATCGACCTCTTCCACCGGCTGGGGCTCCGCTCCTGCCAGATGACGTACAACACGAAGAATCACGTCGGTGTCGGCTGCTGGGAGCCGGGCGGGATCACGCCGTTCGGGCGACAGTCGGTGGCGCGCATGAACGAGCGACGCATGCTGATCGACCTCTCGCACGCCAACGCGCAGACGATGCGCGAGACGATTGCCGAGTCGAGGCAACCGGTGATCATCTCGCACACGGCGTGCATGGCGGTGCACGAGAACCGGCGGAACACGCCGGACGACGTGCTCAAGCAGCTGGCGGAACGCGGCGGGGTGGTGGGGATCTGCCAGATGCGCCCATTCCTCACGTCGAAGCGCGGGAAGGAGGCGCTCCCGACGTACTTCGACCACATCATGCACGCCATCGAGGTGGCGGGGGCCGAGCACGTGGGGATCGGGAGCGATCGCGACCATCGTGTCATCACGCTCTCACCCGAGTACGTGGCCGAGCTCAAGAAGGAGGAAGGCTCGCAGGTGCAAGACAACGAGCTTCCCTACTTCATCGACGAACTCAACGGCCCCTCGCGCATGGAGGTCGTGTGGGACGGCCTGGTGAAGCGGGGGCTCCCCGCTCGCGACGTGGAACGGGTGATGGGAGGGAACGTCTACCGCCTCTATCGCGACGTGATCGGCTAGGCGCCATCACGCCGCGCACTCGGCAGCCCCGCAGCGCGTCGCCGAGCGGGCGTCGCCGAGCGGGCGGCGCCGAGCGGGCGGCGCCGACCTGACGCACGCCTAACGCGGCGCCGACTGCGGGATGCCGGAGGTCGGCATCTCTTCCGTGCGGTCCTCGGCGAGCATCTCCGCGTCTTCCTGCTCCTCGCGCTTGACGACCTCGCGCTCGATCGCGTCGCGCTCGGCGCGGTAGCGCGCATACCACTCGCGCGTCACCTCGCCGGCCAGTTCGCGGTTGCCGAGCCCGAATGCCAAGGCCAGCGCGAGGGCCACGGCGCCAAAGAGGATCGCGAAGGCCGTGGTGACGATGTCGCTGGCGATGCCGAGTTCCTGCAGCGCCATGAAGACGGCCAGGACCACGACCATCCAACGCCCGATGCGCGCCAGCGTGGGGCCGCCCTGCACCGCTCCAGCAGACGCGAGGATGAGTCCGCCCGTGAACCGACCGAGGACGATGCCGACGATCAGGATGACGATCGCCGACATCAGCGACGGGATGTAGCCCACCAGCTCGGCGAAGACCGAGGCGAGCGACTCCATGCCTAACGCATTGGCCGCGACCATCAGGACCGCGAACATCACGAACCAGAAGAGCACCTTCCCCACCACGCGCGTGGGGTTGAAGTGCGTTCCGGTGCGCTCAACGGCATCCAGCACTCCGCCACGCTCGAGCCACTGGTTGAGGTGCAGCTTGCGGAGTAGACGCTCACTCCCCTTCTCCACCAGCTTCGCCACCAGGTAGCCGGCGAACAGGATGACCAGCGCCCCGGCGAGTGCAGGGACGATCTCGGCCAGCTGAGCGAACGAGTCCTGCAGGCGTTCGAGGAACGTCACGGAAGGGAGGCGGGAAGGTGCAGCTTTGTCGTGCGGGAGGCGGACTCGCCGACTCCGGCGACGGGCAATCTAACGCAACCGTTCGGAGCGTGGCGGCGCGGGCGCTGAGGGGCGCCCGTTTCGCCGCGAGCAGCCATCAGGCGGTTTCTAGGCCTTCTTCTCGCCGATGACAAAGCGGCAGCGCGGGCGCTCGCCGTGGTCGCAGCATTGCCGCGTCGGCTCTCCCGTCACATCGGCCACGAACGCCTCGACGGCGGTACAGACCTCCGGACGACTGGAAACCGCGCTGGCGAGCGGACATCCGTAGCCCTGGATGGTGAGGGCGCCGGGCGACGGCACGACTTCGACATCGCCTCCCATCGAGACCAGCGCCGACGCCGCGGCCTCAACGCGTTGCTCCCGAGTGCCGCGCGCCTCCCCGCCAGCCGCGCGCGCGAGGCGCTCGCCCACCGCCTTGAGGAGCGCCTGCGACGCGTTCGCCGGCAACGTGTCGACGAGCACCTCCACCAGCGCCACCAGCACCGCGGGATACGCCTTGGACAGGGCGACATCCGCCGCGGGATCCACGCCGTAGAGGACCGCCGGCTTCCCCGCTCCGGGGCTGCGGCGCCTCCCCTCGACCCGCACGAGCCCGTCGCGTTCGAGCGTCGCCAGGTGCGACCGAACGGAGTTGTCCGTGGTGCCGACCGCAGCCGCCAGTTCATCGACCGTGCGGTTTCCGCGTCGGAGCTGCGCCAGGATCATTCCGCGTGTTCCGCCTGCCATCGTCAAGCCTCAAGTCGTTGCGGTTGCTGTCTTTCGCTCCAGCGGGACGGGCAGTGTCGCGCTACGCGGAATATCGTCGACCGAGACAATTTGTCAAATAAGTCAAATAAATCATTGACTTATTGGTGTTCACGCTGAAGGTTCAGCGCACACTGATCGTTCGGCGATCGCACATCCTTTATCCCCCTCGCGTCGGAGAAGCCCCATGCTCATTCAATCCATTGCACTGGCCGCCACCGTCCTTCTGGCTCCCGCTGCACCACACTCGGTCACGCCCCCGCTCGACGACGCCACTATCGTGGCCATCTTCGACGCCGCCAACACCGCCGATATCGAGACCGGCAAGCTCGCCGCCGAGCGAGGGGCGTCGAAGGAGGTCCGCGCCTTTGGCGCAATGCTGGTGCACGATCACGAGCAGGTACGGCAGATGGGGCGCGACCTGGCCAGGAAGCTAGGCGTGACGCCGACCCCGCCGGCCGATGACACGGCTGCGCGTGCCCACGCAGCGGCCATGACCACACTGCGCGCGCTTCACGGGGCCGAATTCGATCGGGCCTTCCTTGCGCACGAGGAGTCGTTCCACGCCGGGGTGATCGCCGCGGTCAATTCGACGCTCCTTCCGGCCATCCAGAACGCGGAGTTGAAGGCGCTGGTGATCAAGGTGGCGCCGGCCTTCGAGGCACACCGGCGCGCGGCCGACGACATGGCCAAGCAGCTGGCGAGCAAGGCGGGGCAATGATCACCTGAGGTCCGAGCGTCGCACCGTTGCGGCTGACGGAAGCGGCATGCGCGGGCGACGGATGCCTCGTCCGTCGCCCCAACGCGCGCGGTTACTCCTCGCGGCGCACGCTCTGCAACGCCCCCGACGGACAGCGCGCCACCTGCGCGGCGATTGCCTCGGCCGAGTCGGCATCGACGTCGATCCACTTCTTGCGACGCACGTCAAAGACCGCCGGCAGTCCGCGCACGCAAATGCCGGTATGCCGGCAGATCGTCGGGTCGAAAGTGACGGTGATTCCCGGGCCGTCGTAGGTCTGTAGGCGAGTCCCCATGATCGACTCCTGTGGTTGCGCCGAGCCCAGCCGAGGGCGCGCATCGTGCGGATGTTCGCGACCTCGTGCCTCGTTCCTTGCCAACGTAACGGCGGGTCAATCGGCGCACCAGAATCGGCGGCGTAGGCCGAGCGCGGATGCGTTCGGCGCGGACCAACGTGGGCGACGTCGTGTGCCGTGCTCGCTACGGCCGCTGCAATTGCACGCGCGCGTCGACCGCCACCGCTCCCTGCGGCAGCGCGAGGAGGGGATTCACGTCCAACTCCTCGATCTCGGGGAAGTCGGCGGCGAGCTGACCCAGGCGGACAATCGCCTCGACGAGGGCCGCTTCGTCTGCCGGCGGCGCCCCACGCATCCCTTGCAGCACGCGCGCGGCGCGGATCCCGCGCACCATGTCCAGCGCCTGCGCATCGTCGACCGGGGCGACGCGGAAGACCACGTCCTGCATCGCCTCGACGAAGACACCGCCCAGTCCAAACATGAGGAGCGGCCCGAAGCGCGGGTCGCGCGTGATGCCCAGGATGGTTTCGCGGCCACCGCCAATCATCCGCTGCAGCACCACGCCCGCGACGCGGGCGTCAGGTGCAAGGGCGCGCGCGCGCGCGAGCATTTCCTGGTGCGCGGCGCGCAGCTCGTCGACATCGCCAATTCCCACGCGAACGCCGCCGACGTCGGTCTTGTGGGTGATGTCGGGCGAGTCGAGTTTCATGACGAGCGGATAGCCCACGCTCGCCGCCGCGTCGCCGAGGTCACCGTCGAGCGGGACGTGCCTAACGTGTGCCACCGGGATGCCGTACGTGTCGAGGAGGGCGATGGCCTCGTCCTGCGTGAGCGCCGTGCGTCGCTCCTCGCGCGCGCGCTGGACCAGCGACCGCGCTGCCTCGCGATTCACGCTCCGAAGCCGCGCCTGCGCGGCGGGACGTTCCTCCCATTCACGCTGGCGATCGAGGGCGTTGAGGGCGCGCGCTGCACTCTCGGGGAAGATGTAGGCCGGGATCCCCGCCGCGTGCAACTCGGCGCGACCCTGCGGCAGGCCCTTGAGTCCCATGAGGACGGCGAACATCGACTTTTCGGGATGCGTGGCCTGCGCGCTGACGATGGCTTCGGCCACATCTTCCTGCTTGACGCCGAACGGCGGGACGAAGATCGGGACGACGGCGTCGATGTTCGGGTCATCGAGAAATGCGGTGAGCGCCGCCTTGTAGCCGGCGGGGGTCGCCGACGCGATCATGTCGAGTGGATTGCGGATCGATGCTTCCGGCGGAAAGAGCGGGCGCAGCGCCGCCACGGTGGCCGGGCTGAGGTCGACGAGTTCGAGCCCCTGGTGCTCGAGCGCATCGGCGGCGAGGATCCCCGGGCCGCCGGCGTTGGTCAATACGGCGGTGCGGCGTGAGCGTGGGCGCAGCCGGGTACCGAAGGCCATCGCCATGTCGAAGAGGTCCTCGATCGAGTTGGCGCGCAGGACGCCGGCCTGTGTCAGCATGGCGTCGACGGCGGAGTCGCTCGCGGCGAGCGCCCCGGTGTGCGACGACGCGGCGCGTGCGCCGGCGTTGGAGCGCCCCGACTTCACGACGATGATCGGCTTGGACTTGGTGATGCGCGACGCCGTGGCGAGGAAGCGACGCGGATCGCCGAAGTTCTCCACGTACATCAGGATCACGCGAACGGCGGGGTCGTGCTCCCACTGCTCCAGGAGGTCGGTGCTGCCGATATCGGGCGAGTTGCCGATCGACACAAACTGTGATATGCCGATGCCGTACTCGCGGGCGTAGTCGAGGACGCTCATCCCCAGGGCGCCGGACTGCGAGACGAAGGCGGAGTGCCCGAACGGGGGCATGATGGGGGCGAAGGTCGCGTTCATCGCCACGGCGGGGTCGGCGTTGACCACCCCCATGCAGTTGGGGCCGATCATCCGCATCCCGTGGCGCCGCACGGTGGCCATGAGATCGCGCTCGAGCGCCACCCCGCTCCCCCCTACCTCGCGAAAGCCGGCGGTGATCACGATCAGCCCCTTCACCCCCGCGGCGCCACACTGCTCCGCCACCGCCAACGCCTGCTCCTTGGGGACCACGACGATCGCGGTGTCGACCGGTTCGGGGACATCGGCAATGGTCGGGTAGGCACGCACGGCTCGGATGGCGTGCGCCGTGGGATTCACCGGATAGACGGTGCCCGCGAAGCCGAAGTCGAGCAGGTTGGAGAGGATCTGGTGCCCCATGTTGCTCACGCGCGGCGAGGCGCCGATGACGGCGATGGTGCGTGGGGCGAGGAGCGGGGCGAGGTTGGCGCTGCGCGCGCGGTCCGGAGCGGTCATGTCGGAAGATACGAGTCGGGTGCGCGGGGAAGCTCGCTGCGGGGCGTGCACATCGGCATCGTGGAACTCCCGACATGGGAGACGTCGCGAGGCGACGGGAGACGTCGCGAGGCGACGGGAGACGTCGCGAGGCGACGCGAGGTGCCCGCCGCCGCTCGCTACTAACGGCGGCGCGTGGCGCGCTTGGTCGCGACAGCGGGGGAACGCGTCCTCGCCGGCGACTCCCCCTGCGCGAGCAGTTCCTTCGGCGCCATGCAGCGCCACGCCTCCTGCAGCAGGATACGCAAGTCGGCCGCTGTGACCTTCTCCAGCCTGACGAGGATTGCGGGGTAGCCGTTGTAGTGCGGTTCGGTGAAGAACTTCACGGGCTCGGCGGCGAGCAGGGTCTCCTTCTGCGCGAGGTTGGCGACGCGCACGGCGAGGACGCGCGGATTGGGGACACGCGCCTTCCTGGGATCGACGCGCTCGAGCCAGTCCCACGCGAAGCCCTTGGCCTTTCCCTTCACCATCACGGAGAACGCGAAGCGCCCCTCCCCTTCCGAGGCGCCCGGGAGCTTGAGCGCGATGCGACGAACGTCGCCCTGTGTCGCCATGAGAACCTCCCCTCGCGAGATGGTGCGGCTCGGTGAGAGATGCGCCGCGACACCCGTCGCCGCAACTACGACGGCACGGGTACGTGCTCGTTGATCCACCGGGCCGACGCGTCGAGCACGACGTCGCGCGCGTCGCGATGCGGCGTATGGCCAACGGTTGGGATCATCAGCGCGCGAACGGGCCCCGAGACTCCCTCGACAATTGCTCGGACCTGTGCTGGGGTGCCGTACTCGTCGCCTTCGCCCTGCACGGCGAGTAGGGACGCGACGACCTGCGGGAGCTCGCGGAGCATGTTCCAGTCGCGAAAGCCGGGATCGAGCCAGGTGTCGATCCACGCCGACGTGACACCATCGACCTTGTCGCCATGGTAGCGGACCAGACGCTCGCGGAGGTCGGTCGTGCGCAGCGCCTCGCGCGCCGCGCGAATACCGTCGAGCGAGAGTTCCTCCACGATGACGTGCGCTGCTTCGCTCACGATCGCCCGGATGCGCCCAGGGGCCTGCGCCGCCGCGTACAGCGCGATCGTCCCTCCGTCGCTGTGCCCGAAGAGGACGGCCGATTGAACGTCGAGCGCGTCGAGCAGGCGCAACAAGACGGTCCCTTCCTGCGCCAGGTAGTGCGGCGTGCGCGCTTCGCTGGGGAACGGTGCCGACTTGCCGTAGCCGCGCCGGTCATAGACGATGGCGTCGAGCCCGGTGCGGCGCGCCAATTCGGCGGGAAAGTCGCGCCATGTCTCCACGCACCCTAACGAGTCGTGCAGGAAGACCAGCACCGGTGCCCTCAGGTTCCCGGCCCCCCCGGGCGCCACGATCCCGTGCACGCGCAACGCCACGCCCTCGACGTCCACCGAGCGATCCCACCGCAGCCATTCGCCCGCGCCCTCCCGTTCCGCCGACTCCATCCGCTCGTCACTCACTCGTCCCCAGCCTTCGCTGGGGCAGGCTTCTCGTCCCCAGCCTTCGCTGGGGCAGGCCTCTCGTCCTCTCGTCCTCTCGTCCTCTTCCATCACGAGGTGCCCGCCCCACTCCGCCGGATCGACGTCCGCCACAGTCTGCGACAGCGTCCACGAATGGCCGAAGGGGTCCTTGAGCACTGCCTGGCGCTCGCCATACGGGTGTGTGGCGGGGGGCGTCACCCCGGCGGCGCCGAGTGCGATGGCGCGCGCGTAGGTGGCGTCGACATCGGCGACGCGCACCATCAGGGTGGCCGGCGGCCGTCCCGCGGACGGGTTCGACGACGCGTCCCAGGCGACGGCCACCACGGCCCCGTTCCCGATCGTCAGCTGCACACGGTGGCCGGGAATGCGCAAGCGCTCGCGACAGCCCAGGGCATCTCGCATCCAGGTCACCGCCCCGTCGACGTCGGGGTAGCTGCGCACGGGGATAAGCGTTGCCTCGGGAATGGAACGATTGGACGGGAGCGTCGGTGACGGCGCGCGAGAGTTTGCACCTGCCGACTCCAGCGTCCGCGCGAGATGGTCGAGGACCATTGGCCAGGCCTGCGCGTGCCGGTCGCGCGACTCGGCGCTGGCGAATCGATCGTGCGTGAGCGTGACGGTCGTCGATGGCGCTCCCGGCGCGGTCGACACGTCCCCAGGGTGGAGCCGGATCGTCACGACCGTCTCGGCACCTCCAGTACCGGCGCTCCCGGTGACCCAGGTGAGCGAGACCAGTGCATCCGGGATGAGTTGGAGGAAACGGCCGTAGTGCGGATGGCGCTGTCGCACGGTGCCGTCCTCGGCGCGTTGCGCGACCTCGAAGAAGAACGGGGCCCCAACGATGGCATGTATGCGCGCCGTGTCGGCCTCGCCGAACCAGTCGCTCCAACCGGTGGTGAAGGCGCGATAGAGCGTGGGGGCGTCGACTGTGAAGTCGCGCGTCACGGTCAGCGAGGGGTACTCGGCCATGCGTGGTGGGGTGAGCGGGACGGGGGAACGACACCGCCGGCGTCGAGGTCACGCGTGCGGATCGCGGCGATGAGCTGGCGCCTCGTCACGCGTCTCATGTCGACAAGCGGCGGCGGCGCGAGCGCCTTGCGTGGAGCGGCCATGGGTCAGAGTTCGCGGGTCATGATGGCATACGGCGCGCGCAGGAAGCCGTTGCGCGCATAGGCCTGCAGGGCGCGGGCATTCCCTTCGTGCGCGTACAGGCGCAGGTCGCGCGTCCCTGCGGCGCGCGCGGCGTCGGCCAGCGTGTCGAGCAGAAGCCCGACCAATCCGGTCCCGCGATGCGCCGGCTCGATGTAGAGGCTCTGCACCCACCAGTAGTCTGCCCCGTGAAAGTCGCTCCATTCGGTGACGATCGAGCTGTGCGCGACGACCGCCCCGTCGAGCGACTCGGCGACCCAGTACAGGGCACGCGCTGGTTCGGCGAAAGCCGCGGCGACGCCGCGCGCGATCGTCGAGCGATCGGGTGCGATCCCTTCCGATTCGCGCGCCTCGTCGGCCGTGAAGGCAACGATCGTCTCGACGTCGTCCGCGACCGCACGACGCACGCGATAGGGAACGCTCATGGAGGTCGCTAGTTCCGCGTCCCGCGCTTGACGTCGAAGATCACCGAGCGGTGGCACGACGGGCAGATGAACCACTCCCGCTTGCGGGCGTAGCCCAGCCCGAACGACCCGCCGCCGATGGAGCGCTGCGTCATCGTCACGGCACAGCGCGGGCACGTCGCCGTCCCGCCAGCCGCAACCGCAGCCCGCAGCGCCTTTTCCTCCTCGAGCGAAAACTTCGCTGCCTCAGTCACCGTTCGCCCGTCCCTTCTCGTCCCCAGCTTTCGCCGGGGCAGGCTTCTCGTCCCCAGCCTTCGCTGGGGCATGCTTCTCGTCCCCAGCTTTCGCTGGGCAGGCTTCTCGTCCCCAGCCTTCGCTGGGGCATGCTTCTCGTCTTCTCGAAGCAAGCAACGCGCATCAGATCTCGAGCACGACCTTCCCGAACTGCGCCCCCGACCCCAGGCGCTCGTACGCCGCCCGGCCATCGGCCAGCGCGTGCACCGAGTCGACGACGGCGCGGATCTTCCCCTCGGCGAACCATGCCGTCGCCGCGGCGAACTCCTCCTCGTTCCCCATGGTCGAACCCATGATCGTCCACTGGTTCCAGAAGAGGCGGCGCACGTCCATCTCCAGCCTGGGCCCCGAGGTGCCGCCGCAGGTCACGAGGCGCCCACGCTTGCCTAACGCGCCCAGCGACTGCGCCCACGTCTTCTCCCCCACGCTGTCGACCACCACGTCGACGCCGCGCTTGCCCGTGCGTGCGCGGATCTCCTTGCCCACGTCGCCCCGGGCATGGTTGATCACCTCGTCCGCGCCTAACGCCTTGGCACGCGCCAGCTTCTCGTCGCTCCCCGACGTGACCCAGGTGATGGCGCCGATCGACTTGGCTATCTGCAGCGCCTGCAGCGCCACGCCGCCACCGATGCCCCAGATGAGCACATGCTCGCCGGGTTCGAGGCGAGCACGGCTCACCAGCATGCGCCACGCGGTGAGCGTTGCCAGCGGAAAGGCGGCCGCCTCCGCGAACGGGATCCGGGGCGGGATAGGGGCCACGTACCACTCGGGGACGACGAGCTGTTCGCACAACGTCCCGGGGAAGTGTTCCCCCGCGATCCCGTAGTGAAGGCAGAGCGGCGAGTCGCCCGAGGTGCAGTACTCGCAGTGGCGGCAACTGCGCCCGGGATTGAGGACGACGTGATCGCCGACGCGGACCGAGGTGACCCCCGCCCCCACCGCCTCGACCACGCCTGCGCCGTCGGACCCGACCACCCAGGGCGGGGTGATCGTGATCCCGGGGAGCCCGCCCAGCATGAACATGTCCAGCCGATTGAGCGCCGCGGCCTTCATTCGCACCAGGACGTCGGTGGGTGAGGCGATGGTTGGCGCCGGCAGGTCGTCCCGGTACTGGAGCTGCTCGAGCCCCCCGTGGGCGGAGATGGTCAGGGCGCGCACTGGCTGCTCGTGGCTAGGCGTGAGGAGTGATGGATGATGGGTGTCGCGCGCACGGGATCACGCGGGAGAGCCGAACGCATCTGGGCGCAACCTGTGGTCGCTGGAATGGCTGTGGATATAGATTCCGGAACATCGTCGGCAGGGTATTGCCCGAGCGCGGAGCACGGCGTCCGCAGCCCGAACCAACCCGCCATCGTCGTCGCACCTCGTCCCAGTCCGGAAACTCTGTCCATGCTCTCGATCAAAGTCCCGGTCCTCGGTGAATCCATCGTCGAAGCCACCATTTCACGGTGGCTCAAGAAGGAGGGAGACCGGGTGAACGCGGGCGAGACCCTGGTCGAACTGGAGACGGACAAGGTAACGGTCGAGGTTCCGGCGCTGAAAGCCGGGGTCGTGACGCGAGTGCTCAAGCGGGAAGGGGATGTGGTGAAGGTGGACGAGATCCTGTGCGAGATCGACGAGGGGGGCGGTGCGGGTGCGGCCGCTGCGGCAAGCACGGCAGCGACCGCGCCGGTGAGTGCGCCGGCGGCCGCGCCGGTTGCCGCGCCGGTTGCCGCGCCGGCTACGTCGGCGGCGCCGGTTCCTGCCGCGCCGGCGGCTGAGTCGACGTCGGAGCGGGCCTCGCCCGCGGCGCGCCGTGTGGCCGCAGAGGAGGGCGTCGACCTGTCACAGGTGAGTGGCACCGGACGGGGCGGCGTCGTGAGCAAGCCGGACGTGATCGAGCACCTGGCTGCGTCGAGCGCGGCACCGGCGCCCTCGTCAGCCGCAACGCAGCGCGCGGCGGCAAACACGGCGCCGGCAACGGCGCCGGTAGCGGCCCCTGCTGCCGCACCCGCTCCCGCCGACGCACCGCAGCCCGTCGCCGCGCCGATGCGCCCCCCCGTGCTCGGCGCCCCGCGCGAATCGCGCGAAAAGATGACCACGCGCCGCAAGCGCATGGCCGAGCACTTGCTGGAGTCGCACCAGTCGACAGCGCCGCTCACGACGTTCAACGAGATCGACATGACCACCGTCGAGGCGTTGCGCGCCAGGATCAAGGACAAGATCGAGAAAGAGCACGGCGTCCGCCTCTCGTTCATGCCCTTCTTCGTGAAGGCGGTGTGCATGGCGCTCAAGCAGCACCCGGTGGTGAACGCCAAGGTGGATGGCGATCACATCCAGTATCACCACTACGTGAACATGGGGATCGCGGTGGCGGCCGATGCCGGGCTCGTCGTCCCGAACCTGAAGGATGCCGACCGCATGTCGATCCTCGACATCGCGCGCGCTATCGTCGCCGTGGCCAAGAAGGCGCGCGATGGAAAGCTCACGATGGATGACCTCACGGGCGGGACATTCACCATCACCAACGGTGGCGTCTTCGGTTCGCTCATCTCGACCCCCATCATCAACTTCCCGCAGGTGGGGATCCTGGGGCTGCACAAGGTGCAGGAGCGCGCGATGGTGGTGAACGGCGCGATCGCGATTCGCCCCATGATGTACGTCGCCCTC
Source organism: Gemmatimonadaceae bacterium (assembly GCA_020852815.1). NCBI lineage: Bacteria > Pseudomonadati > Gemmatimonadota > Gemmatimonadia > Gemmatimonadales > Gemmatimonadaceae > Gemmatimonadaceae bacterium. Next base: position 282,899 of record JADZAN010000002.1, on the reverse strand, counting down.
TCCTACGACCATCGCATCATCGACGGGCAGCAGGCGGTGCTGTTCCTCGTGCGGGTGAAGGAGTTGATGGAGGATCCGGCGCTGATGGTGGTGGAGTAGGGGGGACGGGGGACGGGAGACGGGAGTGCAACGCGGCGCCGCTTGGCGCCGCGTTGCGTTTCAGGGGGGGATGCATTGGCTGAGCGTGGCGCCGTCGCAGCGGGTCGTTTGGCGTCTCGGGGGATGCCTCGCGGGATGCCTCGCGGGATGACTCGCGGTAAACCTTTGGGCCCTTCGCGGCATCCAATCCGTTGGATGGATCGGACGTGAGGCAGCGCTGAAACTCCTGCGGACGCGCCCCGTACGACAGCACAACACGAGGAACCGACCATGAGCTACGCCTTCACGCCACTCCCCCCTTCGCGACGCGATGCGCGCACGGGTGCTCCGCTCGGAGCCCTCGTCGGGAACTGGCGCGGGGAGCTGACGCTCGATGGCACCGAGGAACGCGTACCGTTCACGCTTCTCAGGGACCATTCGCACAACGCGTCGGTGGCCGGGCGCTTCCTCTTCTTCGCGACGAAGGACGTGGCGCCCACCGGGATGAAGTTGCTCGAGGCTGCCAACGCCACCTTTGTCGCACTCGTGGGGCCGTACTACTGCCCTCGCGAGAACGCCGACGTCCTCACGGTCTTCGAGGGGACGCGACGCGGTGAGACAATCGAAGGGACCTTCTACACCCGCGTGCAGAACTGGCGCAACACGCTGCGCAGCGGGCGTTTCACGGCCACGCGCGCCGACAGCAGCACCCGCGCGGCGTAGTTCGGTCCGCGGGTCCACAATTCGAGCTGGGGCACCGCAGGAGATCGCGGTGTGGGGGCGGGTGTGGTCGCGATCAGCGGCCACACCCGCTTAGCTTTCGACCGTCCCTCTCCCCTTACCTGGCTCCAGATGGCGAACGAACTCCTCGCCGCCGACGTGGTGGTGATCGGTGGCGGTCCCGGCGGCTATGTCGCATCCATTCGCGCGGCCCAGCTCGGCCTTTCCACGGTCTGCGTCGAGATGGACAAGACGCTCGGCGGCACGTGCGTCAACGTGGGATGCATCCCGTCCAAGGCGCTGCTCCAATCGTCGGAGCACTACGAGTTCGCCAAGCTGCACGCACACGAGCACGGCCTTGCCTTCGACGGACTCCGCTTCGACCTCGCGGCGATGATGAAGCGCAAGGACGACGTCGTGGGGGCCAACACGCGCGGCGTGGAGTTCCTCCTCAAGAAGAACAAGGTCACGTGGGCGCGAGGGCGCGGGACGCTCAAGCCCGGCAACATCGTCGACGTGACCGCCAACGACGGCACCGTCACGACGTACCAGGCCAGGCACGTCATCATCGCCACCGGCTCGGTCCCGTCGGAACTTCCCTTCCTCAAGTTCGACGAGCGGCGCGTCCTCTCGAACGTCGGCGCGCTCTCGATAGCCGAGGTGCCGCGCCATCTCGTCGTGATCGGCGGCGGGGTGATCGGGCTCGAGCTTGGCTCCGTCTGGCGACGTTTAGGGGCCAAGGTGACAGTGGTCGAGTTCATGCCGACCATCCTCCCCGGCAACGACGACGACATCACGCGCGAGGCCGACCGCATCTTCCGCAAGCAGGGGCTCGACCTCCGCACCGGGACCAAGGTGACGGGGGCGATCGTCGAAGCGAACCGCGTCCTCGTGACCATCGACAAGGACGGTGCCACGGAGACGCTCGACGCGGACTACGTCCTGGTCTCCGTTGGCCGCCGGCCGTCGTTGCACGGGATCGACGCCGCGGCACTGGGGCTCAAGACGCTCGCGCGCGGCGAAGTGATGGTCGACGACCAGATGCGCACGAACCTCCCCAACGTCTTCGCGATTGGCGATGTGGTGGGCGGGAAGCTCCTGGCGCACAAGGCGGAGGAGGAGGGGGTGGTGGCCGCCGAGGTGATTGCGGGAAAGCCCGTGCACATGCACTACCACTCCATGCCAGGCGTGGTGTACACCTGGCCAGAGATTGCAACCGTGGGGCTCACGGAGCAGGAGGTCAAGGCGAGCGCTCGCGCATACAAGGTGGGGAAGTTCCCCTTCTCGGCCAACGGGCGCGCGCGCACGATGGGCGAGACCAACGGCTTCGTGAAGATGATCGCCGACGCGCAGACGGACGAGTTGTTAGGCTGCCACATGATTGGCGCCAACGTCTCCGACCTGCTGGCGGAGGTCGTGCTGGCGTTCGAGTATCGCGGGTCGAGCGAGGACATCGGGATCACGGTGCACTCGCACCCCACGCTGAGCGAGGTGACGAAGGAAGCGGCGTTGGCGGTGCTGGGGCGCGCAATTCATATCTAGGGGATGCAGAAGACGGGAAGACGAGAAGACGGGAAGACGAGGGCGACGGGATCGACGCCAACCGGAACGGGCGCGTAGTGTTCCGCACCGTCTTCTTCGACTGCGACACGACCCTCTCGGCCATGGAGGGGATCGACGAGTTGGCGCGTGAGTACCGCGACCAGATCGTTCCGCTCACCGAGGCGGCGATGCGGGGCGAGGTTGCGCTGGAGTCGGTGTACGCACGGCGACTCGCAATCATCCGGCCGTCGCGCGCGGAACTGGAGCGCGTGGGACGGCTGTACGTCGAGCGGCTCGTGCCTGGCGCGCGCGAGGTGGTGGCCGCGTTGCAGCAGGCGGACGCCGAGGTGCACATCATCTCTGGCGGGTTGCGCCCGGCGGTGCTCCACGTGGCCGACGCACTCGGCGTCCCGCACGACCGGGTGCACGCGGTCGACATCCGGTTCGACGAGGCGGGACAGTACGCCGGCTTCGACGAGTCGTCGCCACTCACGCGCGATGGCGGGAAGCCAGTCGTCATCACATCGTTAGGGCCGCTGCCGCGCCCCATGATGCTCGTGGGCGACGGCAACACCGACCTCGAGGCCAAGGGTGTGGTCGACTGCTTCGTCGGCTTTGCCGGCGTCGTGGCGCGGCCACGCGTCGTGGCCGAGGCGCACGTGGTGGTGCACGAGCGCTCGCTGTTCCCGGTACTCGCGCTGGCCCTCGACGGGCCGGCGACCGCTGCATCTCACGCGCCGGAACTCCCGGCGTCTCCTGTTCCTCCGCCCAAGGGTTCCCCATGAGCAGCACTGTCGTTCCCGCACCGTCCACGCTTCCTCCGGGCGCCAGCGTCAAGGCGCCGCCCTTCGGCCGCTTCTTCCTTCCCGGCCCGACCGAGGTTCGTCACGACGTGCTGTATGCCATGACCGCGCAGATGATCGGGCATCGCGGCGCCGACGTGGAGGCGCTGATGGCGCGCGTGGGTCCCAAGCTGCAGCAGGTGTTTCGCACGTCGCGCCCCGTCTATTCGGTGACGTCGTCGGCGACAGGGTTGATGGAGGCGGGGGTACGCAACGCCTCGCACAAACGCGTCCTATGCCTCATCAACGGCTCCTTCTCGGAGCGCTTCCACAAGGCATCGGTGAACTCGGGCATCGCGGCCGACAAGCTCGAGGTTCCCTTCGGCGATTATCATGCTCCCGAGCTGCTTGCCGACGCGCTGAAGAAGAAGGAGTACGACGTCGTCACGATCGTGCACTCGGAGACGTCGACGGGGGTGCTCAACCCGATTCGCGAACTGGCGCAGGTTGCACACCAGGCGGGTGACATTGCCGTGGTGATCGACACCGTGTCGTCGCTGGCCGCCGGCGCCGTGGAGTGCGATGCGTGGGAGCTGGACTACGTCCTCACGGGATCGCAGAAGGCGCTGGCGCTCCCGCCGGGATTGGCGTTCTGCACCGCCAACGAGCGTGTTTTTGCGCGCGCGCGCCAGAGCCATCGCCGCGGGCTGTACTTCGACCTGCTCGAGTTCGACGAGTACTACCGGAAGCACCAGACGCCCAACACGCCGGCCGTGTCGCTGCTCTACGCGCTGGACGTGCAGCTGGACTACATCCTTGCCGAGGGCGTGGAGGCGCGGTGGGCGCGCCATGGCGAGATGGCGCAGTACACGTGGGCGTGGGCCGAGTCGCGCGGGCTCCGCATCTTTGCACCTGTCGGCTACCGTTCGCCGGGCGTGAGCTGCATCCTCATGCCGGAGGGGGTCAAGGGGGGCGAGGTGGCGGCGGCGATGAAGGCGAGGGGCTTCGTGCTCGCGCCGGGCTACGGTTCGCGCAAGGACGACATGGTGCGCATTGGCCACATGGGCGAGCACTCGTTAGGTGAGGTGCAGGAAGTGCTGGCGGCGCTGGGGGAGGTGCTGGGGCGGTAACGAACGACAACACCCCTGGCCGCTTTCGCTGCCAGGGGTGTGTCGTATGTGGCGCTCCCCCCAGAGACGCACACATCCGTACTGCACTACCAGTATCGTCGCCTAACGGTCGAGGCGCACCTGCCAGCGCTCCTTCCGCGCGGATTTCGCACGATTTTCACACGGCAGGCTGCACCGCCATGCCGCATGGGCTCGCACTCATCCGGAACAGGGGAGGCATCCCCTTCCACGAGCATGAGACGTCACTCGTGCGTTCGTGTTAAGGGACACACGGCGGCGCATCACTCCCCTACAACGCGGCGCAATTCGCGGCATCAGGAGGACGCAAAGACGAGGTCGAGCGCGACGAATCCATCGGCATCACCACCCTGTGACGGGAACTCGACAGTCAATTCGACCGATCTGTCGTGACCTGGCTCACGCATGCGCAGCGGCATCATCACCTGCTGCGCGGGTAGGACCGTGACCGATGCCGGTGCCGCGCCGTTGGGTGTACGCACGCGGAGTGTGTAGCGAGCACCGGCTCGCCCCTCGAGTCGCACGGCGTAGCGTCCGCCGTCGATGCGTTCGCGCACGACACGCAGCGCCGACGACCGGTCACCAATACGAGGCGCCTGCCGTGGCGGGATGATCTCCCACCCGCCGCTCCACGTCACCGCGAGTTGCACCTGGTCGCCCAGCGACGCGGAATCGAGCGCCACCACCGCGCCCGGATATGTCTGCGCGCGCAGCGACTCGCCGGTGGCGCGGGACACGGCGGTCGCTCCGAGTGGGAGCGCCGGGGCAAACTCCACCACGATAGGACGCCCCTTCTCGATCCCCTCGCGCGTCACGTGCAACGCGAGCTGCCGATCGCGACGCACGAGCTGCAATGACAGCTTGGCCTCGCCCACCGCCAGGTGCTCGACGCGCACCGAATCCCAATCGGGGGGAAGGTGCGGCGCCACGCGCAGGCGCCCCGCCGGCGCGTCGACCTCGAGCCCCAGCAGCCCGCGCACCAGCGGCGTGAGGACCATCGACGTGGCAAAGAACTGGTGCGGCACCGCGGTGTCGAGCGGCTTGTAGACGCGTCCCGAGATCACTTCCGGGTTGCGCCCCATCGACTCGTCGAAACCGGTGCGGGCAATGGCGTCGAGAGCAAAGCGCCCCGCGTGCGCGTTGTGGTAGCGGTACTGCGCCAGCGACACCCATCCGGTTACGAAGGGCCACACGGCGCCGTTGTTGTAGTGCAGCGGGTCGAAGAGCGTCGAGCGCGCCGAGAGCGGGCGCGCCCCCCAGTCGGTCATGATCTCGTTGCTGGCCAGGCGCGCAACCATCTCCGCACCGCGCGTGGCGTCGAACACGTCGAACGAAAGTGCGGTGGCGGGCCACGAGGTCAGGTTCTCGTTGACCTTCTTCCCTTCGAGGATGGCAAAGGCGTACTGCCCCTGCTGCGGCATCCAGAGTGTCCGCTCGAGGGTCGCCAGCGCCCTGGCCCGCGTCGCGCGCGCCTCGCTGGCCAGCGCGGGTTCCTTCATCGCCTCGGCCATGCGCGCCAAGCGCTCCAGCGCGGCGATCCAGACACCGCTCAGGTACACGTCGGAGACGATCCCTTCCTGCAGGTCACCGACTTCCAGCGCGCCGGCGCCGGCAATGGTGTTCTCCATCAGGCCATCGCCGTCGCTGTCGGCCTTGCGCGACCATTCGTACGCTTTCCTGATGTTGGGCCACAGCTCGCGCACCAGCGCGGTGTCGGCGCTCTGCTTCCAGTACTCGCCGAAGGCCAGCACCCAGAACGGTGTCGTGTCGCCGTGATAGAAGGCGTATGGATACTGGCCGAACCAGTCCACCTTGCCGGCGCCCTGCGAGATCTCGTGCGTGATCTTCCCGTCGGCGCGCTGGTACTTGGCGAAGAATCGGAAGACACCATCGCGCACCAGGTCGCGCTGCCCCACGCCGCTCATCCCGAACGAGTTGATGGCCGCATCGCCCCCGAAGAACCAGCCAAAGCCTGGGCGATCGCTCGCCGCACCGGAGAGTCCGTACCCTGCCACGAGCCCGCACCCCAGGTGCGGATTGCAGACCATGGCCTCGTCGAGGTTGACCTTGGCCCACTCGAAGGCGCGGTTGAGCGCGGTGTCGGGCGTCACGACGTGCGCCGTCTGCGTGCGGAGCGAGTCGTAGTGCGCCACGCGCTTGCGCCATTCGCGTTCCGCTGCCCCCGGTTGGAGCAATCGTTCATACAGCGCACGCGCCGAGTCGCGCGGCATCTCGCCCCCCGCCATCACGATGGGGATGAAGCCGTCGTGGATGTTGACGTTCCCGCCCGGGGGCTCGCCCATGCGTGGCTCGGTGTAGCGCTCGCTGGCGCTCCCCACGCCGATGACAAACTGCGGAAGCGCTGCCGAGAGCATGTGCGCGGGAACGTCCGATGCCTGCGTCACGCCGGGCGATCCGAGGAAGGCATTCACCTGCCGCCGCGACTCGGTGAAGACGAAGGCCCTGGCCTGTGCGTTCCAGGCGATGTACTGCCCGCCTAACGACGCCGGCCACGCGAGGTGGATGTCGGGCTGGAAGGTGGCGATGACCTCCATGGGACGGATGGCGTCGACCTCGAGGAGCATGATCGTGGCCGGCTGGTCGAGCACGGCGAAGACATGCTGCTTGACCGTGAACGTCTCGTAGGCGTACTCGATCGTGACGCCCTCGGGGCGCACGGTGACCCAGCGCGCGACCTCCCGGCCGGCAATGGGCGTGGTGTACTTTGGGACGCGGAAGGAGAGCTGGAAGTCGTGCAGCCACTTGTAGGGCCACGACCAGAGCTCGATGCGGCCATCCTCGGTCCCCATCGCGATCGCCTTGCGCCCGACGCTGGCCAGGTAGGTGTTGGGGCGCGCCGGGCCGCGCAGCTCGAGCGGCGAGCGAGCGAGGTCGAAGACCGCATTGCGCGGCGGCTGCGCGGCGCCAGCGCTCGCGGAACTCGCGCCCCCCTGCGCCTGCGCCGCGAGCGGGAAGCCGACGACCGGGAAGGCGACGGCGACGGACAAGGCGCGCCCTGCAGCGCGAAGCGCGAAATGACGGACGAGTGTCATGGCATGGGGAGGAGAGGCACCGGGGAATGTGAGGGAAGGCGCCGAGGCTGTCGAGCGCGCCGGCAACGGGCGAGATTCCCGGCATGCCGCCGAGCGCATTCTCCCTGGTCCTTGCCTCCGCGGTGCTGCACGCGACGTGGAACTACCTGCTCAAGCGCGCCGGGGGGACGCAGCAGGTGGTGGCGCTCAGCAAGGTGGCCGAGGCGGTGCTCCTGGCGCCGGTCTTCGCGTGGGGGTTCGCCGCCGCGCTCCCCGACACGCCGACGGTGCTGTGGTACACCGGCATCGCGGCGACCGGTGTGGGGCTCAACTACGTCTTCCTGGCGCACGCCTACCGTCACGGCGACCTCTCCGTCGTCTACCCCATCTCGCGCGGCGCCATCCTTGCTTTCCTCCCCATCGCCGGGTGGTTCGCGTTAGGCGAGCGGGTGGCGCCGGCGGGGGTGGCCGGGCTCGCCGCCATCATCGCGGGGATCCTCGTCCTCAACCTGCCGGCCTTCTCCGCCGGGGCCATGCGCACGCTGGGGCAGTCGCTGCGCTCGCGCGCCACGGTGTACTCCGTTGCGGCCGGCTTCGTGGCGGCCGGATACACCGTGTGGGACAAGCGCGCCATTCGCCACCTGGCGCCCTTTGCCTACATCTATTTGTACACCGTGCTGGTGGCGGGGGGATATGCGGCGTGGCTGGCCTGGCGCGTTGCGCCTGGCGACGTGCGTCGCACGTGGATGTCGCATCGCTTGGCGATCGTGGCCATCGGGCTCCTCAACACCTGTTCGTACCTCCTGATCCTGCTCTCGCTGCGCACCGGCGTGACGAGCTACGTGCTGGGGATGCGCCAACTCAGCATTGCCGTTGGCGTCTTCCTGGGGTGGTGGCTGCTGGGCGAGCGGATCACGCGCCCGCGCCTGTGCGGCGTGGGGCTCATCGTCGCCGGCTGTCTGGTGGTGACGATGGTCGCGTGACGAGGAAGGTTGCCTGGGCGCGAGCGTGGCGGCGCCGGCGCCTAACGACTGTCTCGACCCCTTACCGTGCCACGCGCGGCCCCGCCAGGCGCGCGGCCCCACCCTGCCAGGCAAACGACGTGGGCGTACAGGCGGTCAGGCCGTTGCCCGGCAACACGTCAACGGACGCGAACTGGCGCTGCGTGAGTGAGTAGCGCTTGAACACGCAGCCATAGTAGTGCGCGTCGTTCTGCACCGGCGCGGTGTACCACAGTTCCGATCCATCTTCTGCCACGGTGAGGCCGAAGAAGGGCGCCGGCCCGGCGTAGGCGCTCGGATACTGGGGCGCCCAGTCGAGGACGTCGGTGAAGAGCAGCGAATCGGAGCCGCTGGGAAGGTCGACCTTGGAGAAACGGTACTGTCCGGGGGCCGCTCCATCGGTGACCACCGTGACGGCAAAGCGCCCCGTGGGGGAGAGCGTCCCCGCGAAGCCGACGCCACCAGTGTTCGCCCCGCCACCGCCTGCGGGCGTCCACCGGTCGGGAAGATTGGCCCGCGTGGCGAGTGTCGCGCCGAGCAACCCGGCGGACCAGAGATTGTACGAGACGTTGGCGGTGAGGAAACCAGGGTTCATCGTCTTGGTGACGTACAACGCCGTATCGCCATCGTGCGACCAACCGCGCGACGACCACGTAACACCCGAGACGCTGGAGTCGGTGGCGATCGGCCACGGGGCACTGAGCGTCTGCCACCCGGTGGCGGTATACTGGGCTACGCGATGCAATCCGAGCCCATCGCCAAGATCGACGAGGATCTGCTTGCCTCCATGTGGCAGGTACACGGGGGCGCCGTTGATGCCTGGCACCGTGAAGGTGCTCAGCGATTCGAAGTCGCCGGCGCCCGGCGACCGTTTCGCGTACACCGTGATGGTGGACGTCTGTTGAATCGTGTCGAGCTGCGCGGAGAACGCGACCGGGTTGCCGCAGAGGGGGGCGCCGGGGCGGCGGGCGGCGGTGCGGAGTGCACCGTATGCACTAAGCAGAGGGCGCCGATAGCCACTCACACTCACGGAGTCATTGGCGCCAGCAAGCACCAACGATCGTAGCTCCATCGTCGTGAGATTCGGAATGAATGACAGCAGAAGGCCTGCACTACCCGCAACAATGGGCGCGGCGAAAGAGGTACCCGAGGCCACCGTGTCCTTCTCGGCTCTGGTGATGGCCCCGACGTCTTCTCCCGGTGCGTATACGTCGACCGCTGGTCCATGGTTTGAAACCGGCCACGGTGCACCATCCGCACGCACAGCGCCGACCACCACGACCTGGTTTGGGTACTTGGCGCGGGCTCCGACGTATCCCGCGAGCCTCGCGTCGATGCCGTCATTTCCGGCGCTCAACACAACGAGAGGAGTCCGGCCCTCCTGCTGAAGTCGGAGGATGGCTGACTGCATGATCGAAGCGCCCGCTCTACCTAGCTGCAGCAGATTCTCCTCAATCGCCGTCCACCATGGCACAGGCGCGATTCTGGTGGAGTCTCGAGCGTCGACCAACTTGTTTCGCAGAAGAAGCGACGCACTCCACATGACTCCGGACATTCCACGGGAGTTGTTTCCTACAGCCGCGACGATGGACGCCATCATCGTCCCGTGATCGCCCAGTACTACCGGATCAACAACATCCACGATGTTCGGCGCCAGATCAGCCGGTCGCCCGAATCCTGCATCCACCGTGCCGAGACGGACAGTAGTGCTGCCAGTCTCGCACCCCCACGCGAGTGGCGCTCCAACTCGCTCCATCGCCTGATTGATGCCGGACGCCAATACGGGAACGACCGCCCATGACGAACGCTGCCAGAGCGGGCCGTCGTGCGGCTTCATCCAGGACTCGTCCCGCGGAGTGCTGGTCGAGTACTCGCCTGCCACTTCAACCGATGGATCCGACATCAGCGCATCGAGGACGGAGAGAACGCTGTCCACGGTCGTTGCGGTCGGCACACGCACGATGTACCAACCGTCCCCTTGAATTGTCCTCCGCCCGCCCACGACGAAACCGCCGATCCCATTTATCGCTCTCGCGCGATCGACAACCGTCGCTTCGCGATGAAACAATACAACGACCAGCTGCGCCTTCAGCGTCTCTCCATCGGGCGCTGTCAGATTCGGTAAGGTCCCCAACAGAGTCACCGGTATCGAGTCCGGCGCGATCGCCGGCACGCTTCCGACGAGCGTCGCCATGGTCGCCAACTTGAGCCGGACCCACTGTGCGAGACTGCTTCCCGCAAACACGAGCCATTTGCGCCGTGTGGTTGCCCCCGGCGCGAGGACCTGCGGCGGCGCACCCGCGGCCAGCAGGGTGTCATAGCGCCACGAGCCGGCGCGGCCACCCGCCAGCGTCGTGTCCAGGTTCGTGGCGACGATGTCCGGCGTCCCGGGGAGGATCTGTCCTTGCGACCCGAGAAACTGCGAGCTGTCGGCGTTGAAGAAGATGCGCGTGGGCGCCACGACGGCCGTGCTGCCGACATTCCTGATCACCACCGGCACGCGGAGCGTGCCGGAACTCGCGTCGTAGACCGGCGCGGTGTCCGCGAGCAGTTGCAGCTGTCCCGTGCGGCACAGGGAGGTGTTGTAGAGGACCTCCAAGCGCGCCACGCCATCGCGCACGCGCACGGCGAAGCGTGTACACCCCTCGCATGCCTGCTGATTGGTCGACGCCGTCGGCTGCGGGAGGAGCGGAGGCGTGGGCGCGTGCGCCTCTGCCTGACAGCCGCTGCACCACGCCCCAATGGCGACCAACAGACCGAGTGTCATATGACGCGTCACCCCGGCGCGACGCTCGCGCCCTGCGAGTTCGGTTGGCATCCCCTCCCCCTCCTGTCAGACGATCGAGAATGGCAGCTGTTCCACTGGGCCATCCGCGGTCGCCAGGACGAACGCTGAGACACAATGGGACTCGACCGCTAGAACACGTTCGTCTCACTCCGCAACTCGCGTGACGCAAAGCGCGCGATCCGCAGCTCATCGATGTCGATGGTGTGGGCGCGCCCATCGAGCACCTCCTCGGCCATCAGCAACCCCGTCGCCGGCGAGTGCATCACGCCGTGCCCGCTGAAGCCGCTCGCGTCGACGTAGTTCGCCAGGTCGGGGTGTCGCCCCAGGATCGGCATGTGGTCTGGCGTGACCTCGTACAACCCGGACCAGCAGCGATCGTGCGCGAGCCGTGCCTCCCCTAACAGCGGGAAGCGTCGCACGCCTGCTTCGAGCACGGTGTCCATCCACTCCCAATCGACGTCGAGACGCTCGCTGGAGGGCTCATGCGGATTGGTGAGGCCGAAGAGGAGCGCCTGCCCCTCCTTGCGGATATAGAAGCCGCTGGAGACGTCGAAGGTGAAGGGCATCCCGTCCGGGAGCCCGTCGAATGCATCACTCATGTAGATCGTGCGGCGATACGGGTGCACCGGGATGTCGAGCCCGGCGAGCGCCCCGACACGTCCGGCCCACGCGCCGGCCGCGTTGACGAACACGTCGCAGCCAGCCTCGCCATGGGGGGTCCGCAGCGCCACGACGCGCTCACCCTTGCGCCGGACTTCGGTCACGGGTGTGTCGCACCGTACGCGCGCGCCTAACGCGCGGGCGCGCGCGAGGTATCCCATCGCAATGCCATACGGATCGCAATAGCCGTCCCAAGGGCAGAACGAGGCGCCCAGCACGTCGTCGACCCGCGTCCCCGGTACGAGGCGCGCCGACTCCTCGGCGCTCAACAACTCTGCCGGGACACCGAGCGAGCGTTGCAGCTGTGCCTGTCGCTGGTAGCGCTCCCACGAGGCAGGCTCGGTATGCAGGAAGAGGTAGCCCACCTGCCGCAGCGAGGCGTGTCCCCCAATCTCCTCCGTGAAGGCGCTGAGCCGTGCGATGGAATACAGCGAGAGCCGCACATTGACCGCAGAGCCGAACTGATGCCGAACACCTCCAGCGGAACGCCCGGTGCTCCCGCTGGCCGGCGACTCCGATCGCTCGAGAAGAAGGATGTCGCGGCAGCCGCGCGCCGCGAGGTGGTACGCGATCGACGAGCCGACAATGCCGGCGCCCGCGATGATGACCGACGCGCCCGTCACCTCAGCCTCGCGGACCCAGGAGATCCCATCGGTTCCCTTCGCAGTCGAGAAAGATCGCCACCTGGCCGTACGGCTCGTCTCGTGGCGGTGCGACGATGGACACTCCCGCCGCCTGCAACCGCGCCAGTGTCGCAGCAAAGTCCTCAACCCGCAGGAAGAGTCCGACGCGCCCGGCAAACTGCCGGCCCGCGCACTCCTCTTGCGCGCCCCCGTCCGCGCGCGCCAGGAGTAGCCCGCTCCCTCCGGGGGACGGACGCACGACGACCCAGCGCTTGGGGCGTCCATCATTCGTCAGGGACGGGCTATCTTCAGCAAGCACGAAGCCGAGGACTTCGGTGAAGAACGCGATCGCCCGATCGTAGTCGCGCACGATGAGCGTCACCAGGTCGAGGAATGCCATGGCGGGATGGTACGACATTGAGGAGCGCGCCGCGAGCGCCTCGCGCGCGTGCACTTTCGCGGGGGCGCTGGCGTGGTCGCTGCTGGCCGCCGGCGTCACGGCGTGCAAGCCCGCCGATGGACAGCCGACGGGCGGCGCCCCCTCGCTCGGAACACGCAGCTACCGACTCGGCTTCGCCAACGTCCCGCCGTCCGACGACCTCCCGCTCGCCGTACGATCGTTGCAGCTGTGGGCCGAGCGCGCCGACGCGGCGATCATCCATGCCGAGCCGCCCTGGACGTCGATCCTCGCCGGTGAATCGATGACGAACATCCTCGAGCGCGACTGGGACGGCGTCGTGCAGTTCTGGCGCGGGAAGGGGATGGAGCTCGTCATCGTTGTCGATCCGTCCAACGGGATCCAGCGGGAGAGCGACTCGGACAACCTGCGGAAGGCGGGACGGAGCATGACCGACCCAGCCATCCAGGCGCTGTACCGTCTATGGGTGCGGGCGCTCGTGACGCGCTATCACCCGGCCGGGATCGGATTGGCCGTCGAGACCAACCTGATTCGCGACGCCGCGCCGCCGGCGTTGTACAGTGCGATCGTCACGGCGGCCAATGCGGCCGCCGCCGATGTACGGGGGATCGACGCGACGATCCCGCGCTTTATCACCGTGCAGGTGGAGCACGCATGGGGGCGGTTGGGCGGGACCAACCGATACGTCGGCGTCGAGCAGGACTTCCGCGACTTTCCCTTCGTCGAGTGGCTGGGGCTCTCGTCGTACCCATACCTGGGAGGGTTCACCGAGCCTTCCGAGGTGCCGGACGACTGGTACACGCGCCCGTTAGGCGGGCGCCACCTTCCCACGCTCGTGACGGAAGGCGGGTGGAGTTCGGCGACCACGGCGACGTTCCAGAGTTCGCCCCAACGGCAGGCGCGGTGGATTCACCGGCAGGGAGAGCTGGCGGCGCTGCTCGCGCCGCGCTACGTCTTCCAGCTCACCTTCACGGATCTCTCGTCGCGCATATTTGGCAGCGACGCGCGGCTCCTCCCGTTCCTGCGGCTCGGGATGGTGGACACGGCGCTGGCTCCCAAGCCAGCGTTGGCGGCGTGGGATTCGTTGTACAGAAAGACGTGGAAGGCGCCCTGAACGCCCGTCAGGCCGGTAGCCCATTCCGAGGTACGCACGCATGATCCGATCGCTCGTCCGCGCGACTGCGCTGGTGTTCGTCAGTGGTCTCCTCCTCGTGCCGCGCGATGGTGTGGCGCAGGGCGTTGCAGACTCCACGGCACGTCGCATCGACGCCCTCTTCGCTCGTTTCGACAGCACCACGCCGGGGTGCCTGGTGGGGGTGGGGCGCAACGGCACGCCCGTCTTCAAGCGCGGCTACGGGATGGCCAACCTCGAGTACGGCGTCCCGCTCACGGCCAACTCGATCTCCGAGTCCGGGTCGGTGGCCAAGCAGTTCACCGCCGCGGCGGTGGCATTGTTGCAGCTGGAAGGGAAGCTCTCGCTGGACGACGAGGTGCGGAAGTACATCCCCGAGCTCCCCGACTTCGGCCAGCGGATCACCATCCGCCACATCCTCACGATGACGAGCGGGCTCCGCGACCAGTGGGCGCTGCTCGGGCTCATGGGGCGCGAGCCGGGGTCCCAGGTGCACACGAACACGATGATCCTCGACCTCGTCGCTCGGCAGCGCGAGCTGAACTTCGCGCCGGGGAGCGAGTACCTGTACAGCAACACCGGCTACGTGCTGGCGGCGACGATCGTGTCGCGGGTGAGCGGGATGCCGTTTGCCCAGTTCGAGCAGGAGCGGCTGTTCAAGCCGTTAGGCATGACGCACACGCAGTGGCGCGACGACTACCGGCGCGTGGTCCCCGCTCGCGCCACCGCCTACGCCTTCGAGCGCGGGAAGTGGGTGCAGGACATGCCGTTCACGATGGTGCACGGCAACGGGGGGCTCCTCTCGTCGCTCGACGACCTCCTGGCCTGGAACGAGTCGCTGTCGAACGGTCTCCTTGGGCGGCCGGAGCTGACGCAGCTCCTCGAGACGCGCATGCGCCTCAACGACGGGCGCACGCTCACCTACGCGTTAGGCTTGCAGGTGAACCCCTGGCGCGATGGCGTGCGCGAGGTCTCGCACTCGGGCTCGACCGCCGGCTATCGCACCTTCCTCGCGCGCTATCCCGAGGCGCGCACCTCGGTCGCGGTGTGGTGCAACGCGGCGAATGCCAATGCAGTGCAGCTGGGGCGCGCGGTGGCCGAGCTGTTCGTTCCCCGCGCGACGGCGACGCGCGTCGCCGCCACGCCGATCGCCGTGGCGGAGCGCGACCGGATCGTGGGGATGTACCGCGCGCCGCGCACCGACGACGGACTCGCGATCGCCACCGTCGGCGAGTTCGCACGCGTCATGGGCCCGTCGAACGACTCGCTGTCGGGCACAGGTTCACCGGGCACATACGCCACCCCCTCGGGGATGACGCTTCGCTTCACGCCGGCCGACGGCAAGGCCACCGCGCTCCGCGTCACCGCACCAGATGGCGAGGTGACCGAGCTCGTCGCGGCGACGCCGCCGACCACCGCCTCGTTGTCGTTAGGCGACTATGCCGGGAGCTATCGATCGCCGGAGCTGGACGCGCGACTCGTGGTGCGGCTCGATGGCGCTCGCCTCCTGGCACGCATCTCGCCCGACGACGAACTCCCGCTGGTACCGTACTACGCCGACGGCTTTCGGATGGGGCCGGCGACGCTGCGATTCGTGCGCGACGCGAGCGGGAACATCACGGGACTCCGCGCCTTTGCCGGGCGCGCCCGCAACGTGCGCTACGATCGCGAGCGCGAGGCGCCACCGCGCTCACGCTGATTGCGCCTGGCGGCGCCACGCCGCACGCCGCTACGGGCTCGTCTCCAGCACCACGATCGTGTCGATTTCGTCGCGCCGCGCCGCGGAAATGCCGCGCAGCACGATGCCGCCGGGCGCCGGCGCCACGCGCACCACGGCGTCGCTGCCGAGGACGCGCGCACCGCGCACCGTGCCCGTGAGCGGGATCGACAGCTCGTCGTCGCGCCAGTCGAGGATGTGGACGTACACACGATTCCCCTTCTGCGTGGTAACGCCCCACGGACGCGCGGCGATGGGCCCGCCGCGCGTGCCGTAGATGGACTCGCCGTTGACCCTGAGCCAGGCGCCGACCTCCTGCAGGCGCCCCACGAACTCCGGCTGGATGGCCCCGTTAGGCATGGGCCCCACGTTGAGGAGGAAGTTCGCATTGGCCCCTGCCGCCCGTACGAGGTAGCGCACCAGGTCGCGCGTGCTCTTGACGTTCTGGTCGGTCAGGTCGAACCCCCACGATCCGTTCATCGTCTCGCAGGTCTCGAGCGGGAGCGCGCCCAGGGCCGCGGTGTTCCACCCTGCACTGTTCTGCCCCGGGAGATCCTTCTCGATCATCTGGAAGTCCTCGCCGGGAAAGGGGGTCATGTGGTGGTTGGAGCCGATGAGCGCTGCGGGTTGCAGCTGGTGGATGAGGTCATACGTCTCTCGCAGCCGCCAGTTGGCCTCGGGACGGTCCCACATCCCGTCGAGCCAGATCCCGCCAATCGGGCCGTAGCCGGTGAGCAGCTCCCGGAGCTGCGCGTTCATGTAGTCCAGGTAGCGATCGAAGTTGCCGCCGGCGGGACGGCCGCTGGCTCGCCCCGTCTGCCCCACCGGGAAGTAGTCCGGGCTGTGCCAGTCGAGCTGCGAGTAGTAGAAGAAGACCTTGAGGCCCTCGCGGTTGGCGACGGCGACGAGCTCCTTGATGGGGTCGCGACCGAACGGCGTGCGCCGAGTCACGGTGTAGTCACTCACCTTCGAGTCGAACATCGCGAAGCCGTCGTGATGCTTGCTCGTGACGGTGATGTACTTCATCCCTGCCGCCTTGGCGAGCGCGACCCATGCCTCGGCGTCGAACTGCGTCGGGTTGAAGAAGGTCGACAGCCGCTCGTACTGCGCCGCCGGGATCCCGCGGTTGTTCATCACCCACTCGCCGGCGCCAAGCTCCGCGTAGATCCCCCAGTGAACGAAGAGCCCGAAGCGCGCGTCCTGGAACCACTGGCGCGACGCCATATTCGCCGCGCTCGGCACGTACGCGCCTTGCGCCAAACCCGTCGCAGCGGGCGCGGTGCACAGCAACATCGTCGTCGCAAGGAGTTGGCGAGTGATCACACGCCGCATGGCAGTTCTCCCGGATAGTGTAGGCTACCGTATTCCGCCGATGGCCGTGGCCAGCACGGTCTCCGGCGTCCACTCCTCGATGGGGCGCACCTCGATGAGCCGCCCCCGTGACATCACGGCCAGGCGATCGCACATCCCGAACAGCTCGGGGAGGTCCGAACTCACGAGCACAACGGCGCACCCGCGCGCTGCCTGACGAGCGATGATCTCATAGACTTCGGCCTTGGCCCCGATGTCGATACCGCGCGTGGGCTCGTCGAGCAGGAGGACGCGCGCCTCGCCGTGCAACAGGCGGGCGATGGCCACCTTCTGCTGGTTCCCGCCGGAGAGCGCGCTCACGCGCTGCCATGGCGAGCGCGCCTTCACGTGCAGCTCGCGCATCCAGTGCCGGCTGCGCTCGGCCATGCGCGAGAGATCGAGGATGCCGAGTCCCGGAACACGGCGCTCGGGGTGCGTGGCGCAGATGTTGTCGGCGATTGGGCGCGTGACCGACAGCCCCTCGCCCTTTCGATCCTCGCTCACGTACCCGACGCCAGCGCGCACGCGCGCGGCGGTCGAGGCGCGCGCGAGTGCGGTGCCGGCACCTGCGGCGGGGCCCGCCATCGCCTCGATCGTCCCCGTCGCGCACCGGTCGAGCCCATATAGCGTGCGCAGCAGCTCGGTGCGTCCAGAGCCTAACAATCCGGCGACGCCGAGTATCTCGCCCGCCCGCAGATCGAACGACGCCTCGACCAGCTTGGGTGGCGATGACAGCCCCGCCACCCGCAACACCACGTCGCCCGCGGAGCGCGACCGCACCGGATAGAGCCCGCGCGCCGGCCGCCCGACCATCGCGGCAATCATCGCCTCGTCCGTGGTGTCGGCGATGGCCCCACTCGCCACGCTGCGTCCATCACGCAACACGGTGTAGCGGTCCGCGATGCGCCGCACTTCTTCGAGAAAGTGCGAGATGTAGAGAATCGCCACGCCGCGCTCCTTGAGGCGGCGGATGAGGGCGAAGAGATGCTCGACGTCGCCCCCCTGGAGCGCGCTCGTGGGCTCGTCCATCAGGAGTACGCGCGCATCGGATGCCAATGCGCGGCAGATCTCGACGATCTGTCGCGCCGGAAGGCTCAGCTCGCGCAGGAGGCGATCGGGACGGATCTCGGGATGCGGGAGTTCATCGAGCAATGCGCGCGCGCGTGCCAGGCTCGCCGAGCGATCGATCCATCCCCAGCGCGCACGCTCCACGCCTAACAAGACGTTCTCGGCGACGGTGAGGTGCGGGCAGAGCGAGAGTTCCTGGTGGATGAGGGCAATGCCGCGCCGGCGGGCGTCGTGCGGTGTGACTGGTGCGTAGGCGCTGCCAGCGAGGGAGAGCGATCCGGCATCGGGGCGCAGCGCGCCGGCAATGATCCCCATGAGCGTGCTCTTCCCCGCGCCGTTCTCGCCAATGAGCGCGTGCACCTGGCCCGGCGCGATCACCAGGTCCACGCCGTCGAGCGCGAGCGTGGCGCCGAAGCGCTTGACGATCCCCGTCACGCGCATCGCCTCGCCGCCGCTGGCTCGCACCTGGTCGCTCCCCACGCCGCTCATTGCCCTAACGGTTCTCAGCTCCCCTTGAGGTACTTGTCGACCGGCGGGCGGATGATCTCCTGCACCTCCGGCCGCTCCATCGTCTCCGGGGTCACCATCGTGACGCCGGTGTCGACCTTCTTCTCGAACGGCTGGTTGCGCAAGTGGGCGAACATCGTCTTCACGCCCAGGTATCCCATGCGCATCGGGTTCTGCACCGCGATGCCGTCGAGCTGGCCGCCCTTCATCGCATCGAGCAGCGTCTGCGTCGCGTCGAAGCCGACGAAGCGGATCTTCCCCGCCTTGCCGATGTCCTGCAGCGCGAGGAGCATCCCGGTCGACGACGATTCGTTAGGGGTGAAGATCCCTTGCAGCTCAGCACCGAAGCGGTTGAGGAGGTTCTCGGCGGCCTGCTTGGCCGTTTCACGCGTGGCGCCGGCGTACTGGTTGGACGAGACGACGGTGATCCCGGGATACTTCGCCTTGAGGCGCGCGAGGAATCCCTCCTCGCGTGCCGTGGTGCTGGCGGAGCCTTCCTGCAGGCGGAGCACCAGCACGTTCCCCTTCCCGCCTAACAACTCGCCCAACCGGTCGGCGGCGAGTTCGCCTCCCTTGGTGTTGTCGGTCGCGACGTAGGAGAGATAGGCATCGGTTTCGAGCCCCGAGTCGATGATGACGGTCGGCACACCGGCCGCCTTGGCTTCCTCCACCGGCCGCGCCAGCGCGCGCACATCGAGCGGGGCGAGGACGATCCCGTCGACCTTCTGCGCGATGAAACCCTCGACGACTTGCACCTGCTGCTCGCGATCGTCCTCGCGCAGCGGTCCCTTCCAGATGAGGTTGACCGTGTCGCCCTGGGCGGCGAGTTCCTGGGCGGCCTGTTCGGCGCCGGCGTGGATCGCCTTCCAGAACTCGTGCGTCGTCCCCTTGGGGATGACGGCAATGGTGGGGATGGACTTTCCGGCGGCGGCGCCCTTGTCCCCGCCGGCGCCGGTGCAGGCGATGAGCGCGCCGGCAGCAGCAACGACAGCGATGGTGGGCGTGAGCAGGCGCATGGTGGAGCGATTCATAGGGTCAGGACTCCCTTCACGAAGTCTGGGCGCTTGTACGCGCCCGCGAAGACATCTGGCAGCGCCTCGAGCGAGGCGTAGCGATGGGACACGATGGGGGCGACGTCGATCACCCCGTCTTCCAGCAGCTGCAATGCGCGGGCATACGTGAGCGGGCGCCCGTCAGCCGCATGCCCTCCCGAGGCGCCCACCGGCGACACCAGCGTGGGTTCGAGGAACTGCACCTGGTTCATGACGCTGAGGTCGACGCCGGCATGGCCGTGCCCGTACAACAGCACGGTGGCCTGCTTGCGCACGAGCCCCGGGATCATCGCGAAGACAGGGCCCGCGCCCGACGCCTCGATGAGCAGCTCGGCCCGTCGGCCGGCGGTGCGGTTGGCCACCTCGGACACGAGATCGGACGTCGTCGGGTCGATCGCCTCGGCGCCAAAGCGTTCCACGAGCGCCCGCCGCAGCGCGCTCGGCTCGCTCACGAGCACTTGCCCGTCAAAACCGGCCACGCGGCGCAGGTACTGCACGAAGAGGATCCCCGCCGGGCCGCCACCACAGATGATAATGGTGCGGACCCGATGGTCGCCGCGGGCGCCGAGTGCATAACGAGCGCTGGCGCGCGCCATGAGATCGGCGGCGTGGATGACGCAACCGAGTGGCTCCGTGAGCGCCGCCTGGTCCGCGGGGAGCGCGGTGCGCAGCCGCACGGCGTTGACGGCGGGAACGGTGACGAAGTCGGCGAAGCCGCCCAGGAGGCCAGTGATGCCGTGCTCGCGGTACCACTCGCACTGGTGGGAGTCACCGCTGGCGCAGTACTCGCAGCGCGGCGTGCGCCACTCGCTCACGCAACTTCGCCCCTGGTCGACGATGACGCGGTCGCCAGGCGCAAGGTCGCGCACCGCGCTCCCACACTCGGCCACCACGCCGGCAATCTCGTGACCGAGGACCTGCGGTGACTCGCGCAGCGAGCGCAGCCGCCCCCGCTCGTCGGCGTTGTAGTTGGCGTGCCCCTCGACGATATGGACGTCGGTGCCGCACAGCCCCACCGCCTCCACCTTCACCAGGACTTCATGGGGCGACGGGTCGATGCGCGGCACGTCGCGCACCTCGAGTCGGTTCACGTCGACGAGGACCGCGGCCCTCATCGTCGTCGCGCCGTGCGCGCTCATGCGTCACCGCCCGCCGCGAGGTTCGCCATCGCTGCACGGCGCTGGCTCCACACCGGTCCATCGGGGAAGGCGTATGCGTCGAGACTCTCCCGTTTCATCGTGATGCTGTATCCCGGCGCCTGCGGCGGGACGTAGCGCCCGTTCCGCATCACCACCGGGTCGACGAAGTGCTCGTGCAGGTGATCGACGTACTCGATGAGCCGGTCGTGGAGCGAGGCACTCACGCACAGGTAGTCGAAGATCGAGAGGTGCTGCACGTACTCGCACAGCCCCACGCCGCCGGCGTGCGGGCAGACAGGGATCCCGTGCTTTGCCGCCAGGAGCAACACCGCCAGCACTTCGTTCACGCCGCCAAGGCGGCAGGCATCCACCTGGCAGAAGCGGATGGCCCCCGCCTGCATCAGCTGCTTGAACACCACGCGGTTCTGGCAGTGCTCGCCGGTGGCGACGCCGATGGGGGCAACGGCGCGCGCGATGGCGGCGTGCCCCAGCACGTCGTCGGGCGA
Source organism: Gemmatimonadaceae bacterium (assembly GCA_020852815.1). NCBI lineage: Bacteria > Pseudomonadati > Gemmatimonadota > Gemmatimonadia > Gemmatimonadales > Gemmatimonadaceae > Gemmatimonadaceae bacterium. The sequence continues at coordinate 261,636 of JADZAN010000002.1, read as the reverse complement.
CGTCGGCTCCTCGATCCACCACGGATCGAACGGCGCGAGCGCCTTCACCCACTCGATCGCCTCCCCCACGTCCCACACCTGGTTGGCGTCGACCATGAGCTTGCGGCCGGGGCCAATCACGTCGCGAATGATCGACGCGCGCCGGATGTCGTCCGCGAGGTCTCTCCCAACCTTGATCTTGAAGTGCGACCACCCCTCGGCGATGCCATCGCGACAGAGCTGGCGAATCTTCTCGTCCGAGTAGCCAAGCCATCCTGCAGACGTCGTGTAGGCCGGATAGCCGTCGCGCAGCAGCTCCGCCTCGCGCGCGGCGCGCGTGGGGCGATGGCGACGCAGGATCGCCAGCGCCTCATCCGGCGTGAGCGCATCGGTGATGTAGCGGAAGTCGATGCAGTGCACGACCTCCTCCGGCGTCATGTCGGCGAGGAGCCTCCAGAGCGGCTTTCCCTCGACCTTGGCCCACAGGTCCCACACGGCGTTCACCAGCGCCGCCGTGGCGAGATGGATGACGCCCTTCTCCGGGCCGACCCAGCGAAGCTGCGAGTCGGAAGTGATACCGCGCCAGAAGCTCCCCATGTCGGACGTGATGTCGGCCAGGTCGCGCCCGCGCACCAGCGGCGCGAGCGCCTCGATTGCCGCGACGCACAGCTCGTTGCCGCGCCCGATGGTGAAGGTGAGCCCGTGCCCCTCGATCCCGTCGCCCGCATCGGTGTGCAGGATGACGTAGGCCGCCGAGTAGTCGGGATCGGGGTTCATCGCGTCGGAACCATCGAGCGCCGCCGATGTGGGGAAGCGCACGTCTCGAGCCTCGACGCGTATGATGCGACGCGAGCGCTGGGCGGGCATGGTCAGCAGGAGGGCGTTAGGCGGTGGGGCATGCCGCTCACATCTTGAGCGAGACGAAACCGCCATCGATCGCGACGTTGGTCCCGGTGATGAAGGCGGCCGCGTCGGAACAGAGAAACGCGGCGAGTTCGGCAATCTCGCCGGGCGTCCCCATGCGCCCGATGGGCTGGGTGCGGGAGAGCGCCTCGAACATCTCCGCCTCGCGCCCGGGATAGGAGCGGGCGAGGAAGCTGTCGACAAAGGGCGTGTGGACGCGCGCTGGCGCAACGCAGTTGCATCGGATCTTCTCGTGGACGTAGTCGCGAGCCACCGAGTACGTCATGGTGAGCACCGCGCCCTTGCTCATCGAGTAGGCGAAGCGGTCCGCGAGCCCGATGGACGAGGCGACGGATGCGATATTCAGGATCACGCCGCCACGCTCCTTCATGGCCAGCACGCCGGAGCGGAGGCAGTTGTAGACCCCCTTCACGTTGACCGCGTAGACGCGATCGAGGTCGGCCTCAGTGGTCTGGACCACATTGCCGACGTGCGCGACGCCGGCACTGTTGACGAGGATGTCGAGCGCGCCGAGCCGGTCGGCCACCTCGCGAAAGGCGACTTCGACTCCCTGCTGGTTCGTGACGTCGCACGTCAGCTGCAACGCATGGGCGCCGGCGGCGATGATCGCATCCACTGTCTGGCCGGCGTCGGCGATGTCGAGGATGGCGACACGAGCCCCTCGCTCGGCCAGGAGGCGGGCAATGGCCTGCCCGATTCCCGAACTCCCGCCGGTGACGATGGCGACGCGATCGGTGAGGGCAAGCGATGACGGGAGTGGTGTGTGCGTCATGCGGGCGTCGTGATGGTGAGTCGATAGGCGCGAATCGCGGTTCCCCCGAAGATCTCGTCGCGCTCGTGGCGCGAGCAGAGTCCGCCGACCACGTCGCACACCAGCGCGTGCCACGCGTCGGCGCTCCCCGCCAGCGTGCACACCGGCCAATCGGAGGCATACATCACTCGGCGCGGCCCGAAGATCTCGACGACATGTCGCAGGTACGGGCGAATTGCGCGCTCGTCGCACGGGTCGGGCGCGCACTGCGTGAAGAGACCCGACAGCTTGCACGTCACCGTGTCGTGAGCCGCAATGGCGTCGATGTCCCGGCGCCAGGCGTCGAACGATCCGTGGCCGATGTCGGGCTTCCCGCAGTGATCGAGGATGAAGTGGACTTCCGGACAACGCTCGACGAGCGCGCGCACTTCTCCCAGTTGCGACGCCGTGGCGCAGAGGTCGAACGGATAGCCGGCGGCCGCGACGGCACGCACGCCGGCCACGAAGCGCGGCTGTGTCGAGAATCCTGCCGGATGGCCCTGGATGTTGTGGCGAACCCCAACCACACGCGGCATGCGCCGAAGCGCGGTGAAGGCGTGGTCGCGCCGAGGGTCATCGAGCATGTCCACGTAGGCAACGATGCCGGCAATGCGTGGATCCATCGCCGCCACCCAGTCGAGCCACGCGGCCTCGACCACGCCCGCACCATCGCGCACATTGCCCTCCACCGCCACCACCGCGTCCACCGGGCGGGCGCTGCCACCATTTAGGCTACCATAGTCCTCGGGGAGGAAGCGGCGCGCCAGCGACGCGTGCGCCTGCAGCCAGGGGTATGAGAGCACTTCGGGATCCCACAGGTGAATGTGCGCATCCACCCGTGGCAGGTGCGGCGTGGTCATGCCGCGCTCCGTTCCGCCCATGCCAGCCGCGCCCGGTCGAGCGCCACCGCGAGGACGATGATCACGCCGATAATGATCTCCTGGATGTAATTGGGCCATCCCATCTGCTGGCAGCCGTTGCGCAAGAAGGCCATGATCAGCGCGCCAATCAACGAGCCGGCAATGCTCCCCTCGCCGCCGCTCAGCGAACCGCCGCCAATGACCACCGCGGCAATGATGTCCAGCTCCGCGCCATTGGCCACCGTGGGGTCGCCCTGGCGCAGGCGGGAGACCTGCATCACCCCGGTGAGCCCGAAGAGGCACCCGGCGCAGCCATAGATGGCCAGCTTGAGGCGCGTGGTGTCGATGCCACAGGCACGCGCCGCCGCCTCGTTGGAGCCTAACGCGAAGATCCGCCGCCCGAAGACGGTGTTGCGCAGTACCAGCGCCACAATGACCGCGAGGGCGATGACGATCCACACGCCAACCGGAAGGATGAGCCAGGCGGGCTTGGGCATCGTCACGACGAGGTCGTTGATCCAGGTCGCGGGGACGTTCACGGTCTGCTCGCCGGCGAGCCACTTCGCCGTCCCGCGCGCCGTCCCCAGCATCCCCAGCGTGACGATGAAGGGGACCACGCGCAGCGCGGTGATCACCGCCCCGTTCAGCAGCCCGATGATACCGCCAGCCGCAACCGCCGCCGCCACCGCCATCGGCGGCGACCAGCCGTCGCGCAACCCCGTCGCCGCCAGCACCCCGGTCAACGCGATCGACGCCCCCACCGAGAGGTCGATCCCGCCCCCCACCACGATCATCGTCATCCCGATCGCGCCCAGCGCGGTGATCACCGTCTGTGACAGGACGACGCGCAGGTTGAACGCCGAGAGGAAGCGCCCGGGTTCGTCGGAGAGGAGCGTGAAGATGAGCACCACCGCCACGAGCCCGAGCACGGGGGAGAACCGCGCCACGAGGGCGCGGGCGGTGCTCGGTGTTGGTGCGTCAGGCGCCGGGCGCAGCGCGCCTGCCGCGGGTGTGGGACTGGCCTGGGACAACGGGAACGGGATGGAGGGAGGGCGTGTGCCCAGACTATACCGCCGCGCCCAGCAACTCCGCCAATCCCGCATCGCTCAAGACGATGGGACTCCCCTTCCCGCGGCGCGCCCGCTCCCTCCCTGCATAACGAGGGCGCGCCGCCCGACGCCCTGCACATTCGCCGCGCACCCGGCGAGACGCCCCGCGCCGATCACGAGGCGCGTGGGGGCGGCGAAGACGAAGGCGAGGCTCACCCCGGGTACTCCCACCAGGCGGCGTGGGGGGCGAGGGCGTGGTACTTCGTGCTGCGGCGTGGCTCGGCCATCATCGGCTCGACGGCGTTGCGCCACGTGGCGTAGTGCGCCGTGGCCTTGTGGCGCGCGGGATCCTCGGGGGTGCGGTAGATCTCCACGAGCACGAAGCGTGTGGGATCGTCCTCCTGTTGAATCAGGTCGAAGCGGACGACGCCGGGCTCCTGCACGCTCTGCCGCGCGTTCTCGCGCGAGGCGGCGATGAAGGGATCGACTTGATCGGGAAGGACGTGGACGTACACGTGGACGATGAGCATGAGCGGCTGGGCGCGGGGTTGTGTTGCGCCGCGAGGTGAAGGCATGGGTGCGATGCCGGCACATCCAATCTAGGGGGTGACGGGGGATTGGCAGCGCTCGCGCGCATCCGCTCTTGCCGATCGCACCTGTCGGGGTAGCGCCATGGCTCGCGGGAGCACAACGTTGTGGTCCTCCAGGCAGACGTCCCTCCCGCACCGCCCCCCCGTGCTGCACGACCTGCAATCCGCACTTGGCGCGAGCTATCGCGTCGAGCGAGAGCTTGGAGGGGGCGGCATGAGCCGGGTCTTCCTCGCCACCGAGCGCGCGCTCGGACGGCGCGTCGTCATCAAGGTCCTCGCCCCCGAGGTCGCGACCACGCTGACGGCGACGCGCTTCCAGCGCGAAGCCGAGGTCACGGCGCGCCTGCAGCATCCGCACCTCCTCCCTGTCCTCTCGGCGGGAGTGGCCGGGGAGTTCCTCTACTACGTCACTCCCTACGTCGAGGGCGAGACGTTGCGGCACCGGCTCGATCGCGAGGGGGCGCTCCCGGTCGCCGATGCCCGCCGCATCCTCCGGGAGCCGTCATCGGCTCTGGCCTATGCGCACGGCCAGGGGATCGTCCATCGCGACATAAAGCCGGAGAACATCCTGCTCTCGAACGGGCTGGCGGTGCTGGCCGATTTCGGCATTTCGTCGTTGGCCCCTGACCAGGCGGCAGGCAATGCCACGCGGCTCACGCAGGTCGGGATGTCGATCGGGACGCCGGGCTACATGTCGCCGGAGCAAGCGGCCGGGGAGCGCGACCTCGACGGCCGCAGCGATCTCTACTCCCTCGGCGTCGTGGGCTACGAGATGCTGGCCGGGCGTCCGCCGTTCAGCGGGAGTTCGTCGGCGGACCTGATTCGGCAGCACATGGTCGCGCCACCGCCCTCGCTTGCCGACGCGCGCGACGACGTCCCGCCGGAGCTCGCCGCGATCATCGCACAGTTGCTGGCCAAGGAGCCTAACGAACGGTTCGCGAGTGCCGGCGCGCTGCAGGATGCCCTCTGGCAATCCGGCACCGTCTCCGGCAAGAAGAAGGTCGGGAACGATGCCGTTGGCGAAGATCCCTCACGTTCGATGATCGGAGGGCGCCGGGCGCGTATCGTCGCGGCGGTGGTCGCCGTGCTGCTCCTGGCTGTCGCCGCCGTGCGTTGGCTGCCCCGGAGCGCTCCCCCCGATCGACGGCACGCGCCGGACGCTGCAGACATCCTCGTCATCGCCCCCTTCGACGTGATCGGCGCACACGACGAGTACCGCGAAGGACTCGTCGACCTCCTCGCGACCGCGCTCGACGGGGCCGGGGCGCTGCGCACGGTTGCTCCCTCCACCACGCTGCGCGCCTGGCCCGCACGTGCGCGCGGCGACCGCGAGACCGCCCTCGCGCTCGCCCGGCAGGTGCATGCCACGCTGGCGTTGCACGGATCGGTGGTCGCCGCCGGAAAGGACTCCGTGCGCCTGCGCGCCACCATCCTCGACGCCGAGCGCAACGTACCGGTCGGCACCGACATCGACCTGATGGGCGAGACGTCACGCATCGATCGACTCGCCGATACGCTGTCGCTCGCCGTACTCGCACAGCTGCGTGGGACGACCAACGCTGGCGACGCACGGCGTGGCACCATGGGCTCGTCGTCGCTCCCCGCGATCAAGGCCTACCTGCGGGGCGAGCAGTTCTACCGACGCGCGCAATGGGACACGGCGGCGGCGATGTATCGCGTGGCGATTGGCGCCGACAGCACTTTCGCACTCGCCTTTCGTCGACTTGGCAATTCACTGGGATGGAAGCTTCAACCCGACGCCCGCGTGAACGAGGAGGGATATCACTTCCTGGTGCGCGCGGGAGCGATGAACCACCGCCTCGCGCCGCGGGATAGCGTGCTCGTTGCCACCGACTCGCTGTTTGGTGCTGCGATGCTCGCCCAGTCGGACTACACCGTCCTTGCGCCGTACGCGCAAGTTGTGCGCATGACGCGCGTCCTGGAGGACGCGACCTCCCGCTTTGGCGATGATCCCGAGGTCTGGTTCAAGCTGGGCGATGCGCGCTTTCACTTCACCGAGCGCATCGCGCCGAGTCTTTCCGGCGCCCGAGGGGCACGCGATGCCTTTCAGCAGGCGTTGTCGTTGGACTCGACGTTCGTGCCGGCAGCGTTGCACCTGACGACTGTTGCCGCCAGCGACCAGGACGAGCCAGCCATGCGCCGCGCCATAGCGCTGTTCATCGGCGCTGCGCCGGACGGTGACGTGAGTACAGCGTTGCGGTTGGTGCGCGACCTGCTCGACCGCACCCCGGACGCCGTCGCGCGCATCGAAGCGGTCGGCCGCTCGCGCGACTTCGCGTTGCAGTCCAACCTTGCCCAGGTTGCCAGCCCGCTTCTCGATTCCACCGAAGGGGCGGTGCACCTGTTTCGGGCGGGACTGCAGTCCGCGCAGAGGGGCGGCCTCCCCGAGCCAATCATGGACGGGCTCCGCTGGCGATTCGGCAACCTGCTCCTCCTGCGCGGGCACATGGCGGAAGCGCGGACATTTCTCACGCGATCGCAGGCGCCCCTGCTTGCGCAGGTCGCGCTGGCGGGCGCGATGCCAATCGATAGCGCCGACCAGATGATGCGCGGATGGGGAATGGACCCGGCCGACCTCGCCGTCTCCGTCGGGCAGGCGATGTGGTGGAGCGCACGTGAAGATACCGTGCAGCTGCAACGACTCGTGTCGGAAGTCGCCGCCAGGAGGGAGCGCGCGCATCCGACGCTGCGCGTGCTGCTCCCGGGGCTCGTGGCGCTGGCCCGGCGCGACACCGCGGCGGCGCTCTCGGCGCTCGACCGGCCCGACTCCGTCTGTCAGGTTGGCTGCGGCGCACTCCACCTGCTGCGCGCCAGAATCCTGTCGGCCAAGCGTCAGGACAACGCCGCGGCGGCAATTCTGGCGCGCCCGTACTCCGCCAACGACGCCACGCGCGTGCTATGGATGCTCGAGCGCGCCCGCGTCCAGGAGCGCCTGGGCAACCGCCCGGCCGCCATCGACAGCTACCTCTACGTCGAGCGCGCCTGGAGCGGTGGCGACCAGGTCCTGCAGCCGACGGTACGAGAGGCGCGCGAGGCGCTGCGGCGCCTCTCCACCGACGCGCCACGGGCCAGACGGACGTCGTAGTCGCACGGCCGAGGACGCCGAAGCGCGACACTGGGACGGAACGTGCCCCGTAGTCGAGGGGCGGAGGTGGATCGCCGAGTACATTCGGTGTGTACCTCCAGTATCCCGCGACCTCCGTCACCTGCAACTCGTCGTTCTCCCGTGCCCATCTGCACGTTTCCAATCCGGCCACGCCCCGGCCGTGTGATGCACACCGCGCGACGCGCGTGCGCGGCAGCGGTCCTGCTGCTCGCCGCCCCCGCCGTGCCAGCGCGCCTCGCGCGCTCGGCCGGGCTCCTCACCGCCCAGGGAACCGCCCCGCTCCGCATCTCCGGCACGTTGCGCAGCGCCGAGTCGCGTGAAGTTGTGCGCCACGCACGCGTGGTGGCCGACCGCAGCATATCGGTCGAAAGCAACGAGGAAGGGGTGTACTTCCTCGCGCTCGCCGCGGGCCGTCATCGCGTGGAGGTTCGTGCCATCGGCTTCGCCCCGTTTGACACGACCATCTCGCTCACCGCATCGCAGACGCTCGACGTCATGCTGGTGCGCAGCCAGGTGACGCTGGCGACCGTCGCGGTGACCGCTACCAACGAGCAGGCCGACATCGACCCCAAGTCGCCGGAGATGAGCATCGCGCGTCTCGATGTGCAAACGTTGCGTCAGGTTCCTGCGGCGCTGGGCGAGGTGGATCCCATCCGATCGCTCACGCTGCTCCCCGGTGTGTCGTCCTCCAGCGACTTCACCACGGCGATCAACGTGCGCGGCGGCGGGTCGGACCAGAACCTGATCCTCCTCGACGAGGCGACGATCTACAACCCGTCGCACATTCTTGGCTTCCTCTCGGTGTTCAACTCGGACGCCGTCGATGATGCGACGCTGTACAAGGGAGCGATCCCGCCGCGCTTCGGCGGGCGCCTGTCGTCGGTGGTGGACCTGCGGCAGCGCGAGGGGAACGCGAACGAGTTTGCCGCGTCGGCGACGCTGGGGCTGCTCGCATCGCGCTTGGCCGTCGAAGGGCCGCTCAAGGGAAAGGGGTCGTGGCTGGTCGCGGCGCGCCGCTCCTATGCCGATGTCTTCACCAAGGCCTCGAGCGATCCCGACATCCGTAACTCCGTCGCCTACTTCTACGACCTCAATGCCAAGGTGACAAAGCCGTTAGGCGAGCATGGGATGCTGGTGGCCTCCGGTTTCTTCGGGCGCGACCGCTTTGGCGTCGGCGACCAGTTCGGCGCCGGGTGGGGGAACAAGTCGGGAACGTTGCGCTGGAACGAGATCGTGCGCGACCGGCTGTACTCCAAGGTCACGCTGGCGGCGAGCAACTACGACTATCGCCTCACCTTCCCGATCGGGAACGACTCCACGCAGTGGACGGCGCGCGTGAAGAGCCTCGACCTCAAGATTGATGAGTCGTTGCATCTGTCACCCGGGCATCGGCTGGAGTTCGGTGTGCAGGGGACGTTGCACGGCTTCTCGCCCGGCGAGGTGAAGCCGCTGGGCGAGTCGAACCTCGCCCGCAAGAAGGTGCCGGAGCGCAGCGCGATGGCCGGTGCACTGTACCTGGGCGAGGAGCGCGAGTTTGGCGAACGCTGGGCGATTCGCTACGGTGCGCGCCTCTCCGGCTTCGTGCGCACAGGGACGGCGACGGTCTTTCGCTACGCCAACGACCAGCCGCTGGTATACGACTCATTGCTCGGGCGCTACGAGCCGGGGGCGGTGGTGGACAGCACGCGGTACGGCGCGGGAGAGAAGGTGCAGGCGTACGGCGCGCTGGAGCCGCGCGCCTCGCTGCGCTTCTCGCTCGACAAGGGGACCTCGCTCAAGGCGAGCTACGCGCGCACGGTGCAGTACCTCCACCTCGCCTCCAAGACAAACTCTCCGACGCCGCTCGATGTGTGGGAACCGGCCGGCCCATACCTCAGGCCGCAGCGCGCCGACCAGGTGGCGCTCGGGATGCAGCGCATCACCCCCGGTCAGGCGTGGGACCTTTCGGCGGAGGTCTTCGTGAAGCGTTCGCGCGACGTTGTCGACTTCGTCGACGGAGCAGACGTCATCCTCAACGAGAAGCTGGAGACGCTGATCCTGCAGGGACGCGGGCGGGCCTGGGGGCTCGAGCTGTTCGCACGCCGGCAGGTGGGGAAGACGACCGGGTGGGTGAGCTACACGCTCAGCCGCTCGGAGCAGCGCTTCGGCTCGGGCGCCGCCTCGGCGACGACCAGCGCGCCGGGAATCAACAACGGCGAGTGGTACGTGTCGCCGTACGACAAGACGCACGACCTTTCAGTGGTCGCCATGCGTCCGCTCAGCCGCAATTGGACGATGGGGACGACCTTCACCCTCGCCAGCGGGCTCCCCGCCACGTTCCCCGAGTCGCGCTACGTGGTCGATGGGTTGATCCTGGCCGAGTACGGACCACGCAACGCCGCGCGCCTCCCGGCCTATCACCGGCTGGACCTTGCCTTCACGCGCAAGATGCGACGCGGCGAGTTGCAGCTGGGAGTCTTCAACGCCTACAACCGCTTCAACGCGCAGTCGATGTCGTTCCGCCAGACCAAGGACAACCCGCTCGCCTCCGAGGCGGTGCAGCTGTCGGTGTTCGGGATCGTCCCGAGCATTTCCTACACGCGTCACTTCTAGGGAGCGAGCGAGATGTCCATCACCAAGCGCGCGCGCCTCACGACGCTGCTCGTGCTCCCGTTGCTTGCGTTCGCCGGCGGCTGCGAGCGCGTGGTCGATGTCGACCTGGCCACCGGGGAGCGACTCCTCGTGGTCGAGGGACGCATGGAGCGCATCATCGGGGAGGGAGCCATTCCCCAGCAGATCCGCGTGACGACCACCGACCGCTACTTCAGCAACACGGCCGCACCGGCCGCGACGGGGGCCACCGTGCGCGTCACCGACGAGGCGGGACACTCGCTTTCCTTCGCGCCGTCGCCGAACGACGCGTCGCTCCACGTGTCGCCGCCGTTCGCCGCGGAAGTCGGGCACCGGTACACACTGCACGTCACCTGGCAGGGAGAGCAGTACGAAGGGAGCGATCTCCTCACCTCGGTCGCGCCGATCGACTCGATGTACTTCATGGAGCGCAACAACGTCATCGGCCCGCGTGACGGGCTGCGGGCAACGATCGACACGCGCGATCCGGGCGGGGAGCGCAACTACTACGTCTGGGACCAGCTCGTGAACGGCGTGCGCCTCATCTCGGCCGACAGCACCTTCAAGGCGCGCATGTTCGCCAACGACGACCTGGTGGACGGGAAGTCCGTGACGCAGTTCCAGCCCTATGGCGGGATGGTCGTCAAGCCCGGCGACCGCGTCGAGGTGCGCCAGATCTCGCTGAGTGAGGAAGGCTATCGGTACTACGTCGCGCTCACCGACCAGGTCACCAACGACGGCTCACCGTTCGCCGTCTCGACGGCGAGCGTGCGCGGCAACGTCGCCAACCTGACGCACCCGGCTCGGCGCGCGTTAGGCTACTTCATGGCGGGCGAGGTCTCGTCGGCGAGGAAGGCGGTGCCGCTCACGCCGTGACTCCAGCTGCAAGCCGAGCACCCGGATGGTGCGGGCGCGCGAGGATGATGGTATCAGCTCATCGGGTGATTTCTCCCGCTCCTCCCCCTTCGGAAGTCGTCGATCGATATCGACGAGCACCCGGATGGTGGGATCGAACGGAAGCTGGCTCTCGCGCACACGCCGACCTGCTCCGATCTTCTTCCGCGTGACCCACCTCCGTCGCTTCGTCGTCGCAGCTGCCCTCGCGGTCGCTGCCCTCCAGTCCGCACCCGCCCAGTCGCCATCCGCCCCTGGGCCGGCAGTCGTGACGCTCAACGCGGGGGCGCTCCGCCTCTCGTTCGACGCGCGCGGCACTCTCACCGAGTTGCGCGACACGACGCGCGCGGCCGGATTACTCGCCGTCGATACCATCTCATCGCTCCTCACCGTGGTGAGCGATGGACGGCGCCATTCACCAACGTCACTCGCGGCACGGCGAACGCGTGACGGGAGCGAACTCACGCTGCGCTACGCGGACATCGGCGCGCGCCTTTCCGTTCGCGCGCGCGCACGCGCGACGCACCTCACGCTCGACATCACCAGCGCCACGCCCGCCGGCCGCATCGACGCTATCATCTGGGGACCGTACGCCACGTCCATCGCCCGGACTGTAGGCGAGGTGATCGGCGTCGTGCGCGATGATGCGGGCGCGCTCGGGCTGCAGGTCCTCAACGCGAAGACGCTGGGCGGTGCGTATCCCAACCGGGAGGGAAGCACCTGGGCTCGCGGCATCGCCGCCACGGCGCGCCCGTGGGGGAGCAGCCTACAGGCGTACAGCATCAACCGGTCGAAGCCTCGCACGGTGGACGCGTGGGGCGGCAACCACCGCGACATGCCGGTGGCGCCGATCGCGGGCGAGACGGTGGTGGGAAGCGCCATCGCGCTCTTCGTGGCGAGCGAGCCACGCGTGCTCGATGTGCTCGAGCGCATCGAACTCGACGAGGGGCTCCCGCACCCCACCTTCGATGGCGTGTGGTGGAAGCGCTCCCCCCTCTTCGGGCGTTCGTACCTCATTTCGTCGTTTGGCGAGGACGAGGTCGACGAGATGCTCGCGCACACCAGCCGCGCCGGCTTCATCTCGCTCTATCACGAGGGTCCGTTCAAGAGCTGGGGACACTTCATTCTCGACAGCGCGCAGTTTCCGCGCGGCCGCACCGGTCTCAAGGAGGCGGTCGGCAAGGCGCACGCGATGGGACTGAGGCTCGGCGTCCACACGCTCACCAACTTCATCAACACCAACGACCCGTACGTCACGCCGATCCCCGATGCGCGCCTGAGCGTCACGGGGACGTCCACGCTCGTGGCAGCCGTTGACGCCGCGCAGCGCACCTTGGAGGTGCGTGCCCCCACCTTCTTCAACGACACCGCCAACAACTCGCTGCACACCGTGCGCATCGGCACTGAACTCATCCAGTACCGCGCCGTGTCGACGACGGCGCCGTTCCAGCTCCTCGACTGTCAGCGAGGCGCGTTCGGCACCCGCGCCGCGGCGCACGCGGCCGGCGATACGGTGGGAAAGCTGTTCGACCACCCATACAACGTCTTCTTCCCCAACTTCGCCATGCAGCGCGAGGTGGCGCGCAACCTTGCCGACTTCCTCAACGAGACCGGTGTCGACCACATCGACTTCGATGGTCATGAGGGGGCGCTGGCCAGCGGGCAGGGCGACTATGCGCTGGAAGTCTTCACGAACGACGTGCGCTCGCAGGTCACGCACGACATGATCTTCGGCACCAGCGTCAGCAAGACGTTCTACTGGCACACCGGGTCGTACTACAACTGGGGGGAGCCGTGGAACGGCGGCTTCACCGAGAGCATGCAGCAGTACCGCATCGACAACCAGGCGCTGTTCGATCGCAACTACATGCCGCACATGCTCGGCTGGTACCTCCTCACCGAGCGCACCACGCTGGCCGAGATGGAGTGGATGCTGGCGCGCGCGGCTGGGTTCGATGCCGGCTTCGCGATGGTGGCGCGCCCGAAGGCGCTGCGCGCCAACCCGCTTACGCCGCAGCTGCTGGATGCGATTCGCGAGTGGGAGGCGGCGCGGGCCGCCGGCGCGTTCACCAACGCCCAGCGCGCACGGCTCCGGGACGCGCATAACGAGTTCCATCTCGCACCGACGGGCGCCAGCGTGTGGACGCTGACGCCGGTCGTCGAGTCGCCGCCCTTCACGCACTCGCCCGTCGAGCGACAGCCCGGGGAACCGACGCAGAGCACGTTCACGTTCCAGCAGCCATGGTCGGCGCAGCCACTGCAGTTCCGGTTGGCGGCGACTGGAGGCGCGGGGACGGTGGACCGCGTCGTTGTGCGCATCGACGGCTTCCTCACCATCGAGCTCCCGGTATCGCTCGCGAGTGGCGAGCGCCTGGCGAGCGACAGCACGGGGGGCGTGCAGTTGTACGATACGAGCGGAAAGCCCAAGGCACGCATCGCGCTCGCCGCTCCACTGCCGGTGCTCGCGCCCGGGCGGCACACCGTCTCGCTCGACGCACGGTTTGGCGGCACCTCACCCCCAACATTGACGCTGCAGCTCCGAGGCAATGGCGATGCGGAAGACGTTCGTGCAGCTCGATAGGCGGCCGCGCCGCACGTCGCGGCCCGTCTTGTTCCTGACGATTGCCAGTGCGCTCGTGGCGACGCCACCGGCGGACGCGCTCGCGCAAGTCGGCGGGCGGGCGGCGAAGGAGCGCGCGCGCACCGCCCCGAGGTCGCAGGTCGCGGGGAGCGATACGCTCCGCCTCTACTACGTCGGCTACCCGGTCGGTCACGAACGCTGGACGCTCTCGGCGGGGGGCGACGGCACTCGCCGTTTCACGACGGAGCTCGACTACGTCGACCGCGGGCGACGGACGCACCTGCGCACAGAAGCAACGCTTGCTCCCGACTGGACGCCGCGCACGCTCTCGACCACGCGACTGACCGATACCACAAGCACGGTCGAGTCGCGCGTGGTGCTCGCCGGCAGCCGCGCCATCGTCGACTACCGGTCGCGCCACGACACCGTGGTTGTCCAGGGGCGCCCGTTTGCCATCACCGGCGCAACGCCGGTCGCGCAGCACTTCCCGCTCGTCAGGCACTGGCTGGCCAAGGGGAGGCCTGCCGTGGTGAAGGTGATCCCCGGCGCCCCTACCAATGACGTGCAGGTCGCCTGGCGTGGGCGCGACACCGTGCAGGTGCTCGCGCGCACGACCATCCTCGATCGGTACGCCGTGAACGGCGTCGTCTGGGGACAGGAGTCGGTCTGGCTCGATGGCAATGGCCTCCTGGCGGCGTTCAGCACCGCCGGCGGCGGCGGGCTCACGATGGAAGCGGTGCGCCTGTCGCTGGACGAGGCACTGCCGCAGTTGCGCCGCAGCGCCACGCGCGACCGCATGCGCGAGTTGGTCGCGCTCTCGCGCACGGTGCACCCGGTCGCGCGCGGCACGATTGCCCTCATCGGTGCGACGCTCATCGATGGCACCGGTCGCGACGCCATTCCGCACGCCGTCGTCGTGGTCAGCGACGGACGCATTGCGGCGGTTGGGGCGCATGACCAGGTGACGATTCCGCCAAACGCGAAACGCATCGACCTCACCGGGCGCACGATCATGCCCGGCCTGTGGGACATGCACACGCACCTCATGCAGATGGAGTGGGGGCCGGTCTACCTCGCGGCGGGGGTGACGTCGGCGCGCGACATGGGGAACGTCGTCGACTTCATTGTTCCCTTTCGCGCCACCGTCGACTCGGGGCTGGCGCTCGGCCCACGCATGCCGCTTGCCGGGCTCGTGGATGGCGGCGGCCCCAACGCCTTTGGCGCCGAGAACGCGACCACGCCGGAGGAGGGCCGCGCGGTGGTGCGAAAGTACAGGGCGTTAGGCTTCGAACAGGTCAAGCTGTACTCGCTCCTCACACCCGCCGTGGTGCGCGCCATCGCCGATGAGGCGCACCGTCTCGGGATGACCGTCACCGGGCACGTTCCCACGGCGCTCACGGTGGCGGCGGCGGTCGACTCGGGAATGGACCACATCGCCCATCTCCCCATCCGCGGAGACGCGTCGAGTGACAGCGTGCAACGCCTCATCGCCCACCTGCGCGAGCGCGGCACCGTCATCGATCCCACCGCATCGTGGGGCGAGCTGCTGCAGCACTCCACCGCCGAGCCGCTGGCGAACTTCCAGCCGGGGATCGCGAAGCTCCCGCCGGTCCTCGCGCAGCGCATCGCCGCCATGGGAATCGCCACGGTCGACAGCGCGACGGCGCATGCGCGCCTCGCGCGCACGCTGTCCATCATTGGCGCGTTGCACGCGGCGGGGGTGCCAGTCATCGCCGGGACCGACGAAGGGGTGCCGGGCTTCAGCGTGTATCGCGAGATCGAACTCTACGTGGCCGCCGGCTTCACGCCGATGGAGGCGCTGCGGGCGGCGACCGCCGTGAGCGCGAAGGCGATGGGGATGGAGGATCGCCTCGGGACGCTGGAAACCGGGAAACTCGCCGACCTGGTCGTGCTTGACGCCAACCCGCTGGAACGCATCGCCAATGTGCGTCGTGTCTCGCTGGTCATGAAGGGCGGCACGTTGTGGCGCAGCGCCGACATCTGGCGCGCGGTGGGTTTCCGGTGAGGCGTTAGGCGCACTGGCGAGCCTCGGCGCAATCACCGGCCGGCGGCGCGCGCCGCCGACGGCGTCACGACGCGCCGCGCGACAGCCGCGAGACGTCGCTCACCCCACTACCTGTCGCAGCACCCGCACCATGTTGCCGCCGGCGATCTTCGCCACTTCGTCGGCGCTGAAACCCTTGGCGCGCAGTGCCGATGTCCACGCCGGGAACTGCGTGTAGTCGGCCAGCACCGGGCGCAGGTTGCCGTCCATGTCGGTCCCGAGCCCCACATGCTCGACCCCCACGACGTCGGCGAGCCGCCTGGTGTTGTCGACAAACTCGTCGAAGCTGGCGTTGGTCGCACTGGGCCAGGCGCCGATCACCCCACCGGTCGACGCGACGAGCCGTGCGTGCTCCGGCGTGATGGCGCGCACGTTCAGCACGCGGGAGTCATCGATCTTGAGGATGGAATGCGACAGGATGATCGGCCCCTTCGCCAGCGCCACGACGTCCTTCACCGTGTCATGGGCCGCGTGCGCCACGTCGATCACCATGCGCTTGTCGTTCATTCGCTTCACGACCGCCTTGCCAAACGCCGAGAGCCCGCCGTGCTGCGCCGGTTGCGTCTGCAGGTCGCCGGCTGCATTGGGGACGTAGTGCACCAGCTGGATCGAGCGTACGCCATCGGCGTGGATCACGTCGACGCGCCCCGGATCGCCGTCCAGGATCTCGCTTCCCTCGCAGGAGAGCCACGCCCCCACCATGCCATCGGCGCGCGCCCGTTCCCACTCGCCAACCGTCGTCACGATGCGCGCCTTCCCCCTGGGGAGGAGGTCGCGCAGCACCGTCAGCTGCCGCTGGTACTCGGCCACCGCCTCGCCCGCGCCATAGGCGCCGCGCACCGTCACCCCCGTTGCGCCGATCTGGATGAGCGGGCCGTCGGAGACGATCGAGACGAAGCCGCCGTTCATGCCGCCGGTGTGCATGTCGCCCAGCGTCTTCATCACCGCCTGGTCGCCGGCGTACTGCGCGCTCCCCTTCCCGAAGAAGGCGCCGGGGTGCAGGTGCAAGTCGAACGTGAGCACGTCGGCACCGGCCAAGCCGCGTGCGCCTGGCGATGCCCCGCGCGGCTGCGAGTGGGTCAGCGCCTGACGAGATGTGGGCGAGAAGAGGGCGAAGCCGGCGGCGACCGAGAGCGAATCGCGAACGAACGTGCGGCGCGAGGTCATGGGCGTGGCGGGTGTGGGTCGACGATCGCACAACCTACGACCGACGCCACGATCCGTCGACCCACCGGCGGCGCGCGTCGGGCCATGCGATCAGTCGACCGACCCCCGTGCACGCGGTGTCGTCGTCGGCAGCGTACCGGGTGTGGGCGCCGCGGGGAGCGACTGGTCGCCCTTGGAGCGCGTGGCGATCATCACCGCCACCGTCCACGTCGGCGCCATGTCGACGAAGGGGATCAGCTCCGCCGCAAAGCTGGGGATGAAGACCCAGTGCCACCCCACGAGCCACACCATCGCCGCGCCCACCGCCA
Source organism: Gemmatimonadaceae bacterium (assembly GCA_020852815.1). Taxonomy (NCBI): domain Bacteria; kingdom Pseudomonadati; phylum Gemmatimonadota; class Gemmatimonadia; order Gemmatimonadales; family Gemmatimonadaceae; species Gemmatimonadaceae bacterium. The sequence continues at coordinate 244,692 of JADZAN010000002.1, read as the reverse complement.
CATCCAGCACGTCGTTGACCGGCGACGTGGCTCCACCGACGAACAACGGCCAGATGCCGAGCTGAATGGCGTCGGCCGTGACGGCAAGGATGCGAGCGGCGAGGATGCGATTGCGAGTCATGATCGGAGTGCGACGGTGAACCAGCTTGTACACCGGCGCCGGCCGCGCGTTGCGTGTTAGGGGGGCGTGTGGGATCGTCCGGGTGGCGGGGGCGGACACCTACTGGCCGCCCCGCACGATGTGGTAGACAACCACGCTCTCAACATCATCCTCGTCACGTATGACGCCAGCCACATAGTCTGAGCCCGCTTCCAGCAATCGGAAGCGCTCCGGCAGTTCGACATCAGCCAACCACGCGCCGTCGCGTCCGAGGATACTCCAGATCGTCGCGCGATCCGGCACCGTGAAGCCGGGTTGCCCCAGCTGCAACTCCTCCGCGATCACCCACTCCCCGATCCAGAGTTCACCACTTCGCGAAAGCTCGATTCGGCTAATCGCAGGGCGATTGCGCGCGAACTGGAAGGCGCGCACGATGGCCTCGCGCCGGTCGGGAGGCGTCGCGCGATTGCCTTGCCGGAAGTTCTCGCGAAACGCCTCCTTGTCGGAGTCGGCAAGCGAGCCCAGGGGCACGTTGCGCGTCGTTCGCCACCGCGCCTTCCCGTTCGCATCGTAGCACGTGACCAGCCACTCCTTGCTCCAGGCGACGCACACGTCATTCGCATTGATCGCCATCCGCGCCGCAGGCCCAAGATAGACCGGCATCTGCCGTCCGTTCACGTTCGCCACCTCGAAAGCAGGAATCGAGGCAATGGTGCGACTCGAACCCACGCTATCGCGCACCACGAGCGGAACAGTCAGGATCTCATCACCCGTCCACGACTGAAACATCTCGGGAGCTCCGACGAAGACATCGACGCGACCCCCGAGTTGGCCCATCCAGACAGGTGTCGTGAGCGAGGCAACCGGCATCCTGCCACGTGACTGGCGAAGCGTGCCATCAGGCGTCCAGGCATGCACACGCCCCTGGAAGTCGCTCACCACGATCGTGTCACCGACGCGTGTCACCTGCGACATGCCGTCCAGTTCTCCCGGGCCGGTGCCGCGGCGTCCGAACGCGCGCAAGAATCGCCCACGTGCATCGAAGACGCGTAGTTCAAGCGCGCCACCATCGGCGACAATGACCTGTCCATCCTTCAACCGCACAACCCCACGCACTCCCGAGAAGTCGGACTTCGTATCGCCCGCCCCGCCGATGCGCAGAATTGGCGTGCGCCCGAGCCGCCAGCGAGTTGGCGCAGCGGCAGTGCGTGCGTAGTGTCGGACGGCGACCCCCGCACTGTCACGCGCAAGCACGCCCTGACTCCACGCCGGCAATGCATGCCCCGCCAGGCACCAAGTGACGATTGCCGCCGAATGCACCGCTCGCATGGCTTTCTCTTCCTGTCCGGTGTTGCCACACCGTGCATCGTGCCACCACGGCGCCGCAAGCGAATGCTCTGAGAGTTAACCGTATCATCATCTCGAGCGTGTGCGAGCCCCGCGCCCTTCCCGCCGCCCGTCGCCGACGCGAGAATCGTCCGCTGCACTCATCGCACACCGCCGACGCTGGAGTGCCCACATGCCCAACCGCTCCCTGCCAATGCTGACGCCGATCTCGGTGCTGATGATGACGCTGGGTGCGCCCTTCGCCCAGATCACCGCGCAATCCATGCAGTATCGCTCCGCCGCCGGCGTCGCGCAGTCCGGCGCCCGTCAGGCGAGAGGGGCATGCAGGAGTACGAGGCATGCAAGCCGCGCTGATTGCGTCCGCACAACGATCTCCTTCGAGGGCAGCTACGGCTCCCGCCCCAACGCTATGGCGACCGACATGCTCCCCGCGAAGACGCTTCGCGTCACGCCGCCTCGTTGCAGCTCGCTTGCTTCACCGTAGCGGCCGCCAGCGGCGCCGCGTCCCCTACTTCACCCGCTTCGCCACCATCGCTCCGCCCGCCTGCCGAAGCACGAGCTGCGTCGCCTTCCCATCTTCGCCAAGCACGAAGCTCACTTCCGCCGGCACCTCGGGGATGAAGAAGTCCTTCTCCGCATAGGCGCGCGCCCGGTACTTGGGCTGGTCGGTGGGGAGGATCATCAGCGAGCCGTTCTCCACTGTCACCGTCAGCTGCAGCTTGGGCGTGAGTTCATACGTCCCCTCGTAGCGCGAAAGAAGCGCGGCATCGACCGCGATCTCCGTGCGCTGCACCGGCGGTTTGGTGAGCGGGAAGGTCGGATCGATCATGTGGAAGCCGATGTCGTCGACCGAGATCGCCGAGTTGGAGAGGACCACGACGCCCACGCGCTTGACCGGGTCGAAGCCGGTGAAGGTGCGATAGCCGCCGGTCCCGCCGTTGTGCCAGACGATGCTCCCCCCCGCGAGCTTGAGGATGTGCCACCCCATCCCCATCGTCATCGCCGGACTCGTCGTGGGGCGACGCGAGGTGTGCGTCATCGCCAGCGTGGGGCCGAGTGGCTTGCTGGTGGAGTCGAGGTTGGCGGCGAGATACTTGAGCATGTCGCGCACCGTCGAACGCAACGCGCCGGCGCCGGCCAGGGTCGGGATGTCCCAGTTGGGGACGATGTTGCCAGCCGCGTTGTGGCCCGAAGCGAGGCGGCGCTGCATGTCCGCCGTCAGCTCGATGCGCGTGTCCTTCATCCCCAGCGGCTTGAGTACGCGCTCGGTGACGAGATCGGCATACGGCTTCCCCGCCTTGAGCGCCAGCGCGTGACCTAACAACCCCATGCCGAGGTTCGAGTACTCGTAGCGCGACCCGATGTCGCGCGTGAGCGTGTAGCCGCTGAGGAACTCGTACATCTGGTCGACCGTGTAGTCGAGATACGGATTCCCCGGGTTCTTCGGCGTGAAGTTGCTCGGCATACCGGGAAGTCCGGACGACGCCGTCGCCAAGTCGAGGAGCGTGATTTCCTTCCCGTTGCGCGTGGGGACCTTGACGGTGGCGGGGAGGAACTTCTGCACCGGGTCGTCGAGACTCACCTCGCCCTTGCGCACCATGTCGGCAAGGATCGCGTTGGTGAACGTCTTGGTGATCGACCCGATCTCGAAAACCACGTCGCCGTCGAGTGCAAGGCTCCCGTTGTCCGCCTTCCCGGCGCTCAGGATCCGCGTCTTCCCGTCGGCCTCCATCAACCCGATCACCACGCCGGCGGTGCGCTTTGGTCCCACCTGCTCGGCGAGGATCGTCCGCACCGTGTCGTCGGGGGGGAGTCGGTACTGCGCGGAGGTGCGCGTCGCCGTGAGCGTAGCCAGGGCAACCGAGACGACGAGGAGCGAGCGGGTCATGACGAGGTGAGTGAGGGAACCGGCGCCCGTGGTGGCGTACACCGCCACGTGACGCCGGAGAATGTCGCTGCGCCGGACTGCAGGAGCAATCAGGTCAGATGCACATGACGACCGGCGTCCGGCCAGCGTAGCGAACGGTGGGACGAACGGTCGTTGCGCGCGCGGCATTCGGCAGCGCGAACTCAACCGCCACGCGCCCCGCCTTGAAGGCGGTGACGATCGAGTCGCGCAGCGCCCCCTTGGGCACGGCCTGTCGCACGTACCACGACCCCTGGTACGCCGGGGTGGCGGTGAGGTCGAGGAAGATGCGCCCGTCGTCTGCCAACACGCGCACGCGCGGCGGGGCGTCGGCGAACGACTCGTTAGGTGGCGGAAAGGTCCAGACGATGAGCGCCGTCTCGTCGAGCGTGCGATTCGGCTCGGACTCGATGAAGCCGATCGTGGCGTTGCCGCGGGCGCCGATCCCCGTGTCGGGGAGCACGGCCTTCGCATCCACCATGAGGATTCCGCCGCACGGCTCGCCCGGGCCTACGTCGGAGCAGGCGCCGAGTACCAGCGCCGCCGCCAGGGCGACGAGAGGGAGGCAACGGGTCGCGCGGCGCGAGGCCACGAGCGAGTGCGAAGCGTTCGGTGGGTGCATCATGGGAATCGCGGAATGCGCGCGCCGTGTCGCCCGCGGGCAGACGACGGATCCTGTAGATCGACCCCGGCGATGGCCGAATCGGTCACCGGCGGCAGGGTTAGCGTTGGGGTGAGAGCTGGGGTCAGACACCTGCGCCCCGTTCGCCGAGCATCCACCCTTGCGCAATCACAACTGCCTCCGTATCATACAACCACATGGTTGTACGTTTTCCACTCCCCGATGCCGATATCGATCGGCTCTTTCGCGCCCTGGCCGATGCCACTCGTCGCGACATCGTCGCTCGCCTGCTCTCGGACCGGCCGGCCTCGGTCTCGGCGCTCGCCGCGCATTACGACATGTCGTTCGCCGCGGTGCAGAAGCACATCGCCGTACTCGAGGAGGCGGGACTCGTGACCAAGCATCCGAACGGCCGCGAACGCATCGTCCGCGGGAATCCCGAGCGCCTCGCCCAGGCGCGCGCCCTCCTCTCCCAGCTCGAGCAGCTCTGGGCCTCTCGGTTCGCCCAGCTCGACGCCATCCTCGCCCAACCGCGCCCCTCCACGGAGTAACCCCCTCATGCCGATCACCGACGTCTCCTCCAACCCGCACGACCTCACCCTCACGGTCGTCGCCGATTACCCCGTCCCGGTCGAGCGCCTCTGGGATGCCTACGCCGACCCGCGCCAGTTGGAGCGCTTCTGGGGGCCGGAGCAGTGGCCCGCCACCTTCCTGCAGCACGACATGGCGGTCGGCGGGCGCTCGCACTACTACATGACCGGACCCGACGGGGCAATCTCGCGCGGCTGGTTCCGATTCCTCGCCGTCGAACCGCAGCGGCGCTTCGAGGTGGAGGACGGCTTCTCGGACAGCGCCGGCGAGCCTAACTCGGCGATGCCGACCATGCGCATGGTCTTCAACTTCGAGTCCACTCCCACCGGCTCGCGCTTCCGCAGCGTCACCACCTTCCCCAGCATCGAGGCCATGGAACAACTGGTGAAGATGGGGATGATGGAAGGGATGCGTTCGGCGATGGGACAGATCGACGCCGTCCTCGCCGACCTCGCCTCGTTTGCCGCCTCGCGTGGCACCGAGGCGCAACTCCTGAGCGACACGCAGGTGCGCGTGAGTCGCGTGATTCGCGGCAACGCTGCCCAGGTCTGGCGCGCCCACCAGGAACCGGCGCTCATGAGGCGCTGGCTCCTGGGCCCCGACGGCTGGACGATGCCCGTGTGTGAAGTCGCCACCAAGGTCGGGGAGCGCTATCGCTACGAATGGGAGAAGGAGGATGGGACGCAGCGCTTCGGCTTCGAGGGCGAGCTGCTGGAGATTCACCCGCCGTATCGCGCCGTCACCACCGAGTCGATGATCGGAATGCCGGGGCCCGCGACGCGCAACGAGCTCACGCTCACTCCAGTACAGGGTGGGACGCTGGTGAGTATCATCATCACCTACCCAAGCAAGGAGCTGCGCGACATGATCCTCGGCACAGGGATGACCAAGGGAATGGAGACGAGCTACGCGCGACTCGAGCGGGAGGTGCTTGCGGCGGCGTGACGGCTGCAACACATCCGCTCCGCATCAGGCGTCGTGAGTGTGTCCTGCATGCTCACGGCGCCGGCGGGTGCACCCTCCCCTACATCACCACAGCGAAGTTGAACTCCCCTTCGCGCACCGCGTGTTCGCGCGCGAAGGCGATCACCTCATCCAACTCGGCCAACACCTGCGCCTGCTGGTTGCGCAACAGGCCGAAGCGCACGTTCTTCGCGACGATGTGCCCGCGCAGCGCCTCCAGCATCGCCAGCGCCCCGGCCAGCGGCATCCAGCTCCCCTCGGCCGCCATTAGCTCGTTGGTGGACGTCATGCCAGGCGGCAGCTCGTGCCCCTCCACGTTGTAGCGCTGGTCGGTCGTGTCGCAGATCTCGAGGAATGGCTTCAGCTGCAACTCCCGCGTGATCGCATCCAGCCGCTCGGCATGCTGATAGAGCGCCAGGTGATCGCTTTCATCGGACGTCACGGCGCCATCCACCAGCACGTTGGCCCACAGGACTGTGCTCACCGATTCCTCCCGCGTTCGACGCGGTTCGAGTTACCCTCCGTGCAACGCGCCTCATAGCTGCTCACGACGCGCACCCGCGTGTCACCTAATCTGCAAAGCCACGCGCCCTCAGCGCCTCCACCACACTCGGCCGCGCCATGCCTTCGGGAGACTCGTTCCATCGATTGAACGACTCGGCGCGCGTCGCCCCGGCGTCGAGTAGAAGGTGCACGATCGCCGGGTAGTCCTCGTCATTCCCGCGTTCGCAGTAGCGCGAGCCGTGCGCGCACCAGGCGATGGGCGAGCTGCCGTACCGCGTGTCGCGCACGTTCACGCTCGCGCCCGCCGCCAGGAGGAGTCGTACCATCTCCACCTGGCCATTCCACGCCGCCCAGTGGAGCGGCGTCCCGCCCCACTCTCCCTCCTGCGTGAGCGGCCAGCCGAGTGCGACCATCAGGCGCACCGTGTCGAAGTTGCCACGCGCAAGCGCGAGCCCCAGCGCATCGCGCTCGCTGGGGCCGAGTGTCGAGAGAATACCCGGATGTTCCTCGACGTCCCGCCGCGCGGCAGCCGTGTCACCGATGGCGCAGGCGCCTAACAACTGATCCACCGCGCGCAACGTGGTATCGGCACCAACCGAGGCGAGGTATGTCGCGCCTTCAACATTGCCGGCGCGCACGGCGAGTTGGTACGCGGTGGCACCGTCGTCGCGCGGCACGTCGAGGCGCGCGCCGTGCTCCACGAGCGCACGCAGGACCTCTTCCCCGTGCCCGACAGCCGCCGCGCGCAGCAACGGCGTCTCCCCCGCTTGCGGCTGGTTGGCCCTCCCGGCATGGCTCGGCACGTTGGGGTCGGCGCCGTGCTCGAGGAGCCAGCGCAGCCCGCGCATCGCACTGGGGGTGACCTGGTTGTCCGGTGTGTGCGCAGCAAGGAAGTGCAGCGGGGTGTTGCCGTACGGCGTGGGGCCGCGACTCACGTCGGCGCCAAACTCCACCAGGAGTTCGAGGCAGGCGCGGTGATCGTGCTGGGCCGCGTGGTAGAGGCTCTCGCCATCCGTGGGCCTGGCGCCGCGCTCGAGCAGCAGGCGCGCCACCGCCACGTTGCCGCGCACGCATGGGAAGTAGAGCGCGGGAATGGTGTCTGACACATCGGGGAGCGGCGCCGCCGCATTGGGGTCGGCTCCGGCATCGAGAAGCGCGCGCACCGCCGCCAGCCGCGCCGCGGTCCCAACGCCTAACGCTTCCTTGATGTCCTGGGACACGGCATACAGCAGCGGCTCGATGTCGTCGCCAGGGATGCGTTGCGTTGCCAGCGAACGGTCGGCGTCGAGAAACTCCTGCACTATCGCCGTATCGCCGACGGCGGCCGCCGCGTGGATGCTGGTACGCACGAGTGCAGGCGTCGCCTGGAGCAGCGCCAGCGCTCCAGCCGTGTCGTCATGACGCAGCGCATGGAGAAAGCGCGCGCCCTCGTGGCGCAGCGCTTCGAGTGCGTTCTGCTTGCCGCCGTCGGGCGGCGCGTCGTGTTCGGTCATTCCAACCTCTCCGCGTTCCGTCAGCGTCTCGTGACGCGGAATCGAAGGATCTCCGGCGCACCGTCCGGCGACTCGACTCGCACATAGATCGCCCCCGGGGCAAAGGCGACGCCCCCCACGCGGGCAGCGGTGCCGGCAACGTGGCACGCCCAACGAACTCACCATGCGGACCAAACACTTCAAAGACGGTCTGCCGGTCGCTGCCGCCCAGCAGTCGCCGCACCCAGGTATTCCCTTCCGCATCCACCAACAGCCGCGTGAACGCGGGCTCCAGCAGCGGCACATCTTCGAGGCGCACCACGCGCCGCGCATTGGCGACGCCGATCATCGGCGTCAGCTGGGCGATGGCCGAATCCACACGCGAGCGACGCAGCTCGTCGGGAATGCGTCGCGGCGTCCAGCGTCGCGTGACATACGCGCTCCCAGAACGCCCGCCTCCAACACGCATGATGCGATACTCGCCTGACCACCCCGTAACAGCTCCGCCCTGCGGGTGAAGCGCGAACAGCTGCGCGGGCGTGAACGGAATCACGATCGACGTCGCACCGTCAGCCGGCTTCTGCGGAAGGTCAGCTCGCGAGACAGTCCAGAGGCGCTCGTCACCCCCCGCCTCGATGGCGAGCGTATCGATCGGCTCTCCCTCGATCGAGAATCGCACATAGAGAATCCGGCGGATCGCGCCACCTTGACTCGCGCCTCGCGACGGCGCCGGCACAACGACACGGTATGCGGAATCGACCTGGATCTCGTTGTGATGGCAACAGGCACTGCTCCAGCTACGCAGCAGGCGCCCCGAGGTATCGAACACCGTGGTGCGCGACTGACCGGCATCGTGCACCGCCAGGTAGCGCCCGCGAATCGCGATCCAGGCACCTCGATACTCGCCCGGGCCACTCCCCTGCTGTCCAATCGTCCGCAGCAGCTTTCCATCGGGGGTGAACACCTTGATTGCGACTGGACGCGCATCGACCACGTAGAGCCGCCCCTGCGCATCGACCGCCAGGCTGGTGGGCTCCGCCAGCTCCGCCCCCGCGCGCGCTCCGTAGCGCTGTTCGAGCGTGAACGTCCACGCGCGCGTGGAATCCACCTGGGCTTGCGCCGTCGCGGTCGCGATGACCATCCAGGCGACCCACGCCGCACAGCGCACGCGAGTCATGCTGCGCTCGAGTTCAGTTCTTCCCCAGCAGCCGCAGGTCGGGAAGCGAGTCGCCCCACAGGTAGTGATTGAACCAGGCCAGGTTGTGCTGCATGACGGCGCGCATGCTCTTCGGCTTTGTGATCCCGTGGCCGTATCCCTTGTAGACGATCATCTCGACCGGGACGCCGCGATCCTCGAGCCCCTGTCGCAGCTCGTACGCATTGGCGATCGGGACGCGCCGATCGAGTTCGCCGTGCTGGATGAGCGTCGGGGTGCGCGCCTGCTTGATGTAGTGCATAGGCGAGGTCTTGTCGTAGATCGCCGGGTCTGCCGCGGGATCGTCGCCCAGGTAGTTGATCGTGAACGGCGTGATGTCGGTGTTGTAGTAGTACGTGGCCCAGTTGGAGATTCCCGCACCCACGGAGATCGCCGCAAAGCGCGTCGACGTCGTCGTGAGGAAGGCGCTGATGTACCCACCCTGGCTCCACCCCATCGACGCCACCCTGGCGGGATCGACCCAGCCCTTGGCGATGAGGAAGTCGACGCCGCTCAACACATCCCATGCATCACCGACCCCCAGGTTGCGCACGTTGAGCGTGCGGAATGCCTGCCCGTATCCTGCGCTCCCCCGATAGTTGACCTTGAGAACGAGCGCGCCGCGCGCCGCCCAGATGTCGACCGGGTAGTAGCGATTGTCGGGGAGCGCTGGGCGATCGGTCCCGGTCGGCCCGCCGTGGATGACGCAAAGGAGCGGGTGTTTCCGCGCCGGGTCGAAGTTGGCGGGCTTGATGAGGATCCCCTCGATCGTCGCGCCATCGCGCGACCTCCACGAGATCACCTCGCGCGACGCCACTTGCAGCGATTGCAGCTGACGCGTGGCGTCCGTCACCACGCGCGGCGCCCACGCGGCCACCGGGCTCACCGCAATCTCGGGGAGCGCCGTCGGTGAGCTGAGCGTGAAGGCAGCGCTCGACGCATCGGCGCTGAGCGACACGCCGCCGATCATCGCCCCGTCGGGACCGGAGACGCGCGTGATGCGCCTGGTGGACGGATCGAGCTTGAACAGGTGACTCGCGGTGCGCTGCGCCCCGGCAAACCAGATGGCGCCGGCGCGCCAGTCGATCAGGTTCGGGTTCTCATCGAAGGCATCGGTGAGCGACGTCGGCGTCCCACCCGCGGCCGGCACCACGGCAATGCGGCTGTTCGACGCGAAGTACCGCTCGCTCCCCATGGTGCTCGAGAAGGCGATCTGCGTCCCATCCGGCGACCAGACGGGAGAGTTGTCGGGCCCCGGCTGCGTCACCAGCGGTCGCACCGCGTCGCCTCCGGCAGCCGCACCGCCGAGCGTCACAATGTAGAGGTTCGCCGTCTTCCCCTGGATGAGGTCGGGATTGAGCGTCGCCGAGAAGGCAATCCGCGTCTCGTCGGGCGACCAGGCGAACGACTGCACCGTGTAGTTGGTCCCCGAGGTGCGAGCGCGCCCGGGTTGCGGCGACGAGAGCGCGGCATTGACGTCGATGGTGTAGAGGTGCGAAAACGCGTAGTCGCGACGGACCACCTCGAAGGCGCCGTACTGCTCCAGCCGTTCCTTGGCCCCCTTCGCCTCGTCGCCACTCGAGGTGAAGGCGATCGTGCGCCCACTCGGCGACCATCGATAGTTGCCCACCCCGCGCTCGCTGCTCGTCAGGCGCAAAGGCTCGCCCCCATCCAGCCGCAAGGCGAAGAGCTGACTCTTTCCTTCCTCGCGCGCACTGAGGAAGCTGAGCCAGGCACCGTCGGGCGACCACTGGACTCCGCTCACCCCCTTGGGGTCGCGCGTGAGCTGACGCCGCGCCCCGCTCGATGCGTCGGCGACCCACAGCTGCGAGACGAAGGTGTCCCCCTTCCAGTCGGTGGAGGTCACCGTGAACGCGACCCAGCGCCCGTCGGGCGAAAGTTGCGCGCCGCCCACCGACTCCAGGTTGAGGAGGTCGTCCACCGTCGGCGCACGCCGCTGCGCATGCAGCGGTCGAAGGCCAAGCACGCAGAGCGAGGCGACGAGGAGGCAACGGGCGAGTGAGCGATCGAGGCGAATCGGGCGCATGGACGTGGTGAAAAGGGAGTGCTACCGCTCCTGGGGCGCTACACCCGCAGCACGCCGCGAAAGCCCCGCGCCGCGTAGTACGACTGCGCCCCGTTGTGGTAGAGGAAGACCTGATCGTAGCGACGGTCGCAGAAGACAGCGCCGCCGAGCTTGCGAATCGCCGGCGGCGTCGCCACCCAGCTCGACGTCTTGCGATCGAACGTGCCTAACGTCTGCAACGTGCGGTACTCCGCCTCGGTGAGCAGCGCGATCCCCATCTTCGCCGCCATCTCCACCGCCGCGCCGGTCGGCTTGGCCTCCTTGCGCGCGTCGAGCGCCGCACGATCGTAGCACAGCGACCGGCGCCCCTCGGGACTCTCGTCCGAACAGTCCATGAAGACGATGGCGCCCGTCGTGTCATCGACCCCCACGACGTCGGGCTCACCGCCGCTCTCCTCCATCGCCGCCAGTGCGGCGAGTTTCTCCGGCGACGCGTCGAGCCGCTTGCGCACCTGCGACCACGCGACCCCCGCGTGACGAGCCGGGTGACGCGTGAAGCGCTCCTCGAGCGCGGCAAGAAGCGACTGGTATGCCGAACGCGCCATGATGCCACCTCACGCTGCAGGACGAAGACCGACCGGGACACGGCCGAAATCTGCGCCGGGACGCGACACTCGCGCAATGAACGCGCGAGCGCAATGAACGCGCGAGCGCTACGAACGCGTGAGCGCAGCGCTACGCTGTGCTACGCTGCGGAGCTTCGACGCGGCGCTACGGCACCTTCACCGACATCACGTTGTCGCTGGGATCGCGGTCGATGAGCTTGTTGTACGGATCGACCCCAACCATCCGCGGCGCCTCGCGCACCACCACATGCACCGTGGTGTCGCCCGCACTGAGGCGATGCTTGGCCATGTACAACGGCTTCCCCAGCACCGCCGTCGAATCCACGGCCCCAAACACGCCAATGTCCACGTAGTCCGACATCTCGGCGGGACGCTCGTTCCCCAGAGAATCGGCACGGACCTTCCCCGCGCGCAGGCGGATGGCCACGTCGTACCCTCCGTCGGCGCGCCTCGTCACGCTTCCGTCCTCGACCTCGTTGTCCCACAGCGTGATGGTGCGGAACAGGTCATCGAGCACATAGCGCAACGAGTCCGGCGTCTCGCGCTCGAAGTAGGCCACCAACTCGCGACTCGTGGGAAACGGTGCTCCCTTGAACTTCTTGTCGGCCACGAAGCGCGACAGGGCGCGATTCATCGCCGCATCGCCAATCAGGTCGCGCAGCGCGTACAACGCCAGCGACCCCTTGTTGTAGTGGATGTACATCTGGTTCTCGACGCGCATCAGCGGGCGCTCGGCCTTGGCCTCGCGCCCTCGCCCAACCAGATAGCCATCGAGCTGCTGGCGCAGGAACTTGCGGATATTGTCGGCGCCGAACGTCTTCTCCATCACCAGGATCGCCGAGTAGTTGGCGAGCGACTCGGAGAGCATCGTGGCCCCCTGCACATTCGCCCCCACCACCTGGTGGAACCACCACTGGTGCGCAATCTCGTGCGACGTCACGTAGAACGGCGTGTCGATGCCGTCGGCGGTCGCCGCCGCGCGCAGGATGAAGCCGATGTTCTCCGAGAACGGAATCGTCGCCGGAAAGGCCTGCGCAAACTGTGAATAGCGGGGGAACTCGACGATGCGGAACTGCCGGAACTGGAACGGCGAGTAGCGCGTCGAGAAGTCCTGGAGCGACGCGTGCATCGACGCGACCATCCGGTCGAGGTTGAACTCGTGCCCCTTGTGATAGTAGATGTCGAGCGGGATCCCGTTCCACTGGTCGTGCCTGACTTCATAGCGCGCCGACAGAAACGAGTAGAACGCGAGCATCTTGTCGGGCGAACGATACTCGAACACGCGGCGCCCGTTCTCCATGTACTCCCGCACCAGCTCTCCCGGTGCAACGGCGATCTGGTCTGGCGCGGTGCTCACGGTGGCCCGGAAGTCGATCCAGTCGGCGTTGATCCCGAGGTAGGTCCGGTCGCGCGCCGCCTCGTCCTCGAGCAGCGCAGCACGCACCCGTGGTGCCAACCCTTCCTTGCGCCGCGCATTGTCCGACTCCAGCTCTCGCCACGAGAGGTAGCCGAGGAACGGGAAGTACTCGAAGTTGAGGAACGTCCCGTTGGTCGCGATCGCGTTGCGGGTGTTGATCGTCGCCGTCGAGGTATCGGGCCCACCGGACGGAAAGCCGCGCCAGTCGTAGTGCGCCCGGTACCGCAGCCTGAGCGTGTCGTTAGGCGCGAGCGGAGTCCCCAGGCGATACAGGCGCACGTTCTGCGACGCGTCGTCCACCAGCGTCGTGGCCGGCCGCCCCCATGCGAGCGAGTCCACCTGCACGTCGCGATTGAGCACCACCACGAGCAGCGACTCGATGGGGGCAGGGTGATGGTTCACGAAGGTGTACGTCCCGCTCACGCCGAAGGAGAGGCGCTCGGGTACGAGGTCGGCGCGCACGTCGGCCGCGATGAGTCGCGGTTGCGCCAGGCGCTCCAGCGGCTTGTACTGCGTCTCATAAGCGGCCTTCTCGTGCCGGATCGTGGTGCTGCTCTTCCAGTGCGTGACGCGATTGGCGTTGTTGAACAGGACGCCGAAGGCGACCACGCCCACGCTCACCGAGCCCAGCGCCACGCCGCGCGTCGCGCCGCGCCATCGCTGCCACGCCACGCGCTTGCGCACCGGCCAGGTTGGCTCGGTCCCGCGCACCCAGAACAGGTACGCCAGCACGCCGAAGAGCGCGGCCACGGCGGTCCAGTACAGCGCCGTCCACACCAGGCCTGGCACATATGGTCCGTAGCCGTTCATGTCGGAGTAGCGGAGCGGCGCCGTCTCGGCGAAGCGCAGCAGCGGATGCTCGAACCCCATCGTCGGCGCGAGCTTGCGCAGGATGAAAGCGAAGATCACCAGCGCGTGCCCCAGGTACTTCTGGTTGGCGACGACATGGATCAGGACCGCCAGAACCGTCAGCTGCACAAGCCCGGGGAGCACGGTCCCGAACAGGTAGCTCAGGTAGAGCAGCGGCTCCAGGTGCCGGTAGCCAACGGCGAGCTGGTACAGCATCCCCGCCATCATGAGGAGGGCGAGCAGCGCCGCCTCCACCAGCACGAGCCCCACCACCTTCCCCAGCATGGTGGCGCTCGTCTGCCCGGGAAGCGCATCGACCATCTGGTCGGCGTTCAGTTCGCGTTCGCGCCAGACCAGTTCCCCGGCAAAGAGCGCGATGAGCACCATGAAGAAGAGGGCGAACTGCGCGTTGATCACCTCGACGACCGTGTACGTGACCGGCCACGCCGCCTGCCCGAACACCACTTCCGCGTACGTGGCGGCAATCCCGAGGTTGATCAGCCCTACCGCGACGATCACGGCGAACGGGAGCTGCCTGACGATGCTGCGAAACGACATCTGCGTGGTCGACACGAACTGCACCCACCACGGGCGCCAGCCCACGGTCTGCGTATCGACAGCGATCGACGGCGTCAGCGACGACACCTCCACGCTCGGCGCCCCCTCCTCCACCGCGCGCCGCTTGCGCGCCAGCGAGGGAGGGGCGCTCCGGAAGCGGAAGAGCGACACCGTGAGAGCGGCCAGGGCGAGCGCCGCCACCGTCCACAGCAGCCGGTTGGCCAGCAGGACGCCGCCCAATGTCACCGCCTGCGTGTTCCGCTCGGCCACCGACCAGTAGCGCGTCGCCAGTTCGAACGCCGTCAGCCCCACGGGATCGAGCAGCGCCGCAATCGTCTTGTTGTCGAGTTTCCCGATCAGCGACTGGGCGATGCTCCACACGATGAGCAGGACGATCCCCTGCGTATGAATGGCGAACGCGCTGCGCGTGGCCGCCCCCACCGCCAGGAAGATCGCCGAGATCACGAGGATCGCCGGGACGATCAGCGTGAAGAAGGGGACGATGTAGCTGGCGAGGTCGAGCGGGAGGAGGCGCGCCTTGTCGAGCCACGGCATCGCGTTCCCCGCCACCATCCCGATGACCATCCCGGCGTGCACAATGACCATCACGGTGAACGCGCCAAGGAAGCGCCCGCCGAGGTAGGCAAATCGGGTGATGGGCGTCGTGAAGACCAACTCGTGCGTGCGGAACTGATAGTCGCGCAGCACCGAGCTCCCCACCAGGCCGGACACGACGATCTGTCCAAGCACCACGATGAGGAGCATCGATCGCACGATTACCGACGGCGCATTGCGCATCACCATGCCGGAGCCGCCGGCAATGCCGATCGTGTCGGTCGACACGAAGGCGAACGACCCGGCCATGAACAGCACGAAGTACAGCCAGGTGATGGGGCGCGTGAGGTGATAGCGCAGCTCGAAGCGATAGACGGCGCCAAACATCGTCATGCCGCCGCGAGCGCCTCGCCATGGGCGAGGTGATAGAAGTAGACGTCCTCGAGGTCTGGCTCCAGCGGATCGAATCCCGCCGGCGCCGAGTCGGCGTAGACATGCACCACCGGGACGCCCGCGAGAAGCTGCGTGGAGATCACGCGATGCGTGGCCCGCAGCGCCGGGAGTTCACGCTTGTCCACCTGCCGGCGCCAGACCTTGCCGCGCAGGGTGTCGACGATGTGGCGCGGGTCGCCGGAGAGTACGACACGCCCCTTGTCGACGATGGCGATGGCCTGGCACAGCTCGCGCACGTCCTCCACGATGTGCGTCGACAGCAGCACCACGACCTCCTGCCCGATCTCGGCCAGGAGATTCAGGAAGCGATGCCGCTCCGTGGGATCGAGCCCGGCGGTGGGTTCGTCGACTATCAGCAGTTTGGGCGAGCCGGCCAGGGCGATCGCGATGCCCAGTCGCTGCTTCATCCCGCCGGAGAGCGAGCCCACCGACTTCCGGCGCGCGTCGTGGAGGTTGGTCTGCTGCAGGAGCTCGGCGACGAGCGCCTTGCGCTGACGTCCGTCGAGCACCCCCTTGAGCGCCGCGAAGTGATCGAGCGTGACCTCGACGGAGAGCGAGGGATAGAGCCCGAACTCCTGCGGCAGGTACCCCAGCACGCGCCGCAGCTCGTCCGGCTGCTTGAGCACGTCGATGCCGCCAAAGCGGATCGATCCGCTGTCGGGGAGCTGGAGCGTGGCAAGCGTGCGCATCAGCGTCGACTTGCCAGCGCCGTTAGGCCCCAGCAACCCGAACATCCCGGCGCCGACTGTCAGCGATATCCCCTCGAGGGCGCGCACGCCATTGGGATACGTCTTGCGAAGGTTCTCGACGATGAGTTGCACGGTGACCTTGTCGCGAAAAGTGTGAAGAGCGTGCCGTTTGACCGTAGAGAACACGGGGTTTCACGGACGAAGGCCAGGGGTTGGACCTTCGATCAGCGGGTGACTGAAGCAATGGCCTTGCCGAGGAGCTCCACGCCGAGGTCGATCTCCTCCTCGCGAACGGTGAGGGGCGGCGCGATGCGGAAGACGCCGCCCATCCCCGGCAGTTGCACGATGTTCATGCTGAGCCCCAGCGACATGCAGGCGCGCGTGATGGCGGCCCCCAGTTCGGAGGCAGGGGCCTTGGTCACGCGATCGGCGACGATCTCCACGCCGCGCAGCAGCCCGCGACCGCGTACATCGCCGATGCACTCGTGGCGCTGCTGCAGCGCGCGCAACCCGCGCTCGAGCCGTTCGCCCATCGCGCGCGCCCTCTCCGTGAGGGCGTCGCGCTGCACGACCTCCAGCACCTTGAGCCCTACCGCCGCCGGCAACGGATCGGAGACGTGCGTCGTGTAGAAGAGGAAGCCGCGCTCGTGGCAGCGCTCCTCCACATCGGCGGAGCACATCACCGCCGAGAGCGGGAGTCCCGCGCCTAACGTCTTGGAGAGGGTGAGGATGTCCGGCGTGACACCGTCGCGCTCGAAGGCAAACAGGTGGCCGGTGCGCCCCATTCCGGTCTGCGCCTCGTCGAGGATCAACAGCATCCCGCGCTCCTCGCACTTCTGCTTGAGCGCCGCGAGGTAGCCCACTGGGAGTTCGAGCAGCCCGCCGGAACTCAGGATCGGCTCGGCAATGAAGGCGGCGAGGTTCCCGCTCGACTGGCGATCGATGAGGTCGAAGCCATAGTCGAGCTCCCCGCGCCAGTCGGCGACGCCACCGCGCTCGAAGGCCGGGCGATAGGCGTTAGGCGCGGGGATCGCCAGCGACCCGACCGCCGCCGGCCCGTAACCCTTGCGCCCGGCGGAGTAGGTCGCCGCCGAGGCGCCCCCTGTCATCCCGTGCCACGACTGGGCGAAGCCGACGATCTCGTGCCCCCCCGTGTAAAGCTTGGCCAGCTTGATCGCCGCCTCGTTCGACTCCCCACCTGTACTGAGCAGGAGGACGCGATCAAGCCCCTCCGGCGTCACCTCGGCCAGGCCGCGCGCCAGGTCGACGACGGAGCGCGAGAGCATCCCGCTGAAGAGATGGTCGAGGCGATGCGCGTAGTCGGCGACGACAGCCGCGACCTCCGGATGCCCATGTCCGAGGAGTGAACTCATCTGCCCCGACGTGAAGTCGAGGATCGCGCGCCCGTCGGCGTCGTAGACGAAGCTCCCCTCCGCCCGCTCGATGATGAGCGGCTCGAAGCGTCCGCCGTAGCGGATCAGGTGCGCGCGGACATCGCGCCAGAATACGGGATCGGCGTTTCGCGACACGGCGGCCTCCGGGGAATCGTGCGCACCACACTAGCGCGGGGGTGGCGATTCTCAAGCAGGGCTAATAGTTCTTATCGGAGCTATAAGCGAGCGCTATGTCATGAGCGACACCCTCGACATCGACCTCCTGCGCACCTTCGTCGTCATCGCCGAGATGGGGGCGCTGAGCCGCGCCGCCACGCGCATCGGACGCACGCAGGCGGCCATCAGCCTGCAGGTGCAACGGCTGGAGCGCATCGTCGACCACCCGCTGCTCGAGCGGACGGGGCGCGGCGTGCACCTCACTGCGCAGGGCACCCGGCTCCTCGCCCATGCGCATCGCATCCTCCAGTACCACGACGAGGCGCTCGCCGAGCTGTCGGGGCGCGGACTCTCCGGCACCATACGGTTTGGCTGTCCCGACGACTACGCCGTGCGCTTTCTCCCCCACCTGCTGCGGGGCTTTGCCCGCCTCCATCCCAAGGTGCACGTCGAGGTGCACTGCGCCCACACGCCTCGGCTGCTGGAGCAGCTGGATCGTCACGCCCTCGATCTCGCGCTCACGTCGTTCGCCGAAAGCGAGAATGGGCGCACCATCATCCGGCGCGAGCCGCTGGTATGGGTCGGCGCCGACGGCTCCAACGCGGCGCATCGCAAGCCGCTCCGCCTGGCCCTCACCGATCCCGACACGCTTGACCATCGCGCGGCGCGCCGCAGCCTCGACGCCGCAGGACGTGCCTATCGAGTGGCCTACGCGAGCGCGTCGCTCGCCGGCCTCACCGCCGTCGTCCGCTCCGGCCAGGCAATCGCCGTCCTCACGCGAACCGCGGTCCCCGACGACCTGCGCGTCCTCTCCGACGAGAGCGGACTCCCCCCGCTGCCGAGCGTTGGGATCGGCGTGATGGTCGACAGCAAGCAACCGTCGGCCGTGGTCAGTACCTTTGCGCAGCACATCCGGCAGGTGCTGCCGGCGATTTGAGTCACCTTCAGCGATGGCGCGCCGGGAACGCCGCGAGAAAGGCCGTCGCGAACGGCGACCGCTCGATCGCCGCCTCGTCGAGGCGCGTCTCCCACTGCAGCCCATCGCTGTTGGCGAGGAGAATCAGCGTCAGCCGCTGTGCGGGCGTCTCTCCCAGCACCTTCAGGTACAGCGCCGAATAGCGCCCCTCCCAGAGCCCCGTGTGCCAGGCGAGCGACCGCCCGTCGCGTGTGGCGAGGAACCATCCCAGGCCGTAGGGGAGCGGCGCGCCAGCGGGGGTTCGCGTCGGAGTCCACAGCAGCGCGCGCAACGCCGGCGCGATGAGACGATCGGTCGCGAGGGCAACATCGAATCGCGCCAGGTCCATCGCGCTCGCGATCACGCCGCCAGCTGCACCGTCGCCCTGGCCCGGCGGTGGGTCCGACCGCACCCGACGCCCGGTGGAGTCGTCGTGATACGGCATGGCCAGCGCCGCCTCGATGGCAGGGGGAAGCGCAAGACGCCGATGCCGGCGTGCCGCGTTGCGCATCCCCGCCGGGCGCAACACGAGCGAATCGACGAGCGTGGAGAACGCATACCCCGACACCTCGGCCATGGGCCGTGAGGCCCACGAATACGAGGGCGGGTTGTACCAGAAGCGAGTTCCCGGCTCGCCGTTGGCCGTCATCGACAGTACGTGACGCAAGGTGAGGCGATCGCCCTCGCAGGCGTAGTCGCTGAAGAAGATTCCCCCACCACCACGCGCCGCCGTGCAGAACTCGGGAAAGTCGCGGTATCGCCGCATCGGGCGATCGAGGTCGAGCACGCCGTCCTGCACCAGGCGGAGTGCCACGACTGCCGATATCGGCTTGGTGACCGACGCAATGTCGAACGGCGTCTCCGGCGTCACCGCCAAGCGCCGCTCCACATCGGCGAAGCCGAAACCGCGCGCCATGATGACCGTCGTGTCACGAAGGACGACCGCCGCCAGTCCCGGGATGCGTTGCGCCTGTCGCAGCGAGTCGAAGCGCGCGAACAGCGCTCGCGCCGCGAGCGCGTCATCGGCGCGTACGGCAGGTGTGGATGTCGCGGGGTGCACGCGTGTACACGACACGCCAGCGGCAAGCGTCAGCGACGCAGCCAGGATACGAGAATGAGGGGCCATGCATCTTCGTACGGTCCGCACCTTCCGCGAGTTACAAGGCAGGGTGCGACGCTCCCTCTACCGCACGACGGCCGGCGCCAGCGCCCTTCCCTACGTGCGCAGGATCTTCTCCATCGGCCGCCCCTTGGCCAGTTCGTCCACCAGCTTGTCGAGATAGCGCACCTTCTTCATCAGCGGATCCTCGATCTCCTCGATGCGCACGCCGCAGATGACGCCGGTGATCTTGCTGGCGTTGGGGTGCAGCGCCGGCGCCTGGTCGAAGAATTCCTCGAAGTTCGTCCGCTGCTCGATCTGCTTCGCCAGCGCCTTGGGCGTGTAGCCGGTGAGCCAGCAGATCACGGCGTCGACCTCCTCCTTGGTGCGCCCCTTCTTCTCGGCTTTCTGGATGTAGTGCGGATAGACGCCCGCGACCGACATCGTGTAGATCCGGTGCTTCTCCATGGTGTGATGCCTTCAGACAGTGAGGGTCCAGAACGGTCCAGTGAGCCCGTGCGCGGCGAACATCGCCTGCGCCGCCGCCGCGCTCGCCGGCTCGTAGTCCACATCGAGCCGCGTCGCATACCACTCCCGCCCAAGATCGTACAGCGCCTGCGGCGCCACCACCGCCCCTCGCACGTAGCCGCGCGCGGTGAGCCATTCATCGAGCTCGCCTTCCGACCGGAAGGCCGCGATGTTCGCTCACGTGAAGCCTATGTCGTCCCAGAAATGCCGCGCCGGCACAAGAAAGTGCACGATGGCGTCGCCCAGCACGCGACCGCGCTCAACCGTTAGGCGGATCCCCGCGCCGCTTCGGGGCGAGTGCGTGTCGAGCGTCCCGTCCCCCACCATCCCCAGAATCGCGAAGCCGTCCC
Organism: Gemmatimonadaceae bacterium; assembly: GCA_020852815.1. Taxonomy (NCBI): domain Bacteria; kingdom Pseudomonadati; phylum Gemmatimonadota; class Gemmatimonadia; order Gemmatimonadales; family Gemmatimonadaceae; species Gemmatimonadaceae bacterium. Next base: position 224,337 of record JADZAN010000002.1, on the reverse strand, counting down.
AGACACAGTTGGCCCACCACGATCGCCCACCTGACGCGACGACGAAATCTGACGGGAGCGCGGCGAACGGGTGCGCCATCCAGATCTCGTCGGTCCCCGGGCGCAGCGCCAGGCGATGCTGTGCCTCGAGCGAATGGAGCGCCGCGCGGATATCAATCGTGGAGCTGCCATTCGCCGACGCGAGGTCGTCCAGCGTGGGTGGCAAGCCGGTATCGCGCAGCGTGCGAATGACGAGTGCACGGACGTTGCGTTCAAGCGCGTTCACTGAGATTCCTCATGGAGATGTGGTCGCCCAGCGTTCGCGACGAGCGGCAATCTCGCACATGTTGGTCAGGTGTAATGCCGGAAGCGCCCCGGATCGAACGCCCGGAGCGACACCGGCGGCACCTCGCCTGCAATGAGCGCCGCCATCGCCTCGCCGGTCACTGGCGCCAGCGTGATGCCGAGCATCGCATGCCCGGTCGCCACCCACACATTCCCGAATCCCGGCACCAGCCCCATCATCGGGAGCCCGTCCGGCGTGAGCGGGCGCATCCCGACCCACTCCGTACCGCCCGCAGGCAGCGGCTCGCGCAGGTAGCGCGCGATCCCCTTTCGGATCGCGGTCATTCGTCGCGCGTCGAATCGCTCGTTGACGCCCGAGAGTTCCATCGTCCCGGCGAAGCGCACGGCGCCGTCGAACGGCGTGGCGGCGATCTTCGTCTCGCCAAGGTAGACGGGGCGTTGCAGCTGTGGGTGCGGGGTGTCGATCGTCAGGCTGTATCCCTTCCCCGCCTGCACCGGCAGCCGCACGCCGAATCGTTGGAGCACCTCCCCGCTCCACGCGCCCGCGGCCACGAGGACGCCCTCTCCCTCGATCGCCCCGACGTCGGTCTCGAGCACGACCGCGTGCGCACCGGCGCGAGCGCCGAGGACGGTCACGCCCGTGCGAAGCTCGACCCCCATGTGCGTCAGCCGCGCCGCATATCCAGCGGCGAGCGACTCCGGGCGCACGTGATACTCCTCGGACGTGAGGAAACCAGTCGTCACGTTGCTGGACAGCGCCGGCTCCAGCTCGCGCAGCGCATCGCCGCTTAGCGGAGTCGGTACGCGGTAGCCGTAGTCGCGGAGCTGCTCGAACTCGGCGCGCACCCGTTCCATGTCGCGCACCTGTCCAAATACGCATAGCAGCCCCTGGCGATGCAGCTCCACCTCGATTCCCTCACGGGCGAGGGCATCGAACGCCGCCAGCGTCCCCCGATTGAGCGCGGCAACCGCGTGCAGCCCCGCGCTCCAGTCGCGCGCGTTGCAGTGACGCCAGAAGTGCCACAGCCAGCGCGCCAGCCGCGGCACGGCGGTCGGGGCGACATGGAGCGGGCTGTCGCTCGACAGCATCCACGCGAGCGAGCGCCACGTCATTCCCGGCGCGGGAATCGGCGCCGAGAGCGAGGGGACGATCCATCCGGCGTTTCCCTTCGTACAGGCATCTCCGGGTGCGCCCTTGTCGACCACGACCACCTGCAACCCGCGCTTGGCCAACGCATGCGCGCACGCCAGCCCGATGGCCCCCGCGCCGACGACGACGATGCGCTTCATGAGACGAGCATACGAATCATGCGGATGCGTAGCGCCATCGGGACTGGCTCGCGGGGGGTCGTGCGTCCGAAGATAGCCCGCGAATCGGCGCGCACACCGGCGGGCGATGAGGGATCAGCGCCGGTTACGGGCCCACAGCGCGACGCGCACCCGCACCGATTGCGTCGGAGACATGTCCGCACTCGACGCCACGTCCGACACGTGCAGGTGGTACTCGAGTCCACACCGGAGCGGCACACCGCGAGCGCGCGCAAACGCGCCCACCCCCGCGAGAAACGTCGGGGCTGTTCTCGTCAGGTTGACCGAGGTGAGGGTGAGCCGGGTAATCCCGAGGCCACCCTCCGCGTACATCCCGCGCGTGGCGTGCGGCGATTCGACGTGGAGCGCGCCCGCGAGCGTGAGCGTGTGGAGCGGACTTCGCGCACCCGTGCCGCAGGTGACGCACGTCGTCGTCTGGTCGGCCGGCATGTGCGACAGGTCGAGCAGGAGGCCGAACGTCGTGGAACGCTCGGACGGCGCTCCCCGGATCGACACGTAGCCGCTGGCGCCTATCCCTCGCCCCTGCCCCGCGCTTCCCACGGGCGTCGCGATGCCGACACCCCCTTCCACGACGAGGAGGTGCTGGGCGTGGACCGTTACGGGGAGGGAGAGCGAGAAGGCGAGGAATGCGGTGGAGGCAAGGAGGCGCATGGTAGTTCACGGAATCATCGCCAGCTCAACGTCGTACGCGATACCGGATGTGCGTGGCGTCCGGTGTGTCGATCACCCGAACGATCTCCAGTTCGATTCGTATCGGCAATACGTCGAAGAGGCGACGGCCGCTCCCGAACAGCACCGGGATCTGGTGAATCTGCAACTCGTCCAGCACGCCCGCCTCGAGCGCGCGTTGCGCCGTATAGGCGCCGTGGACCATCACGTTCCGCCCCTTGGCCGCGGCCTTCGCTTGTGCCATCGCGCTCGCGATGCCATCGGTCACGTACGTCACCAACGGGAACCTGGCGACCGACGGATCGGGGGCACGATGACTGGGCACGAAGATCGGGACACCGTGGTGGTTTCCTCCCCAGTGATCCACCTGTTCCACCGTGCGCCGGCCCGCCAGCACGGCGCCAGTCGCCCTCCCCTCCTCCAGGAAATGCGCACCCCAGCCGGTTCCGGTCGTGTTCGGCGGATCGTCGACGAACCCGTACCAATCGTGCAAGCGCATGAAGCCGTCGCCGCCGGGATTGCCCGGTCCATCGTTAGGCCCGGCGATGTATCCGTCCACCGACATGGACATGTAGAGGACTGATACTGACATGGGATTCTCCTCAGCGTTGGCTCGCGTGAACGCCTTCATGTCGAGCAACGCTGCAGCGCTCGCCCAGCGTTCCACGCGAAGTGCGGCAAGGAAGGAATCGCCGACAGCCCGCGGCAACATGGCGGACGTCCCTGTGCAGTTGAGCTCGCGGTCACCACGAGGATGGCGAGCGCCCGTCGCATCATGGTAGCTCCGCGGTCAGCAGGCATCGGTACGCCACGTTCGGGAGCAAACGTCTATCGAACGGAAAACCTTTTGCAAGGAAACCCCTGATGATGGTCCGGACAAGGATCGGGGCACGACACTGACCACTCGCTCCAGCTGCCACCTGCCCCTACTCGCCGCCTGCATCTCCGTCCGCACGATCGCCGCCCGACCTACCCAGCCGGTGCAGCCGCTCGGTGAAGGTCCCCTTTCGGATGCGCATCGACCCGCGCTCCAACTCGCCGATCGTCCCCCCCAACGCGACGTCGAGCCCGGCGGACTTCGAGAAGCCGAGCTTCTGGCTCGCGTACACGCTGCGATGCCCCACCATCAGGAAGGCGGTCACCGCCGCGAGGGCCGCGTATACCCCCTCGTGCGCGGGGAGGACCTCGATGGCCATCACGGCGGCGGCAATCGGCGTGTTGGCCGCCGCGGCCAGGACGGCAACGAAACCGAAGGCCGCCAGGAGACTCGACGGGACTCCGAAGAGCGGCGCGAGCGCCGCGCCACTGGCGGCACCGATGAAGAAGACCGGCGTCAAGATCCCGCCGCTCCCGCCGGTCTCCAGCGTGAGCGCCGTGGCGACGATCTTGACGAGAAAGGCGGTGGCGGTCACGCGCAGCGTCCCCTGCAAGAGGCCATCGATCGTCTCGGTGCCGAGCCCCGCGTAGGCCGTCCCCACGACGGCATAGAGGGCGACGAGCGCGCACCCTCCGAGGGCGGCGATCACGAGGCGATTCAGGTGCAGCCGCTCGACGATGCGTTCCGCCAGGCGCAACACCTCGATCAACAACAGCGCGACGAGCCCGAATGCGGCACCGGAAGCGATGGAGGTCAGGATGAGGCGCAGCTGCCCCACGTCGCCGAACGCATCGGTGAGTGTGGGGAACGGCGACGCGACGCCGCATGCCAGGTGGGCGACGATTCCCGCCACCATGGCCGGGAAGATGACGCTATAGTCGAGCTGCCCGAGGTACAGTACCTCGATGCCGAAGAGCGCCCCCGAGACCGGAGTACCGAAGACCGCGGCGAAGCCGGCGCTGATCCCGCAAATCACCAGGCGGCGGCGGTCCTCGTCGCGCAGGCGCAGGAGGTCGGCGAACATGCTGGTAATCGACGCACCAATCTGCGCGGCCGGCCCTTCCTTCCCCACGGAACCGCCGAAGGCGAGGGTGACGACGGTCGCCGCGAGCTTCACGGGAGCGATGGTCCAGTCAATGCGCCCGGAACGCTGGTGCACCGCGGCGATGACGGCCTCGGTCCCGTGCCCGCGCGCCTCGGGCGCGAAGGTACGGATGAGCCACACGCAGAGCGGAAGGGCGACGGGAAGGAGCCAGTACGCCGGGATGGCGCCGCGCGTGATGGCCTGGACGACGTGCGGGGCGCTGCCTAACGCCCAGAGAAATGCCCGCGTCCCCAACCCCACGCAGAGCCCGCCGCCGGCGCCGAGGAGTGCCCACTTGAGCGTGCTGACGAGGAGGGCCGTGTGCTCGGTATACCACTGCGCCTCGTCGGCGAGCCGTGGAACCGGGCTCTCCAGCAGCTCGGCGCGCCATCGGGCGACTCGTTCCCGGAACGCTGAGGTCATGCGTCGTGGCCCTCCGTCGTGTCGTCAGGCGCCCGGGCGCGGTGCCGCGCGCTTGATGCAGTCTAATCGCGGGGCGCGGTGAAGGGCGGGGCGCACCCGCAGGCGCGAAGGAGTGAAGAGAACTCCGGCGGGGCAGCTTGGCGCGCGGCTGCTCGGGTGTCGACGGGCTCGCGGCGCGGCGGATTGCGGCGCAAGTTCGAGGATACCTCGTTCACGACCGACTTCGACATTCGATGCCGATGGTTTCCCGTCTCGCTCGCCGCGTCTTCCTCGCCCGCGCGCTCCCCGCGCTGGCGCTCCTGCTCGCCGGCGTCACCGCAACGCCCCACTCGCTCGGCGCCCAGGCACCAGGCAGCGCCTTTCCTGCCGGCAAGAGCGTGATCGAGGCCGACATCAACGGCACGCCATTGCAGCTGTTCGCGTACAAACCCGACAGCTACAACGGCGAGGGGTTCATCCTCCTCCTGCACGGTGCGTCGCGCGCGGCGGAGTCGTATCGCGACAACGCGGTCGGGATGGCGGAGAAACACCAGCGACTCGTCGTCGTTCCGCTGTTCGACCTCAAGCGATTCCCCGAATGGCGCTACCAGTTCGGCGGCGTCTATCGCGCCGACTCGTCGTTCGCCGCGCCTGACGAGCGCACCTATGCGTTCATCCCCGCACTCGCCCGCTACATCCGGCAGCGCGAGGGGAACGCGTCGCTCCCCTGGATCCTCGCAGGCTTCTCGGCGGGCGGGCAGTTTGTCTCGCGCATGGCGGCGTTCATCGACCTCGACGCCGAGCGGTTGGTGGCCATGGCGTCGGGCTCGACGATGTTCCCCACGCGGGCCATGGACTTCGGGCTCGGCTTCGGGAAGCTCCCTGATGACCTGGGCAACGACGACCGCATTCGCCGCTACCTCGCACTCCCCATGACGGTCTACATCGGGACAGGCGACGTGGAGATGGCGCAGCTTCCGCAGGGAGACGCCTACGCACAAGGCGTGCACCGCTACTCGCGCAACATCCGCTGGTTCAACGAGGCGATGGATCTGGCGCACAAGCGGCAGTGGCCGTTCAACTGGCGCCTCGTCATTGCCGACGGGCCGGGGCACTCGCCCAAGGACATGTTCGAGCACCCGCAGGTGACCAACGCGCTGTTCGGGCACCGCAAGTAGCGCGGCGCCTTGGCGCGCTCACCCGATCGCGAGCAGCCGCGCCGGCGTTTCCACGAGGATGCGCCTCACGTCGCCATCGGTGAAGCCTCGCCGGAGCAGGAGCGGGACGACGTTGCGGAAAACGTGGCCGTATCCATGCCCGCCACAGGCCACCAGGCGCGAGCGATAACAGATGTCCTGGCTGATGGCGAGCTGGTCGAGGTGTCCGCGCTGCTTGAGGCGGCCCAGCGTCGCCACACGCACGCCGTCGTTTGGCATGTCGATGTCCGACAGCTTGTAGAACGTCGTCTCCATCCCGAACAGGTCGAACTCGAGCACCACTCCGCTGTCGGCCAGCCGGAAGAGGCGCTCGTCGTCGAAGATGGTGCGGTCGATGTGGCTCATGACCACGCGCGACATATCCACGCCGCGCAGGCGCAGGAAGTCGACAACCTGCTGCGGCTGGTCGGGGTGGCGCCCGGGATGCACGCTCAACGCGGCCCCGGTCGCCTGCATGGCGATCACGGCCCCCTCCATCACGCGCTGCTCCAGTGCCGTCCAGGGGTGCTGGCATCCGATCTCGCCAATGATCCCGGCGCGCACCTCGGTCCCCCATGTCCCGTGTTGCAGCTGACTGACCATCTCCGCGGCAAAGCTGTCGACGCTGCGCTGCGCGTTCCCCGCGGCCTGGTAGTCGTCCACGTACCAGCCGCATCCCATCACGATGTGCACGTCGGCGCGGCGCGCCACCTCCGCCAGCCCACGCGGATCGGGATGAAGCCCTCCGCACGAGAGATCGACCACGCTGCGCCCGCCATCGGCGCGCATGCGCGCCAGCTCGGCAACCGCCAGCTCCACCTCGTCGAGCACGAGGTTGCCCGGCGCGTGTACCTCGCCATAGTCGATGGCGAAGCGCTCGGCGATCGGGATGTCGTAGCCGTACATCCCGTCGGCGCGCCAGAGCGGCGGGCGGATGTCGCACAGCAGGTGTTCGTGCAGGAGCGTCATCCCCAGCTCGGCGGGGTCGAGCGGACCGAGCACCGTTTGCACGTGACGGGTCATCGCTGCTTCCCCGTTCGGCGAGCCGGCTCGCGTGCCGGCTGGCGTGCCGGCTGGCGTGCCGGCTGGCGTGCCGGCTTGCGAGTCGCGCCGCGCCCCTTTGCGCGTGCGGGGGAGGTCGCGCCTTCGGGATGCTGCGCCAGTCCCGCCAGCGGCAACGTCACGTCATCCGGATCGGTCGCGTAGAGCGCCCGGTACCAGAGCACCGAGACAAAGCGCGCCAGGGCCTCGTCGCTCGGCGCCACGTCGTCCAGCAGGGCGGCGAGGTGCGGGTCGCGCGCGGTGAAGCGCTTGCGCACCAGTTCGTCGATCATCCCGCCCAGCGCATACGCCGCCAGCCGCACCTCCTCTTCGCGGACGCGCGCCGTCGGAAAGCGGTGCAGCACGGCCGCCGAGATGCGACGGTACCAGGCGTCGTTGGCGTCGGCGAAGATGCGGGCAAAGGCCGGTTCGTCATCGGCCAGTTGCAACAGGCAGCGCACCAGCCCCGCATTCTGCCGCGCCATGGTGATCCACTCGCGGTTGGCCGCGTGGATCGCCTCGTACGCCGTGCGATGCGCGGCACGCTCCGCCTCCGCCGGGCCGGCGCGGAAGCTGTCGAGGAAGGCGTGCAGGACTTCGGTGGTGAGCGCGAGCTTGTTCTCGAAGTAGAGATAGACCACCGGCGGCGTCACCTGCGCCCGCTCGCACACGTCCGAGACCTTCATGTCGCGATAGCCGATCTCGTTGAGCAGCTCGATCGCGGCGAGGAAGACGCGCTGCCGCGTGCGCTCTCCCTTGGTAGGTGCGGCGCTGCGTTGCTGCCGCTCGGCGACCAGCGCCCGAAAGGCGGGTGGCGAGGGCCGTCGTGCGGCGCTTCGCCCGCGCGTCGCGGGCATCAGCGGTCGGAGGCGCGCCAGGCGCGGGCATAGGACACCCGCGATGCGAGCAGGGACGCGAACGCGATGGGCATGGTGAGGATGGGGAGGAGGGCGAGCGAACGACCCACGGCGAGATCGTCACCGAAAACTTGCTGCGTCCCCAGCGCCACGAGGAGGGGGCCGAGGGTGAGTCCCAGCAGGTTGGAGATGAGGAGATAGAGCGCCACCACCTGCCCACGCATGGCCGGCGGCGTGACCATGGCCAGCGATGTGCTGGCAATGCCATACGGATACGACTGCGCGAGCGAGAGCGCCACCGCCGCGATGGTCGCCATCGTGAGCGACGAGGCCAGCGCGAAGGCGGGGACCACGAGCGCGAAGACAATCACGCCAGCGAGCGCGCCGATGATCGGCGCGTCGGCACGCCCGCGTGCGACGAGCCTGTCGACCAGCCACCCACCCGTGACAACTCCGAACGGGCCGGCGATGAGAGTAATGATCCCGAGCCGGATCCCGGCGCTTGCCGACGTGAGCGCGTGCAGCCGGACGAGAACCGTGGGGGCCCACGCCATCGATCCATAGGCAAGGATGGTGATGGCGGTGAAGGCGGTAATCACGCCCCCGTAGACGGTGCGTCGCGCCCAGACCCACCCCACCACCCTACCGACCGAAAGCTGGGAGGCGCCAGCGGCGATGGCCCCCGTACGAGGTTCGTGCACCAGGAGGAGGAGCGGCGCGATGATCCACCCGGGGAGCCCCACCACGAGGAAGACCGCGCGCCAGGGGGTGGTGATGCCGAGCGACTGCAGCCACGGCATCCCGCCGGCGTCGACGGCGGCGAGGAGCCACCCGCCGGCGAGGAGGGCGAGCGCCGAGCCGGTGAAGATCCCCGCCTGGAAGACCGCGATCGCGCGTCCCGTGCGCGCGCGCGCAAAGCGGTCGGACAAAAGCGAGACAGCAGCGGGGGCGAGTGCCGCCTCTCCCACGGCGACCCCCATGCGGGCGAGGAAGAGCTGCGGGTAGGAGGGCGCCACCGCCGAGGCGATGGTCATCGTGCTCCACAGCGCGACGCCGGCGGCCATGAGGCGCGCTCGGTGCACGCGATCGGCCAGGCGTCCCAGCGGGAGCCCCAGCACCGCGTAGAGCGAGGCGAAGGCCAGCCCCTGCAAAAGCGACACCTGCACGTCGGAAATCCCCAGTTCCGCGCGCAACGGCTTTACCAGCAGCGTGAGCACCTGCCGGTCGACGAACGACAGCGTGTTGGCGAGGAAGAGGAGGAGCGCGAGCCCCCACGCGTCGCCGCGGCGATCGGATGTCGGAGTGGGGGTCGTGGTTGACACGCACGGAAAGGTGTGGGCAGATTGCCCGAGAAGCTAGTCACGACTAACAAATCGAACGCCACACGGACCTCGCGCAAACGTCTCGCGAGGTCTGCGCCAACCGCGCACCAACCTCGCACGACTCGCTCCCGATGAACGCGCGCTCCCGCCCCATGACCGTGCTCCGCTCGGGTGCACTTGCCCTCTCGCTGCTCGCTACCGCGCGCCCCGCCCACGGGCAGGGCGGCGCGCAGTCGGTCGAGGTTCGCTACACCGCCTTTGGCATGCCGCACGTGCGCGCGACCACCCTCGCCGGGGCGGGCGAGGGGTACGGCTGGGCCTTCGCGCGCGAGAACCTCTGCCTGACGACGGAGAAGCTCATCACGCTGGCCGGCGAGCGCAGTCGGCACCTGGGGGCCGACAGCGATTATGTCGACGACTTCGTGGGCGTGCGCCTCACGAACCTCCAGAGCGACGCCGTCTATCGCTACCTGCTCGACTCCGGGAGCGTGGCCGCCGTGCGCCGCGCCGCATCGCGCGACGTGCGGGCGTTGCTCGCCGGCTACGTGACGGGGTTCAACCGTCATCTGCGTGGCACGCCGCAGCCGGGGGAGACGTGCCGCGACGCGCCGTGGTTCCGCGCCATCACCGAGGACGACATCTGGCGCCGGCTCGCGCATGTCCCGCTCATCATGACGTCGGCGCTGTTGCTGCGGGAGATCGCCACCGCCGCGCCGCCAGCTGCACAAGCGCCGGGCGATGCGGCACCGCCCTTCGCCCTCTCCCGGCTGCACGCACTGAGCGGTGGCTCCAACGCGCTGGCCGTCGGCCGCGACGTCCTCGGCGCCCAGGGCGGCGGCTTCACCTTCGCCAACCCGCACTTTCCGTGGCGCGGCAGCGAGCGGCTCTACGCCATGCACCTGACGGTCCCCGGTCGCCTCGACCTGTTCGGCTCCACCCTGTACGGCGTTCCCGTCCCGATGATCGGCTTCTCCCCCTACATCGGGTGGTCGGACACGCACACCACCGACCAGCGCAGCACCCTGTACCGCCTCACGCTCGACGCGAGCGACCCGACGCGCTACCGCGTGGGGGACTCGACGGTCGCCATGCGGCGCATCGAGCTGCGCATCCCCGCCATCGGTGGCGAGCGGACGCACGTGATCTGGGAGTCGCGCTACGGCCCGCTCGTCGTCGCCCCTGGGCTGGGATGGACGCGCGAACACGCCTACGCCTTTGCCGACCCCGAACGCGGCAACGTGCGCACCGCCGACACCTTCCTCGCCATTGCCAGCGCGCGCAGCGTGCACGACATCCGGCGCGCCCTCGTCACGCATCAGGGGTCGCCGTGGTCCAACATCACGGCGGCCGACCGGAACGGTGAGGTCCTCTTTGCCAACATCTCCGTTGCCGGCCACGTGACCGACGCACAGCTGACACGCTGCGCCGTGCCTAACGCCCCACCGCTGGGCGACATCGCTGTCCTCGACGGCGCCAATCCGCGGTGCGCCTGGACCCGCGACGCGCGCGCGCCGCAGCCGGGCATCATCCCGGCCCAACTGCGCCCCTGGACCATCCGGCGCGACGTCACGCTCAACTCCAACGACAGCCACTGGTATCCCACCACTGCACCGAACGGCTTGCTCGAGGGCTTCCCGCAGGTCATTGGCCCGGAGCGCACGACGCGCGGCGAGCGGACGCGCGTGGCCGCCCTCTATATGCAGGAGTTCATGAAGGGCGGAACGGCGTCGCTCACCCCCGCCACCTGGGAAGCGCGCTTCTTCTCGTCGCGCAACCTGCTCGCCGAGTTGGTGCTGGACGACCTGCTCGCCGACTGCCGCGCCACACCGCGGGTGCGCCTGGCCGACGGCCGCGAGCAAGACCTGACGCCGGCGTGCACCGCGCTCGCCGCGTGGGACCGCACCGACCGCCTAACGTCTCGCGGCTCGGCACTCTTCGCCGAGTTTGTCCGCTCGCTCGAACGCATCCCGATGACGGGCTTCGCGCTCGCCGCTCGCTACTGGCGCGTCCCGTTCGACCCGGCCGACCCGGTGGGGACGCCGCGGGGCTTCGTGGCCTCAGACGAGACGCGACTGGCGCTGGCGCGCACCGCGATGCGCCTGGCCGGGGCGGGGATCGCCCTCGACGCCGCGTTAGGCGATGTGCAGGGCACCACCCGCGGTGGTAGGCGCCTCCCGCTCTCCGGGGCCTCCTACACGTACCACATGGTGTCGCCGGGGGCGTTCGAGCCAGGCAAGGGGATCACCGACATCCGCACCGGCGACAGCTACATCCACGCCGTCACGTTAGGCCCGCGCCCCCCGCACGGACGCTTCATCGTGACCTACTCGCAGTCGACCAACCCCGCGTCGCCGCACTTCGCCGACATGACCGCGGTCTACTCCCGGCAGTCGTGGATCGACGTGGCCTTCACCGCCGCCGAGATCGGCGCGGCGCAGGTAGGTGAAACCGTGCGGTGGCGCACGAGCACGCGCCGGTAAGACGCGCTTCCGGAGCGCGCCGATGCGGCGCTCGCGTGCGGCGCGCGGGGCGCTCACGTGAGGCGCGTTCGTGCGCGCCCCGCCTACTCCTCCAGCAGCCCCTGCTCCAACGCGAAGCGCGTGAGCCCCGCCGCGCTGCGGATCCCCAGCTTGCGCACCATGGAGTCGCGATGCGCCTCTACGGTGCGTGTGCTGATCCCGAGTTGCGCCCCGATCTCCTTGTTGAGCAGCCCCCGGGCCACCAGGGCGAGGACCTCGCGCTCGCGGTTGGTGAGGACGTCGAGCGAGGCGGCGACGACGGCCGGCGCGGGTGCGGCTGGCGGAGCCGTCGCCTCGCTACGCAGCACCTCCGTCAGCCGCTTGGCAACGGCCGGCGAGAACCAGGCGTCGCCGCCATGCACGGCGCGCACCGCGGCGCGCAGGTCGCCGGGCGTGGTGTCCTTGCGCAGGTAGCCATGCGCGCCGGCGCGCACGCTCTGCATCACGTACTCGGCGTCGTCATGCACGCTGAGCATCAGGACGCGCGCCGCCGGGACCTGAGAGCGCAGCTTCTGGGCCACCACGAGCCCGGAGTCGCCGGGCATGGTGATATCGAGGAGGATGACGTCGGGTTGCACCTGCTGGGCGACCGCCAGCGCCTGCTCGCCGTTGCTGGCCTCCCCCACCACGTCGAAGTCACCGTCGGTGGCGAGCACCTGGCGCAACCCTTCGCGCACGATCCCGTGGTCGTCGACCAGGACGACGCGAATGACGCCACCGCGAGCTGCAACCGGCGGCACCGCCGGAGCCGCGGGGAGCACCCCCTCGTCCGGTCCGTTGGGCGTCGTCATGCGGCCCCGATGGCGCGCAGCGGGACGCAGATGGTGACCCTCACCCCGCCTTCGGCGGCGTGGGCGAGTGTCACGGTCCCTCCTAACGATCCGATGCGCTCGCGCATCCCGGCGAGTCCCATGTGTCCCTCGCGCTCCAGGCGTTCCAGTCGTTCCCGGTCGAGCGGTGCGTCGCTCCCCAGGCCATCGTCGCGCACGTCGAGCACCAGCGCCCCCGACTCCTCGCGCAGCGACGCCCACACGTGCTGGGCGCGCGGGGCGTGGCGCGCCACGTTCGACAGCGCCTCCTGCATGGCCCGAAAGAGCGCCAGTTCGGCGTCCTCGCTCAAGTGGGGGGCGGGCTCCGGCGCATCGAGCGTGACCTCGATCCCGCACTGCCCCTCGAAGCCCACGGCGAGCGAGCGCATGGCGGGGACCAGACCCAGGTCGTCGAGGACGGTGGGGCGCAGCGTCTCGGTCACGTTCCGGATGGAGCGCATCCCCTCGTCCACGAGCGCGAGGGCCCGCTCGACGCCGAGTGCCTCGTTGCCGCTCGTGCGCTCGCGCAGCAACCCCAGCTGCAACTTGACGGCGCTGAACACCTGCGCCGTCTCGTCGTGCAGCTCGAGCGAGATGCGGCGCCGCTCCTCCTCATGCTGCTCGATCATGCGCGCGGAGAGGCGGGTCAGGTCGGCGGTACGCGCGCGCAACCGTCGCGTGAGTTCGGCGGCGTCGAGGGCGGCGCCGAGCTGCTGGCCGAGGGCGATGAGGAAGGCGTCGTCGAGCGCGGTGAACGGGTTGCGGACGTCACCGACGAGGACGAGCGCCGCCGTCCCCGCGGTGGCGCGCGGGATGGGGAGGGCGGCGCCGTAGGCGAAGCCTAACGAGGCTCGCGCCGCCCCGTGCGTCCACGCGCCGGTCACGCGCGGGGCGCCGGTGGCGATGGCGGTATCGGCCAATTCGATCGCCGTGGGCGGGAGTGCGTTGGACGCCCACGGCGCGCACTCCCCCACCCCGCGCACGAGCGTGGTCTCGCGGCCGGCGCGCGCGAGGAGCGCGGCGCCGCGCGTGGCCGGGAGCGAAAGGGCCTGCCCCAGCAGCACCTCGAGGTCGTCGCGCTCGGCCACCGTGCTGGTCGTCGCGGCGAGCGAAGTGAGTGCGGTGAAGCCCTGCTTGAGCTCATCGAGAACCAAGTAGGTGAGCCCGACGCCGGTGCAGAGGAGGAAGATGATGTCGAGGTAGTATCCCCACGGGTTCCACGCCCCGCGCGCCCGCAGGAAAGGATAGTCGAGATGGTGCAGCGCCCAGAGGAAGAGCGCCACGGCGAGGAAGCGCGCCCCGCGCACGCGCGTCCGCTCCCAGTGCCGGTAGAAGACCGCCGCGGTCCAGAAGGTGACAAACGAAAGGAAGACGACCGCGGGGAGCGCCGCCCAGAAGAAATCGCGCATCACGAAGATGGCGATCACCGACCACCCCAGCGGGAAGAGGAGGGCGGCGAGATAGGCCGGCTTGAATTGCAGCTGTCGAGAAAAGACGAGCGCCGACCAGAGCAGCGCCAGCGCCGTCCATCCCGTCACCACCTGGTGCCAGTAGAGCCACCCGCTCTGCTGCGTGATGAGGAAGGCCATGATGCAGAGCAACCGCAGCAGGTACAGCGCCCAGGCACTGGCGAACCAGGCAAAGTGCGGCTTGCGGTAGCGCCGGTAGAGCGAACCGGCGTATGCGGTGAGCCCAGCCGCGACGGCCACCTGGAGGATGGCCGCATCCAGTTCGACGCTGGCGGCGGTGAGGGGGAGCTGCATACCTCAATCTAGAAGACGAGAGGACGGGAAGACGAGAAGACGAGGGAGGGAAAGGCGAAGGGCGCGGGGACTCATCGCGAGTCCCAGCGCCCCAGGGTCGTACCTCGTCTTCTCGTCTTCTCGTCTTCTCGTCTTCTAGCGAAGCAAAGCCTGCGCCGCGATGAGTCCCAGCGTAAAGAGTGCAGCCGCGGCGGCCAAAGCCACCATGGGATTGACCCTGACGTCCTTCCGATACCATGGCACCACCTGCTGCTGCGGGATGGCCAGCGGCGGGAGGGAGGCCATGATCTTGGCCGGGAGGTGCGCGGGGGTCATCATGCGACGACGGGCGTCCGTCTCCTCGCCAAGGCGGCGCCAGAACTCCACGGAGCGCGCGGCATCGCCACGCAGTCCGGTCGGCTCCGGAAGCTCGCCATCGAGCCAGCGGTTGACCACGTCGGGTGTTGCGACCGGGGCGAGGGGGACTTCACGCTCGCCACGGATGCTCCCCATCTCATCGCTGGGGCGCAGGGGGCGTTCACGCTCGGCACGGCCGTCGCGCTCGTTATGTCTGTCGAGCATTAGGCGTATTTCTCCTCCAAGAGAGCCTGGAGCGCTTCACGTGCGCGATGGACGCGCATCTTCAGAGCCCCGACCGTAGTACCCAATAGATCCGCCATCTCTTCGTACGACCGACCTTCGACGTGCTTCATGATGAACGCCTCGCGAAGCGACACTGGCAGTTGCAGCAGCGCGTCGTCGAGATCGTTGCGAAGCTCCGTACGGTCCAGTTCCTCCTCAGGCGTCGCGTACGAGGTCGGCTGATCGTCTTCCTCGTAGCTCAGGTGGGTCCGCCGAATGTTCTTCAGCCAGTCCTTGCACCCGTTGGCGACGATGCGAAACACCCAGGCGTCAAACCGCCCCCGCACTTCGGCGAGGTGGTGGTACGCCTTGATGAACGACATCTGGAGGATGTCTTCCGCAACGTCCGGACTTCCCGTCATGCCCAGGGCATGCCGGTAGAGCGGGTCACTGTAACGCTGGATCAGGACACCAAAGGCGTTGCGGTCGCCCGCAAGGACCTTGGTGATGATCTCCTGGTCGGCCTCGAGCTGGTCTATGGGAGAGGCAGGTGCCGTCGTTTTCACGGCCCCAGCATAACCGCTTTTTGCGGCTCTCGATAGTCCCGCCGAGGGTGCGAAGGGATGCGCGAGTGCAGTCACGTCAGGTAGACGACGCAGTTGAATCCCCGTAACACGACAACACTCACGAAACCGCTTCCGGGGCCGATACTGAACGGATCGGGGACGAAAACCTTGGCCGGCACGCCGCGGCACCGGAGCCGCCACGCCCGCGAGTCGCGCTCAGCGATGCCCCGACGTCACGATCGCCGTTGTCGGCTGCGACACCCGGGAAGCGGCTTGCCCCGCGTAGGCCAGGGCGGCAGCAAGCGTCTCATCGTCGCCCAGCACCACCGCCGCGTCGCTGAACGGAACGGCCACGTCGGGGGCAATTCCCTTCCACTCGATCGGTTGGCGCTGCGCGGTGTACTCGATCCAGCGCGAGACGGAGAAGCCGTATCCAGCGCGCACGGGAAAGACCGCCGGGTTCCCCGAACCGCCACCGGTGGTGTCGCCCACCAGCGTCACGTTAGGCAGCGCCTGCATCGCCGATGTGAACCCCTCGGTGGACGAGAAGGCCCCACGCCCCACAAGGAGAATGACGGGACGCGTGAACTGCCAGCTCCCCCGCGGCACCACGCTACGCGGCGTCATTGGCGTGAAGGCGCCATGCTGCGCACCGTTGCGGTACTGGTAGTAGCCGCCAACGCGCGACGTCGAGGTGAAGCGCCCCGCCACCTGGTAAGCGAAGGCATCGTTGCCGCCGCCGTTCATCCGCACGTCGATCACCAGCGCCGGCGCCTGACGATAGCGCTCCAGCACGCGATCGAAGGTGGCCACGTCGAACTGCCCGTTGCCGAACGTGGTGATGGCGACGTACGCCACCGCCCCGTAGTCGACGTGATACAGCGCCGCCGACTCGGTGGTGAAGCCGTCGAGTTGCGCCTGGCGCGCGCGCATCGCGGTCGACCAGTTCTCCCGGTACGCCGGCCGGAAGGTGGCCACGTACTTCCCGTCGGGCTGGATGACCCAGACGTGGACATCCCTGAGCGTGGCCAGCGCCTCCTTCACCACCTCCATGAAGGTCGCGACGTCGGTCGCTCGCTCGGCGCGGGGACGGTACTGCGCTCTCACCCCCCGCCAATCGATCCCCTTGTAGTCGAAGTACGAGTACTCGCGGTCGGCGGTGTTCCACATCCGGTCGAACGAGGTGCCGAACGACTCGCTGGTGGGGGCCGACGCGTCGTCGCCGCACGCCGCAGCGGCGAGCGAGAGCGTCACGGCGCCCAGCAGCGAACGGAAATGGGAAAGCGTCGGCACGCGGCGGCTTACCCCGCCGCGGGGCAAACGTTCGGCGACGAGCCCGGCAGCTGACGGCGCTCGCGCCCGCGCTCCGGCGTTCGCGCCCGCCCTGGCGTTACCCGTGGCGCCGGCGAGCGACGCGGGCAAACGCCTCCCAGCCGTGCTCGCGGATGAGCGCGCCGTCCTCGTCGAGCGTGGGAGGGTCGAGGCGCACGCTTCCCGGCACCGAGGGCTCGACGCCCGTGCGCGCCGACGCACTCACTGCGCCCAGCGCCTCGGTCACCCCCTTCACCACACCGCAGGGAACCCCAGCGGCGTCCAATTGGGCGATCCAGTCGGCGGCGGCGCGCTGCGCCAGCCGCTCGGAGATGGCGGCGACCACACGCTCGCGATGAGCCAGCCGGCCGGTGTTGGTGGCGAGCGCCGGGTCCGTCGCCAGCGCATCGAGTCCGAGGGCGCGGCAGCAGCCCCCCCACTGCCCGTCGTTCCCCACGGCGATGACGAGGTAGCGATCGGCGGCGCGAAAGAGCTGGTACGGGACGAGGTTGGCGTGCCCGTTTCCCCAGCGTCGCGCCTCCTTTCCCCCGACCAGGACGTTCTGCGCGACGTTGACCAGGGCAGCGGTCGCCGTGTGCAGGAGCGAGGTGAACAACCATCGCTCGGCGATGGGGATGGGTGAGGTTGCGCGTTCGCGCGCGACCAGGGCGCCGAGAATGGCGATCGTGGTGTCCTTGCCGGCGAGGACGTCGGCGAGGGCGATCCCCGACTTGGCGGGTTGGCCGTCGATGGGACCGGTGATCGACATCCACCCCGACTCGGCCTGGACGACGAAGTCGTAGCCGGGGCGGTCGGAGTGGGGACCGAAGCCGGTGACGGTGCACCAGATGAGGCGCTGGTGCTGGCTCAGGAAGCGCGCCGGATCGAACCCTTTCCGTTCGAGGGTGCCGCGCTTGTAGTTGTCGAGGACGACGTCGGCGCCGGCGATTAGTCGTTCGAGGATGGCGCGATCGGCGGGGGCGTCGAGGTCGAGCGCAACGCCGAGCTTGTTGCGATTGATGGCGAGGTAGTAGGCGGCCTCGCCGCGCTCGTCGAAAGGGGGGCCCCAGGCGCGGGTTTCGTCGCCGATACCGGGGCGTTCGACCTTGAGGACGTCGGCGCCGAGATCGCCCAACGTCATGGAGGCGAGTGGCGCGGCGAGGACGCGACTCAGGTCGAGTATTCGGATTCCCTGTAGCATTGCAAGCGGTGTGCTGTCGCGTTGATGACGTTCCTAGAATTGGACTGCAGCGGAAGAAAGCGGCATTTCCGTACTTCGAGATGGCATCACCGCGACTTGCGTAGGCCCCGAAAAATCATATACTTACCGCCGCCTTGCCCCCACCAGAATGGCCCGCGATTCAGGTGCCGACACTGGTGCGCGGGCCGAGCGGGGCCCTCCGGGTGCCCCGACCACGTCGCGACCATCTTCGCGACCTGTTGCCGGAGCATACGTTTGATGTCGGAGAATATGGCGTCCATTGACGAAATGCCGGAGGGGGAGGAGAGCGCCCCCCCGACGCCGACGCCCCCAAAGCGTGGTCCGGGGCATCGCGGGCAGGACGTGCGCGACACCATGGCCGAAATGGCAGCCAAGGCGCACGAGATCTCGCTGGAAGCGGGGAGCCGGATGGCCGGGACGATGCGCGAGGTGGTAGGGGCGGCGGCCGGTCTCACCCCGTTCGCGATAGAGAGCGCCCGCGACCTGGTGCAGTACATGGTGCGGCGCGGGCAGATGTCGCAGGACGAGGCCGACAAGCTGATGCGCGACGTCGAGGCGGCGCACGCGTCGTCCCCGAAGGTACCGAAGCCCGAGCCGGCCAAGGTCGAGGCGCCCAAGAAGGTCGCGCCAGCGGTCTCGGCGGCCCCCGTCGTGTCGCTGGAGCCGCCGGTGGTCCCGCGGCCGCCCAAGTCCGTGACGCCCGACTCCAAGCCGGTCGTCAAGCCGGCCCCCGCACCGATACCCGCGCCCGCGCCGGTCGTTGTGGCACCTCCTGCCCCGGCCGCCGAGTCCAAGGCGACCAAGGTGGCGAAAGAAACAGCGAAGGACTCGGCGAAGGCGGCCGCGCCCAAGGACTCGCACAAGGACCCATTGAAGGACACAGCCAAGGCATCTCCCAAGGCGCCGGCGAAGGAAGCGGCAAAGGACGCGTCGAAGGAAGCAGCGAAGCCCGCTGCCAAGGCTGCACCGAAGGCTCCCGCCAAGGAATCGCCAAAGCCGGTGGCCAAGGAAGCTCCCAAGGTTGCGGCAAAGACCGCGACCAAGCCGGCGGCCAAGGAAGCGCCCAAGCCTGCCGCGAAGACTCCCGCAAAGCCGCAACCGAAGAAGAGGTAGCAGCGGCACGGCGATTCCGATCGCCTGGCCTGACACAGCAGCCACAGGGGCGACGTCGCGAGACGTCGCCCCTTGTGCTTGTTTTGGGGCATGCCTGCACTCGTCGCTCGCGCGCCCACGCGCCTCGACTTCGGCGGAGGGTGGACCGATGTCCCTCCCTATCCGACCGAGGAAGGGGGATACACCTGCAACCTGGCCAATACGCGCTATGCCACGGTGCGGCTGGCGCCCGGCGGCGACGGTGCAGCTGACGACGACATGCGGGAGCGCGCCCTGGCCAACGCGGCGCTGCGCATCGCCGGGCTCCCGGGCGTGGAGGCGCGCGTCACGAACGACTTCCCGTTAGGCGCGGGACTGGGCGGCTCGTCGGCGGCCGGCGTGGCAATGATGGGGGCCATCGAGGGGTGGCGCGCCGTGGCCGATGCCATGGGAGTCCCGCCGCAGGCACTTCCCGCCGGCGCCATCACCGCGCACTACCGCCGCCTGCGCGACCGCGTCCCCGCCAGCCGCACGGCGCTGGCCGAGGCCTCGCGCCGCGTGGAAGTCGACGAGCTGCACATCGCGGGGGGGCGACAGGATCACTACGCCGCGGCGTACGGCGGAGCGCTGGCGCTGGAGTTCGGCGAGGCGACTGTGGTCCACCAGCTCGCCCTCACGCACCACTTCATCCGCGAACTGGAGCATCGCTGCCTCGTAGTGTACACCGGGCAGTCGCGCATCTCGGGGGACACGATCACCGCCGTGATGGACGCCTATCGTGCGCGCGAGGGGCGGGTGCTGCGCGCGCTGCGCGGGATGAAGCGCCTGGCCGTGTCGATGGCCGACGCGATCGTGGCCGAGGAGGTGGACGGGCTGGGGGTGCTGGTGCGCGAGCACTGGGAGCACCAGCGCACGTTGCACCCGGCAATCACGACGCCGCTCATCGATCGTGTTCTCGACGTGGCGATGCGCGCGGGTGCCATCGGCGGCAAGGCGTTAGGCGCTTCGGGCGGGGGGTGCGTGCTCCTCGTCTGCGCACACGGGCTGGAGGAGCCGGTGCGCCGCGCCGTGGAAGTTCTCGCGACCCCCGTCCCGTTCTCGGTCGACACGCAGGGCTTTGCGTGGTGGCCGGAGGGCGACGGCATTCCCCCGGACCCTGCGGCCCTCCCCACATGACCGACATCCCGCCTGGCGACGCGATCGCACTCCTGCGGCGCCTCGTTTCCGTCGACTCCCGCAATCCTTCGCTTGTCCCCGGTGCACCTGGCGAGGGGGCGGTGGCGGAGGCGCTGGCGCAGGTGCTGCGCGCCTGGGGCTTTCGCACCGAGCTGATGGAGGTGGCGAGCGGGCGCCCCAACGTGGTGGCACGCATCGGAAAGCCGGGAGGGCGCACGCTCCTCTTCAACGGCCACCTGGACGTGGTGGGGGTCGACGGAATGCTGCACGCCCCGTTTAGTGCCGAAGAGCGGGACGGGCGGATCTACGGGCGCGGGAGCTGCGACATGAAGGGCGGGGTGGCGGCAATGTGTGCCGCGGCGGCGCGCGCCGCGGCGGCAGGGCTCGACGGTGAGGTCATCGTGAGCGCGGTGGTGGACGAGGAGTACGAATCGCTGGGGACGCGGGGGCTGGTGGCGTCGGGCCTGCGCGCCGATGCAGCGATCGTCACCGAGCCCACTCGGCTGGCCGTGAACCCGGCGCACCGCGGCTTTGTCTGGGTAGAACTGGACTTTCGCGGGCGCGCGGCGCACGGATCGCGCTACGACCTGGGGGTGGACGCCATTCGTCACGCCGGGCTCCTGATTGCCGCGCTGGACACGCTGCAGCGCGACGTGCTGACCCATCGCACGCACCCGTTGCTGGGGCACGCATCGTTGCACCTGTCGACCATCGAGGGCGGCTCCGGGTGGTCGACCTACCCCGACCGCTGCACGCTGCGCATCGAGCGGCGCACCCTGCCCGGCGAGACGACGCAGGAGGTGCTGCAGGAGGTCGCGGCGGCCTGCGAGCGCGTGGCGGCGATCGACGACGCGCTCGACGTGGAGCTGCGCCACATCCTGACGCAGGGGCCGAGCGACGTGGCGGGAGACGCGACCATCGTGCAGGCGCTGGAGCGCGCGATGCGCGCCGAGGGCGAGACGATCCTGCACGAGGGGATGAGCGCCTGGACCGACGCCGCCCTCCTCAACGACGCGGGGATCCCTGCCATCTGCTACGGTCCCGGTGATATCATCCTCGCCCACGCCGACGAGGAGTGGATCCCGCTGGACGAGGTGGAGCGCTCGACGCGCGTCCTCACGCGGCTGGCGCGCGAGTGGATGCAATCCGCCGTTTGACGCGAGGCACATGGCACGCTTCACCACCCGACAATACGACGAACTGGAAGGCGCCATCACCGCGGGGAAGCGCCTGTCGGTGTACCGGCGCGGCACCGAGTACGTCGTGATTCCCCAGCGCCTCTTCCTCAAGGGGGGCAAGGAGGCGATCGAGGCCGTGCACCCCACCACGGGCGACCGGATCGTCCTCGTCCTCGACGACATCGACTCGTTCGAGGTGGTGCGTTGAGCAGTGCCGCCGAGCGTGGCGCCGCCAGCAGTGGCGCCGCCAGCGATGACGCGCGGCGCGCCGACAACGGCGTGGGCAACCTCCCGCTGGTGGCGATGTACGCCGACGAATCGTGCCTGGGGAACGGGCGTGAAGGGGAGAACCCCGGCGGGGCCGGCGTCCTGGTGGAGTACCAGAAAGCGGACGGCGAGATCGTGCGGCGCGACGTCTGGATCTCCGAACCGGCCACCACGAACAACCGAATGGCGCTGCGTTCGGTTATCGAGGGCTTTCGCGCGATCGCGCACAAGGGCGGGCGCTTCCGCGTGGTCTTCACCACCGACTCGCGCTACATCGTGGACGGGATGACGCAGTGGGTGCACGACTGGGCGCGCCGCGGGTGGAAGCGAAAGAGCGGCCCCATCGAGAACCTGGAGCTGTGGCAGCAGGCGGTGTGGGCGGTGAACGGTCACGCCGTGGAATGGCGCTGGGTGCGCGGACACAACGGACACGCGCAAAACGAGTACGCGAACCACCTGGCCATCGCCGCCGCCGGGGAGCAAACGAGGTCGGAGGGGCTGGTCGAGTCCGGGTACGCGGCGTGGGCGTCGAAGGTGAGCGCGGTACAGAGCCGGATGAGACTCGAGCCGTTCCCGGATGCGGCGAAGTTCCGGGCGGCGGCCCGACTTCCGTATGAGCGGACGGGGCAAAGCTAGCCCCAGCGAAGGCTGGGGGGGGACGGGAGTGCGGCGCCGCGGGAGGGGCGCCGCGGGGGGCGCCAGGGGAGATGAGTGACCCTCGTCCCTGGGGAGGTGCAGACCCTGGTGAGTGACCCTCGTCCTCGGGGGGGCGTCCTTGTCCAAGCACTATCTCGCCCACCGGCCGGGAGGCCCATCCCAATGGTCAAGATCCTCGTGATCCTTCTCATCGGCTTCGCCGCCGGCTATTCGTTCGGCTGGAAGGACGCACAACTCCACGCCGAGGACGTCGTGACGCGTACTATCGAGCGGGTGGGGGGCTCGAACCGCGGGAAGTACAACACGAACGTCGACGCGACGATGGAACGTCTGGAGCGCTAACGCATGGACGAGCTCGACCGCCTGTACCGCCGGTTGGTGCAGAACATCCGCGCCGGTTTTCCCGAGTTGCTCACCCGAGGGTTCGAGGTCTCGCAACTCTACCAGCAGATCATCCCGTACCGCACCAACCGCCGCGAACTCGGCTTCGACTCGAACGAGGAGTACGAACTGGCGGTGATGCAGTTGCTGGCGGGGCTGCGCGGCTACCTGAGCGGTGACGCCGAGCTGCAGAAGGCGATGCGGACCGAGCTGGCGTCGCCGGTGCCCGAGCTGACGGCGTTCCGCGTCTTCGCGACGTCGACCGTCTCGCTGGCACCGGAGGCGCTCAAGGCGCTGGAGAAGCGCCTGGCGGGGGGGAGCGAGATTCGATCGCCCGCGTCGTCGCTGTCGCCAACGGAGCAGGCCGCCCTTGCCGGCCGCGCGACCGAGTCGGTGGAGGTGACGGGGGAAGCCCCGTCGGTGACGCGCAGCTCGACGCCGTCGCGTCCATTCCTGGCGACGTCGGCGAGGACGCCAGTCTCGCAGCCGGCCTCACCGCCCGCCTCGCCGGCCGCCTCACCGCCCAACTCAGCGCTGAGCCCCGCGCCAATCGCGCCACTTCCGCCGCGAGCGACCCCACGAATCACGCCGCGAATCACACCGCGAAGCACCCCACTCACCTCTCCGCTCGCCGCCCAGTCCGACGCCGCCATGGCTTCCCCTCGCTCGACCCCCATCACCGTGAGCGCCGGCGACAGCTGCCGCTATTGCAGCGGCACCCTCCCCGAGGGGCGGAAGCTGACCTTCTGCCCCAACTGCGGCCACAACCTCACGGTGCAGCACTGCCCGGCGTGCAGTACGGAGCTGGAGGTGGGGTGGAAGTTCTGCATCACGTGCGGGAGGGGAGTGGCGTAGGGGCGGACGGGGGACGGGGGACGGGGGACGGGAGTGGGCGAACGCGGGCGTTCGCCCAGGGGTAGCAGTGTCTTGATCTGACACAATCCAGCGCCCCCGTCCCGTAGTGAATCTCGCCATGGCCCAATTCCCCGTCCTGCTCCTCGTCGTGCTCGCCCTGGCGGGGTGTGCGTCGTCGCAGACGGTGACGGTCAAGGCGACGCCGGCGCCGGCGGATAGCGTGGGGGCGACGACGACCACTTCTGGAGGGGTGGTGACAACCGGGGCGAGCACGCCGGTCTCTCGGCCGACGAGCGGGGGGTGGCAGCTCGATACGCGCGAGCATGTCGACCTCTGGCTGCACGGCTTCGCGATGCTGCAGGACGACCAGTCGCTGGTGCCGTATTTCCGGCTCGGGTATCCGGCGTCGATTGCAGGGGTTCGCCCGGCGGGAGGCGTCTTCGACCAGAATCGCGCCGCGCTCCAGGCACGGTTCGCGACCAACGCCAACCTCACCTCGGCGCAGTTCCTCGCCCTCTACTTTGCGTCGTGGGACGACCTGCGGCGTGGCGTCGATCGCTTCCTGCGCGACGAGGGAGACGTGCGCCTGGCGCGGTCGCAGGAGGAGCTGCGGATGTATGCGACGATTCGCACCTACTTCCCCACGGCGTCGGATCGCGACTGGTTGCAGCTGTTCGTGCGCGCGCTGGACGACGAGCGATCGCGCTTCTATCGCGCCTTCTGGCAGCAGGAGCAATCGCGGCGCTCGTCGATGCGCGGGTCGATCGACGTGCTGTGGGCGGGGACGTATCGCAGCGCCTTCCAGCGCTTCATCCGCAACGCGATGCAGCGCGAGGGGCGCGTCCTCCTGTCGCTTCCGCTTGGCGGTGAGGGGCGCACGCTGTCGGTAGGGGGGAGCGACAACTTCATGTCGGTCACCTTTCCCACCGGTGGCGAGGACCCCAGGGACGCGCTGTACGTGATTGCCCACGAGGCGGTGGGGACGACAGCGACCGCGGCGGTGCGCGACAACTCGTCACCGACGGACGAACGCAACGGCGACGTGGCCAGGTGGAGCGCGCTGGCGGCGGTGCGTGGCGGGGCAATGCTGCTGCAGCGCGTGGCGCCTGAACTGGTCGCGGGCTACCAGCGATATTACCTGCGCGTCGCCCGCGCCAGTGCATCGGCGCTGGCCGCCGCCGATCCATTGACCGCGTTCAACACCACCTTTCCCCTGCCGGCGAACATCGTGACGGCGCTCGATCGCCAGATCGACATCGTGCTGGGCGGGATCTGACGTGTTGCGCCACCCCACGCCCGTCGCCAACTCCCATTTCGAATCATGACCGACGCGCGCACTCCCAACGCTCCCGACTCCGGCAGTCCTGCCTCCCAGCTGCAACGCACGGCGGCTGGCAAGGAGGTGGCGCCCCAACTCGATCGTGCCGCACTCGAGCGCGTGCTGGCGCGCGCGGCGGAGCTGCAAGCCGGACAGTCGGAGCCTGCCGAGCAGATGAGCGAGGCGCAGCTGATCGAGGTGGGGAAGGAAGTGGGGATCAGCGCCGAGCACGTGCGGCTGGCGCTGGCGGAGGAGCGGACGCGCGTGGCGGTCCCCGAGGCCACCGGGGTGGTCGGCGGCTTGTTCGGCGCCGAGGTGGTCACGGCGTCGCGCGTGGTGAATGGGCAGGCAACCGACCTCTTGGGGCGCATCGACGACTGGATGCAGCGCGAGGAGTCGCTGCGGCCCATGCGACGGTTCAACGATCGCCTGACGTGGGAGGCTCGGCGCGACCTGGTGGGGCAACTGGCGCAGGGATTCAACCTGGCGGGGCGCGCATATTCACTCACCTCGTCCAACGAGGTGGGAGCGACCGTGGTGCAGGTGGATCCGCAGCGCTGCATGGTGCGGCTCGACGCGTCGTTCAGCGAGTCGCGGCGCAACTACGTGATTGGCGGTTCGATCGCGGCGGGAGGTGGGGTGCTCGGGTTGGGCGGGGTGATGGCGGTGGCGTCGATGATGCCCGAGGGGTCGCTCCTGTTCGGCGCGCTGCTGGGGTTGGTCCCGGCGCTTGGGGGCGGGGCGATTTCGTACGCAGTGGCGGCGACGCATCGCAAGAAGGTGGAGCGGGCGCAACTGGCGCTGGAGCAGGTGCTCGACCGGCTGGAACGCGGCGAGATCCGGCGTCCGGTCAATCCGCTGTCGAGCTTCCTGGACGTGGTGTCGCGCGCCGCGGAGGGGATTCGCTAGCGGCGCGGTGAGGGCCCATTATTGGGCATGCGAACACACGGAACGGTCGGCGTCGTCGGGGGCGGGCTGATGGGTGCGGGGATCGCGCAGGTTGCCGCGCAGGCGGGGCTCGTGACGATCCTGCGCGAACTCGACGACTCGTTATGCACGCGGGCCCGCCTGGGCATCGAGCGATCGCTCACCAAGGCGGTCGAGAAGGGGAAGCTCCCCCCCGACGCCCTGGCGAGCACGATGGCCAGGTTGTCGTTCACGACGGAGCTTGGCGCGCTCGCCGAGTGCGACATCGTGATCGAGGCGGTGGTGGAGGAGCTGGAGGCAAAGCGCCGGCTGTGGAGCGCGCTGGATGCAATCGTGGCGCCGCGGGCGATCTTCGCGTCCAACACGTCGTCGCTGTCGATCGTGGAGCAGGCAACCGTGACGCAGCGCGGCGACCGGTTTGTGGGATTGCACTTCTTCAACCCCGTCCCGGCCATGCGACTGGTGGAGGTCGTGCGCACGGTGACGACGAGCGACGACACGATGCGCAGCGCGTACGAGTTCGTGCGTTCGATCGGGAAGGAGCCTATCGCGGCGAAGGACACGCCCGGCTTTGTGGTGAACCTGCTGCTGGTCCCCTACATGCTGGATGCCGTGCGGGCGCTGGAGCGCGGCGTGGCGAGCGTGGCGGACATCGACGTCGGGATGCAGCTGGGGGCCGCGCACCCGATGGGGCCGCTGGCGCTGTGCGACTTTGTGGGACTGGACACGCTGCACCGCGTGGCGGGAATCATGTACGACGCGTATCGCGAGACGCGCTACGCCCCTCCCCCGCTGCTCACGCGCCTGGTGGCCGCGGGGATGCTGGGCAAGAAGAGCGGGCGAGGATTCTACACCCATGGTGGCGAGGCACCGGTCCCGAACGACTTCGCCGGGTGACATGACGATGTGGCGCGCGGCGCGTGCGATCGTGCAGGCGGGGGCGTGCGCCATGTTGCTCCTGACGATTGGCGCGGTGCGCGCGCGCGCGTCGCACACCGGGGCGGGGCGCGCCGCGCCGACGCTGGACGCGCAGCGCATACCGGCGGCGCGGGTGGTGGGGATCGTGTACGACTCCATCTCGCATGCGACCTTGAGCGGTGCGGTGGTGCAGCTGGTCTCGCAGCGCGGGACGTTGCGGCTGACGGCGACGACCGACTCCACGGGGCGCTACGCCTTTGCCGCCGTCGAGCGGGGCACGTTCCTGCTCGGCTTCTACCACGCCAAGCTCGATTCGCTCGGGGTGGAGGCGCCGACGTCGACGATCGACGTGCGCGACGACGAGGTCCTGGCAATCGACCTGGCGGTCCCCGCCGTCGCGACGGTGCTGCGGCGCGCGTGCGGGTCGGGGGCCATGCGCGATTCGTCGGGGGCGGTGATGGGATACGTGCGCAGCGCCGCGACGACGGGTCCGGTGGAAGGGGCATCGGTGCGGGGACGCTGGAGCGAGATCGTGATCGGGAAGCGCGGCGCCGAGGTGAAAGTGCGCGAGGTGAAGGCGCGTTCGGCCGACGACGGGTGGTTCACGCTGTGCGAGGTCCCCGCCGGGGGGCTGGTGCTGGTGAATGCCGCGGCGGGGCGCGACTCGGGGGCGACGCTCGAGGTGAGCGTCCCCAACGACGGATTGCTGGTGCGTGACCTGCTGGTGCGCGACGTGGAGGTCTCGCCGCACGCTGGGGGCGCCGTGTCGAGCACGGTGCGCGGGACGGTGCGCACGCCGTACGGCGAGCCGCTGGCGGGGGCTCGCGTGCGGCTGTACGGGGAAACGCGGGAGGTGCGCAGCAATGCGCGCGGGGAGTTCACCCTGGCCGGTGTCCCGGCAGGGACGCGCATGCTGGAGCTGCGGGCGCTGGGCTACGCACCTCGGCGCGAGCTGGTGGACCTGGTGGCGCAGCAGGAGGTGGTGGTGGACCTTCCGCTGGAGGAGTTCCCGACGACGATCGACACGATTCGCGTGTACGGCGCGCGCCCCGCGCTGGGCGACGTGATGGCGGGGTTCGTGCGGCGGCGCGCGCTGTCGCAGGGTGTCTTTCTCGACCCCGAGGGGTTGGAGCGCCGGCAACCGCTGGCGTTCAGCGACCTGTTGCGCGGGATTGCGGGAGTGGATGTGGTGACGACGGACGGTGTGCGGGCGGTGAAGATGCGCGGCTCGGACGGGGAGGCGCGCTGCGAGCCCGAGCTGGTGGTGGACGGCTTGCGGCTGCCGAGGTACGAGAGTGACATCGACCACCTGATTCCGGTGAGCATCGTTCGGGCGCTGGAGGTGTATCCGAGGCGGATCCAGGCGCCGGTGGAGTTCCAGGCACCGGACTGCGGGTCGATCGTGGTCTGGACGGGGGCGCGGGGGTGGTTGGGGAAGCGGGGGGCGGTTCGGCGTTAGGCGAATCTGGGGGAAGTTCCTTCACGGCGGAGCACGCGGAGTTGCGGCACATGACAAACTCGACGATGCGTCTCTACGAGGCGAGGTGATGGCATGAGCAGGATGGCGTGGCGACGGGGACGAGTCCTGGTGGGGGCGCTGGCCAGCGTGCTGCTGCCGGCACTGGCGCGCGCGCAGGGCGACTCGTCGGTGGTGCGCTCGCGGATCTCGGGGGTGGTCTTCGACTCGCTGTCGTCGCGGCCGCTGGCGGGCGCGATCGTGCAGCTGGTGACCGCGACGGCGTCGCGGCAGGCGCGGTCGACGGAGTCGGCGGCGAGTGGGGCCTTTGTCTTCGACTCGGTGGAGGCGGGGACGTACCTGCTCGGGTTCTATCATCCGCTGCTGGACTCGTTAGGGGTGCAGGCGCCGCTGTCGCGCGTGGACGTGCGGGAGCGCGGCGACCTGCGCGCGCCGCTGGCGGTGCCGTCGGCGCCGACGCTCCGTCAGGTCTTCTGCGGCGCGCGCGCGGTGGTGGACTCCGTGGGGCTCTACCTGGGCACGGTGCGCGGGGCCGACAACGGCTTCGTGCGCACGGCGGCCACGGTGCGGGTGCAGTGGTCGGAGATCACGATCGGCGCGGGCGGGATCCAGCGGTCGGTGCAATCGGTGGAGCGCGAGCCGAACGACCAGGGGGTGGCGGCGGTGTGCGGGCTCCCGGTGGGAGCAATGGTGATGGTGCTGGCGGCAAGCGGGGCGGATTCGTCCGGCTTCGCCGAGTTGGAGGTCCCGGCCACGGGGCTCGTGCGGCGCGACCTGCTCGTGGGCGCCTCGCGCGCGGTCGCCGTGCGCGACTCCTCGACCGACTCGACGTCGGGGACGACGCTGGCCGAGACGGTGATGGTGCGGCGGGGCGACGCGACGCTGCGCGGCACGGTGCGCAAGCCCGATGGCACGCCGCTGGAAGGGGCGCGCCTCGCCTTCTGGGGGGCGGGGCTCGACGCGACGACCAACTCGACGGGGTCCTTCCGCCTGGAACAGCTCCCGGCCGGGACGTACACGGTCGAGGCGCGCGCGTTAGGCTTTCTCCCGCAACGCCGGGCAATCGACGTCTCCGAGCGCAACGAAACGGTGGCCGACTTCCGGCTTGAATCGTTCGGGACCTACCTCGATACGGTGCGTGTCACGGCGCAGAGTGTCTGGAAGTCGCGCGAGATGCGCGAGTTCGACGAGCGTCGCAAGCGCGGCTTCGGCACCTTCTTCGACGAGGAGGCGATCGCGAGGCGCAACCCGATCTACGTCGGCGACCTGCTGCAGATGACGCCGGGAGTGCGGGTCCTGCCGAGCGGCGGCTTCGGGCACGTGATCCTGATGCGCGGGATGGGCTTCCAGGCCTACTGCAAGCCCTCGATCTGGGTGGACGGCATGCGCGTGATGAACATCGACGGGGACATCGACTCGTTCGTCAACGTGCAGGACATCCGGGCCATGGAGGTGTACCCGCGCGGCGGGAGCGTGCCGGTGCAGTTCCAGACGCTCGAGGGGTGCGGGTCGCTGGTGATCTGGACGGGGGGACGCAGGGCGCAGTTCGATCCCAGGCAGGTGAAGGCGGCGAAACGCACCAAGTCGCGTCCAGAGCGGTAGATTCTCCCGTTCGCCGCTCACCATCTCGTGCCCTGCCTCATGCGCCACGTCCCGCTCGCGCGCGCCGCTGTCCTTGCCGTCGCCGCCCCGCTACTCATCGCCGCCCCTGTTTCGCAGGCGCAGCGCGCGCCTAACGCCAAGGCCGCAGCGGTGGAATACTCCATCGCCTTTCCCAACGCCGCGCATCACGAAGGGGAGGTGTCGGTGACGTGGCGCAACGTCCCGCCCGGGGCGCTGCAAGTGCGCATGAGCCGCTCGTCGCCCGGACGCTATGCGCTGCACGAGTTCGCGAAGAACGTCTACAACTTCAAGGCGGTGGACTCGAAGGGGCGCGC
The DNA here is from genome assembly GCA_020852815.1 of Gemmatimonadaceae bacterium. Classification (NCBI taxonomy): domain Bacteria; kingdom Pseudomonadati; phylum Gemmatimonadota; class Gemmatimonadia; order Gemmatimonadales; family Gemmatimonadaceae; species Gemmatimonadaceae bacterium. Next base: position 194,341 of record JADZAN010000002.1, on the reverse strand, counting down.
ACTCTCCATCACGCGCCCCAACCCGCACCAGTGGGACGTGCGCGGGCACGACGGAACGGTGCAGGTGACGTACACGCTCTTTGGAGATCGCGCCGACGGGACGTACGCAGGGATCGACCGGAGCATGGCGCACCTCAACATCCCGGCAACGTTCGCCTGGGCGCGAGGAATGGAAACGCGCCCGGTGCGCGTGACGTTCCGTCGCCCGGATTCTTCATGGACGGTGGCGACGCAGCTCTTTCCCACCAGCGACTCGTCGACCTTCACCGCGCCACACCTCCAGTACTTCATGGACTCGCCGACCCACCTGGGGGCGCAGGCGTGGTACGCGTGGGACGCGGCGGCGAACGGGAAGACGTACACGATGCGGATCGCCCTTCACCATCTCGGCACGTCGGCCGAGGGCGATGCGTACTTCAAGGCCACGAAAGCGATCGTCGAGCAGGCCGCGCAGGTGTTCGGCACGCTCCCCGACTTCGATGGCGGGAGCTACACCTTCCTGGCGACCTACCTGCCCTGGGCCTCGGGCGACGGGATGGAACACCGCAACTCGACCTCGCTCACGAGCAGCGGCGCGCTGGCCACGTCGATGGACGGCCTCCTGGGGACGGTGTCGCACGAGTTCTTCCACGCCTGGAACGTGGAGCGCATTCGCCCAAGGACGCTGGAGCCGTTCTCGTACGAGGAGGCCAACATGTCGGGGGAGTTGTGGCTGGCGGAGGGGTTCACCAGCTACTACGGCCCGCTCATCGTGCGCCGCGCGGGATTGCAGGACGACGCCGAGTTCGCGCAGGACATGGCGGGCGCGGTCAACCTCGTGCTCAACGCCCCCGGACGCCGCTTCTTCTCGGCCGTCGAAATGAGCCAGCAGGCGCCGTTCACCGACGCCGCCGTCTCGATCGACCCGCAGAACAAGGGGAACACCTTCATCTCGTACTACCCCTTCGGACAAGCGATCGCGCTGGCGCTTGACCTCACGCTGCGCGAACGTGGCAAGACGCTCGACGACTTCATGCGCGAGATGTGGAAGACGCACGGCGTGCAGCAACGGAACGCTGCACCGGTCAAGCCGTACACGGTGGCCGACGCGCGCGCCGCGCTGGCGCGCGTGTCGGGCGACGCGGCGTTCGCGCGCGACTTCTTCGCGCGCTACATCGAGGGACGCGAGGCCGCGCCCTACGCCGAGCTGTTACGCCGGGGAGGCTTCGTGGTGCGCAAGGCGCGCAGTGGTGCCGCGTGGGCCGGCGATGTCGCGCTCCGATACGAGGGGGGCAAGGCGGTGGTCACCGCGCCAACGCCCATTGGCTCCCCGCTGTACGCGGTGGGCATCGATCGCAACGATCGCATCGTCTCCATCGACGGGCGCCCGATGTCGGGGAGCGCCGAATTCAGCGCCGCGCTCTCGGCGCACAAGCCGGGCGACGTCGTGCCGATCAGCTTCGAGTCGCGCGGGACGACGATCGATGCGATGCTTACTCTTGGCGAGAGCCCGCGCATCGAGATCGTGACGTTCGAGGCGGCGGGAGAACCGGTGACCGACGCGGTGCGCGCCTTCCGCGCGGCCTGGTTAGGCGCGAAGTGAGCGAGGCATGACTCGGCTCGTGCGCCGGTTCTCGACGTGGGTGTGGTTGGCGATCGTTGTCGCCTGCGGCGGTGCTCCCGCGCCCGCGGTGCGCGACGTTGCTGGTGCTGACGACGACTCGCTGGCGGCGAAGGCGGTCGCGGCCAACGCGCGCGAGCAGCAGGCGCGGCCGGCCAACGCGCGCGAAGCGCCAGCGCGGGCGAAAGCGCGCGCCGAGCCGTCGCAAGGCTTTGGCGCCGATGTCGGCTTCCGCTCGAGGCAGCGGCTGGATGAGCACTTCGAGAAGCATGGCGCGGAGTTCGGGGCGATCGGCAAGGGGGAATACCTCCGCCAGGCGCAAGCGCTGCGCGACGCGCCGGTGGGGGGCGACATCCTCGAGCTCCGGCGTGGCGACGGGACGGTGTCGCGCTTCGACAAGTCGGCGGGGAGCTTTGTCGCCTTCGACGACGACGGGACGATTCGGACCTTCTTCAAGCCCAACGACGGCGAGCGCTACTTCCGGCGCCAGGCGCGGCGACGCCCGGGGGGCGACAAGTGATAGCGGAACCGGTAGCCGCGCCGTTGCGGGCGCAGTGCGCCGGCGCCGCGGCCACCGGTTCCGAAGCCACTCTAGTGCGCGGCAGCATCATCCATCGAGAGACCCATGAGCGAATTTGACGTGGTGCGTCGGTTGCTGATCGAGCGCGGCTGTCCCGACGACGTGGTGGAAGGCGGGCTGGCCGGCCTCGCCAGCAAGTGGGACGCGATCGTGCGCAGCGTCGAGGAAGGGTACCCCTTCGGGTTCGACGACTACCTGAACGACATGGACCTGCGCGACACGCTCTTTGCCGCGCTGGCCGTCGCCATGCCTGACGAGCGCGAGCAGGTCGAGGGGCGCGTGGAGGCGCTCGATGCCCGGATGCGCGCCGTGACGCTCCCCTGCCCTTGCCTGTGGGGCGAGGAGGTCGAGGAGGATGACGGACTGGACCCGGGGCGCGAGTGGTGGTACTTCGTCCGTCCGGCGAAGCCAAACGACGAGCTGGCGGGCGAACTCGCCGCGTGGGGATTCATGGACGACAATCCGCATCCGGACTTCTGATGAACGTCACCGTCCTGGGAGGGGGGCCCGCTGGGCTCTACTACGCCCTCCTGCACAAGAAGGAGCGCTCGCAGGATCACGTCACCCTGTACGAACGCAACGCGCCGGACGACACATTCGGGTGGGGGGTCGTCTTCTCCGACCAGACGCTGGAGAACTTTCGCCAGGCGGACGAGGAGACGTACGTCGCCATCACCGACCACTTCGCGCACTGGGACGACATCGACATCCATGTGCGCGGTCGGACGATCACCTCCGGCGGGCATGGCTTCAGCGGGATCGCGCGCAAGGCGCTCCTCCAGATCCTGCAACGACGCGCCGAGTCGTTAGGCGTGACGCTGCACTACCGCACGGAGCTTCCGGATGTCGCCGCGGTGCAGGCCAAGGGGGGCGACCTCATTGTCGCCGCCGACGGCGTCAACTCGATGGTGCGCCGGACCTACGCCCGTGAGTTCGGCGTGGCTACCGACGCGCGCACCAACCGCTACATCTGGCTGGGGACGTCCAGGCTCTTCGACGCCTTCACCTTCATCATCCTCGAGACGCCCACTGGCGTGTACCAGGTGCACGCCTATCGCTTCGACACGCAACGCTCCACGTTCATCGTCGAGTGCGACGAGGCCTCGTGGTACGCCGCGGGCTTCGACCAAATGAACGCCGCCGAGACGATCGCGCGCTGCGAGGAGATGTTCGCGAAGTGGCTGGGCGGGCATCGCCTGGAGTACAACGCAACGCCCCATCGCGTGCGCGAGCCGTGGGGGGCGTTCCATCGCATCACCTGCGAGCGCTGGCGCTTTGGCAACATCGCCCTCGTGGGCGATGCCGCGCACACGGCGCACTTCTCGATCGGGAGTGGGACCAAGCTGGCGATGGAGGATGCGATCGCCCTGGCGCGCGAGGTCACCGCGGTCCCCGACCAGCACTCGGCGCGCGGCGGCGCGCTCACGCCGGAGATGGACCAGGCGATCGATCGCTACCAGGCGCAACGCATCACCGAGGCGCTCCGCATCCAGAACGCGGCGCGCAACTCGATGGAATGGTTCGAGCACGTGAAGCGCTACGTCTCGCTGGAGCCGGAGCAGTTCGCCTACTCGCTCCTCACGCGCTCGCAGCGCGTGAGCCACGAGAACCTGCGGCTGCGCGACGCGGCGTACCTGGATGGAGTGGAGCGCTGGTTCGCCTCGGGCGCCGAGCGTGAGGCGCAGGCTTGCGCGGCGCCCGCGGCGACGGGCGCAGGCGCAGGCGCAACGGGCGCAGGTGCAACGGGCACCGCCGCGCGTCCCACACCCCCGCTCTTCACCCCGCTCCGGCTGCGCGGGATGACGGTGGAGAACCGCATCGTCGTCTCGCCGATGGACATGTACTGCGCCACCGACGGGACGCCGAACGACTTCCACCTCGTGCACTATGGGGCGCGGGCCATGGGGGGGGCCGGGCTGGTGATGACGGAGATGACGTGTGTCTCCCCCGAGGGGCGCATCACGCTCGGCTGCACCGGGATGTACCATGAGGGGCACGCGACGGCGTGGCAGCGGGTGACCAACTACGTGCACCAGTGGTCGCGGGCGAAGATCGCGTTGCAGCTGGGACACTCCGGGCGCAAGGGAGCCACGGCGCTGGGATTGGAGGGGGGCGACACGCCGCTCGATGCCAGGGAGGCCTGGGAGGTCATCGCGCCGTCGGCGATCCCCTATCGCCCCACGATGCAGGTGCCGCGCGCCATGTCGCGCGCCGACATGGACCAGGTCGTGCACGACTTCACGCGCGCCGTGCGCCTCGCCATCGAGGCGGACTTCGACATGCTCGAGCTGCACTGCGCGCACGGCTACCTGCTGTCGTCGTTCCTCTCGCCGCTGGCCAACCGGCGCACCGACGCGTACGGCGGCGCGGTGGAGAACCGCGTGCGCTTCCCGGTCGAGGTCTTTCGCGCCGTCCGCGAGGTGTGGCCGCAGGATCGACCCATCTCGGTCCGCATCTCGGCGACGGACTGGGTCGAGGGCGGAGTGACTGGGGAGGAGTCGGTGTCGATCGCGCGCGCGTTCCTCGATGCGGGGGCCGACATCATCCACGTGTCGACGGGGCAGGTGCATCCGGAACAGAAGCCGGTGTACGGACGCATGTGGCAGACGCCGTTCAGCGACCGCATACGCAACGAGCTGGGGGCGAGGACGATTGCGGTAGGGAACATCACCGAAGCGGACCAGGTGAACTCGATCATCGCTGCGGGACGCGCCGACTTGTGCGCGCTGGGGCGTCCGCACCTGTCCGACCCGCACTGGACGCTGCGCGCGGCGGCCTCGTTAGGCCACGTGGCGCAGCACTGGCCGCCCATGTACCGCGTCGGGAAGTCGCAGTTGGAGCGCCAGCTGGGGGCGCTGGACGCCCGGGCGCCGCGGTGACAGCTTCACCCGACGCAACGCCGAGCGCGACCGACATGACCACCTCGCCCCGCCTCACCCTTGCCGGCTACGCCCCTGCCCACTTCCGGTGGTCGGTGGAGGACGGCGTGGGGACCATCACGCTCGACCGCCCCGAGCGGAAGAACCCGCTCACCTTCGAGTCGTACGCCGAGCTGACGTCGCTCTTCCGGTCGCTCGTCCACGCGGGCGACGTGCAGGTGGTGGTCGTCACGGGCGCCGGCGAGAACTTCTGCTCCGGCGGCGACGTGCACGAGATCATTGGCCCGCTGGTGGAGGCGAAGAACGGCGCCCGCACGGCCGACCTCCTGGCGTTCACGCGCATGACGGGGGGGCTGGTGGCCGCGATGCGCGCCTGCCCGCAGCCGATCGTTGCGGCGGTGGATGGCGTCTGCGCCGGTGCGGGGGCGATCATGGCGATGGCGAGCGACGTGCGCCTGGCGACGGAGCGCGCGCGCACCGCCTTCCTCTTCGTGCGCGTGGGGCTGAGCGGCGCCGACATGGGGGCGTGCCAGCTGCTGCCGCGCATCGTTGGGCTGGGGCGCGCCGCCGAGCTGCTCTACACGGGGCGCTTCATGAGTGCGGAGGAAGGGGAGCGGTGGGGGTTCTACAACCGCCTCGTGTCGCCGGAATCGTTGCAGCTGGAGGCGCTCGCGCTGGCACGGCTGCTGGCCGACGGCCCCACCTTCGCGCACGGCGTCACCAAGGCGTGCCTGAATGTCGAGGCGACGATGTCGCTGGAGGCGGCGCTGGAGCACGAGGCGCAGGCGCAGGCGGTGTGCATGACGACGAACGACTTCGAGCGCGCGTACCGCGCCTTCATCCGGCGCGCCGCGCCCAAGTTCGAGGGGAACTGAGGCACCACGCGATGGCCGACACGACCTTCCTCGACTGGCCGTTCTTCGACACATCGCATCGCGATTTCGCGCGGTCGCTGCGGCGCTTCGCCGAGTTGGAGGTTGACGCGTGGGAGGAGCTCATCGCGAGCGAGTCGGTGGACGTGGCGTCGATGACGCTGGCACTGCGGTTCGGGCAGGGCGGGTGGCTGCAGCACGTGGTCCCGGCCGCACACGGCGGGGCGCGCGACACGCTCGACGTGCGCACGCTCTGCCTGGCGCGCGAGACGCTGGCCTACCACAACGGGCTGGCCGACTTCGCCTTCGCGATGCAGGGGCTGGGGAGCGGCCCCATCTCGCTCTTCGGGAGCGAGGCGCTCAAGGCGCGGTACCTCCCACGCGTGGCGCGCGGCGAGGCGATTGCCGCCTTCGCCCTCTCCGAGCCTAACGCCGGAAGCGACGTGGTGGCGATGTCGACCACCGCCCGCCGCGAGCACGACGGGTGGTGGCGCCTCGATGGCGAGAAGACCTGGATCTCGAATGGCGGGATCGCCGACTTCTACACGGTCTTCGCGCGGTATCCGGAAGGCGGCGAACGAGCGTTCGCCGCCTTCGTCGTGGATGCCGATACGCCAGGCTTTGCGGTCGCCGAGCGGCTGGACGTGATTGCCCCGCACCCATTGGCGCGCATCACCTTCGATGCCGTGCGCGTCCCCCCCACCGCGCTGATCGGCGAGCCGGGCAAGGGATTGCGCGTGGCGTTGGCGACGCTCGACGTCTTTCGCTCGACGGTCGGCGCGGCCGCACTCGGCATGGCGCGGCGCGCCCTGGACGAGGCCGTCGCCCACACGCGCGCGCGGCGCGCCTTTGGCCAGGCGCTGAGCGATTTCCAGCTCACGCAGGCCAGGCTGGCCGAAATGGCGCTGGCCGTGGATGCCAGCGCGCTCCTCGTCTATCGTGCGGCGTGGGCCAAGGACACGCGCGGCGCGCGCGTCACGCGCGAGGCGGCGATGGCCAAACTACATGCAACCGAGAGCGCGCAGCAGGTGATCGACTCGGCGGTCCAGCTCCTTGGCGGACGCGGGATCCAGGTCGGCAACATCGTCGAATCGCTCTATCGCGAGGTGCGCGCGCTGCGCATCTATGAGGGAACGAGCGAGATCCAGAAGCTGGTGATCGCCGGACAGCTCCTCGAGGCGGCGAAGGCCATGAACGACGGCACGACATCCAGCGCGCACTGAACGCCGGCCCCCACGCATGACGGCAGCGACCTCCCCTCGTCTCCCCGGCGGCGTCCCGACCGCCCACGTCGACACCTTCGCGCGCGATGCCCTGCCGCCACGCGAATCGTGGCCGCGGATGGACTACAGCGGCATTCCGGAGTTGGCCTATCCCGACCGGCTCAACTGCGCCGCCGAGCTGCTCGATGCGGCGGTGGCGCGCGGATGGGGGGATCGCGCCTGCTTCATTGCGCCGGGCATTCGGTGGACGTACGCGGAACTCCTGGCAAAGGCCAACCAGCTCGCCCACGTGCTGGTGGACGACCTGGGGGTGGTGCCCGGGAACCGCGTGATGCTGCGCGGCCCCAACTCGCCAATGCTGGCGGCGCTCTGGTTCGCGGTGTTGAAGGCGGGCGGCATCGTGGTGACTACAGTGCCGCTGAGCCGCGCGCGGGAGCTGGTCTTCATCGCCGACAAGGCGCGTATCGCGTTGGCCATCACCGACGCTCGCCTCACCGCCGACTGCGCCGTGGCCATGGCGCACCACGCCGACGGCCGCGCGCGCGACGGGGCGCGCGTGGTGGAGTACAACGTGCAGCCAGGCGCCGACGCCTCGCAGTCGCTCGAGGCGCGCATGGCGGGGAAGCCGACGACGTTCGCGAACGCCGCCACCGCCGCCGACGACGTGGCGCTCATTGCCTTCACCTCGGGAACGACCGGCGAGGGGAAGGGGACGATGCACTTCCATCGCGACGTGCTGGCAATCTGCGACTGTTTTCCCCGTTATGTCCTCCAGCCGGACATGGACGACGTCTTCATTGGTTCGCCGCCGTTTGCCTTCACCTTCGGGTTGGGTGGGCTGGTGCTCTTCCCCATGCGCTTCGGGGCGAGCAGCGTGCTGCTCGAGCAGGCGACGCCCCCTTTCCTGATCCAGGCCATCCACGACTACAAGGCGACAACGGTCTTCACCGCGCCCACCGCGTATCGCGCCATGCTGGGAGTGCGGAAGGACCAGGATCTCTCCTCGCTCAAGCGGTGTGTCTCGGCTGGTGAGGCGTTGCCGCTGTCGACCTTCAATGCGTGGAAGGAGGCGACCGGGCTCACCATCATCGACGGGATCGGGGCGACGGAGATGCTCCACATCTTCATCTCGGCGTCGGGGGGCGATGTGCGACCGGGGTCGACCGGGCGTGTGGTGCCGGGCTATGAGGCGTGCGTCGTGGACGACGATGTGCGGCCCGTCGCCGACGGCACGATCGGGCGCCTGGCGGTACGCGGTCCCACGGGGTGTCGCTACCTGCTCAACCTCGAGCGGCAGCAGGCGTACGCGCGCAATGGGTGGAACCTCACCGGCGACTCATACATCCGCGACGCCGATGGCTACTTCTGGTACCAGGCGCGCACCGACGACATGATCGTCTCGTCGGGATACAACATCTCCGGCCCCGAGGTGGAGGGGGTGTTGCTGGAGCATCCGGCCGTGCAGGAGTGCGCCGTGATCGGCGTCCCCGACGAGCATCGCGGGCAGCTGGTGAAGGCGTGCATCGTGGTCAAGCCGGGGGTCGCCCGCTCGCCGGAGACGGCTCGACAGCTGCAAGCGTGGGTGAAGGAGCAGCTGGCGCCGTACAAGTATCCGCGCGCCATCGAGTTCGTGGATGCCATGCCGCGCACCGCCACCGGCAAGCTGCAACGTTTCGTATTGCGCGACCGCGAGCACGACCGCCCCACCACCGACGGAAACACCGAGAGGGACGCCGCACGATGAGCGACGAACGCGCACTTCCCACCCCCGTTGCCCCCGACGGCTGGCCGCGACCGTCCGGCTATGCCAACGGGATGACCGGGCGCGGACGCGTCGTGGTCACCGCCGGTCAGGTGGGGTGGGATCCCGTCACGATGCAGTTTCCCAGCGACGACCTCGCGGCGCAGTGCGCGCAGGCGTTTCGCAACGTGGTGGCGGTCCTTGCTGCTGCCGGCGCCGCCCCCGAGCACCTCGTGCGCCTCACGTGGTACATCACCTCGCGCGAGGAGTACAATGCGTCGTTGCGCGACGTCGGACGTCTGTACCGCGAGATCGTTGGGCGCCACTTTCCGGCGATGGCGGTGGTGATCGTCGCCGGACTTGTCGAGCCGCGCGCTAAGGTCGAGATCGAAGCCACGGCGCTGGTTCCAGAATAGCCGCCCGGTTCACGCCAACGGCGCGCCTTGCACGAGCCGTTCGCCCTACGCGAGCAGTCGCGCCGCCGTGAGCGCGTACACCTCGGCGCACTGCACCAGCTTCTCGATCGAGACAAACTCGTGCGGGCCATGTGCGACCGAGAGCAACCCCGGGCCGTAGGCGAAGGCGGGGATGCCGAGCGTGGCGTAGTGCCTCGTCTCGAGCACGCCGGGGCAGATCTCGAAGCGGGCGCGCCCGCTGGTCACGCCGCGAATGCTGGAGGCCAGCGCCCTGCCTAACGTCACCGACGGCTCCGTGGCGGCGGCGACTCCCTCCTGCATCACCTCCACTTCGCAGTCGATGCCGGCGGCGCGCGCGCGTTCGATGACGTCGAAAAGGCGCCCCTTCTCGGTGTCGAAGTCCTCCTCGGGGTTGAATCGCCGGTCGACGGTGAACGACGCGCGGTCGGGGACGACGTTGAAGTTGTCGCCGCCGGACAGTTCCCCCCCCATGAGGAGGATCGAGGCACGCGCCGCGTCGGGGGTGACGTTGAACCGCGTGCGACGCTGCGAAACTTCGCGTTCCAGCGCGCCGAACTCCGACGCGACCGCGAGCATGCGCGTGAACGCGTTCACGCCACGGCAGCTCAACCCCACATGCGCTTCCTTCCCCAGCGCCGTCACACGCACGGTGATGACGCCGCGGCTGGCGTTCCAGATCACGCCGGCCGTCGGTTCCATGGTCAGCATCCCGATGGCGTCGCGCTCGATGAAGCCGGCGCCGGAGAGCGCCACGGTCCCGCGTGGTCCAGAGGTCTCCTCGTCAGGCACCGACACCGATATGAGGCGCCCAGCCGGCGCGAAGCCGGTGGCCATCAGCGCGCGGATGGCGAAGGCCATCGCGGCGATCCCTCCCTTCATGTCGGCGGCGCCGCGCCCATGCAGGTGGCGCTTCTCGATGCGCGGCGTGAACTGCGCGCGCTGCTGCGCCGGGACCACGTCGTAGTGACCGCTGAAGTAGAGCGCCCGACCGCCATCGCCGAACGTCCCGATCACGCACGGTCCTTCGCCCGTGGGATTCTCGGTTCGCACGGCGAGACCGAGCTGGCGCAGTTGTCGGGCGATGAGCTTCGCGCACGCCTCGTACGCCCTCCCCGGCGGGTTCTCGCTGGGGATGGCGATGAGCGTCGAGGCGAAGTCGACCAGGTCGGCGGTGTCGCGCTTGAGCGTGCGCCGGATGGCCGCGGCGAGCTTCGCGTCGCGCTCGGCTTTGCTCCTGACGGTGCCGGCTGGCAACCGCGTGCTAGTCGGCGACGGCCAGCGGGAGCCCGCGACGTTGCACCGGCACGCCTCCGGCCGACAGGCGCAACGCGCGTTGCAGCCACCAGAGGAGGAAGGCGCCGAGGAGGACGCGCAAGCCCAGCACCGCCGCCGGCGTCAGGAGGTGCAACGCCTTGAGGATGACCGGGACGGCATACCAGTAGTAGGTCCCGCCCGCCACCGCCGCGAGGAGCGGCAGGGCGACGGCGGCCGATGCACCGGTCACGAGCACGATCGTCCCGAAGATCAGCGCGCTCTCGAGGGAGTGCTCGAACATGTGGTAGTAGATGGAGCCGGCGGCCGCGGCCTCCGCGTCGTTCACGTTGAAGTAGCCATAGATGAAGCCCGGGAATGCGACCGCGAAGACGCCAAAGGCCGAGAGCAGCCAGGCACGACCGCGGCGGGCGCGCCCCAGCACCTGCGCGAGTGTCTTGTCGCGCGCCAGGTCCAGGCAGCCACGCGGCGTGCACGCGCTGCAGGTGGCGCAGCGCGGATTCTCCAGCGTGAGCACCGGCTGCATGCCGTACAGCTGCTCGACCGGGAGGACGGGGCAGAACGAGTTGCAGAAGCCGGCGCGCGCCTCGTAGCGACGACCGAGAAGGATGGCCGCGGTCGCCGCCCCAACGACGAGCAGCACCAGCGCCTCCCCGCGCACATTGAAGGCGAAGTGGCGCGCCGGAACGAGGACGGCAAGCGCAAGCATCGCCGGGGCGCCGGCCCAGCGCGCCGCATGTGTCGGATGTCGCCGCCCACCCGGCGTGTTGGACATCATGTTGAACGTGGCCAGCGGACAGACGCCGCGCCACAGAAGCGGGCTCACGAAGAACGAGAACGGAAGGAGCGGGACAACGACTCCCCAGAACAACGTGAGCGATGGCTCGGGGCGTAGCCACACCGCCACCAGGAAGCCCACAGTGGCAAGGAGCATGGCCCCTTGAACGAGATGCCAGGGTTGGCTGGGGCGCGGAACATGGGTGCGCTGCATGGGGGCGGAGAATGCGATCCGCGCACGATTCTGTCGAGAGGGGATTCCTTCACACACCGGCACACACCGGCACACGCCGCCGCACACCGGCACACGCCGGCTCACACCGCCGCACACCGCCGCACGCCGGGGCCACCCTCGTTGGGCGCGGCCTGTGACCGCCTGCCGCGAGCGAGGGTCTCGCCTGCAGGAGCGACATCGATGCGGATCACCACGACCACGGGTCACACGACCAACGGGGCAGGCGCCCCCGACACCGTCGGGATCGTCGCCGCCACCTTTGCGGGGCGCAACGTGTAGGACGTGCGCGCGCGGTAACGCCGCGTCACGTCCCCCCACCCCCTGCCCCCCCGCCCCTCCGCCCGATCCGCCCGCGATGCCGCGACGGGCATCGCTACCCTTCGCCACACAACGCATGAAGCACGACACGACTTCCGCCGAGCCGCGCTCGGCGGGCCCCGCCGCGTCGCCACCAGGGAACAACGATCCTCCTCGCAGCACGTGGCAGTTGGTGCGCCAGGCGCTGCGCGGGACGCACATCGACTACACCAAGGGAGCGACCGGGCAGGCCATCCTGCTCCTCGCCATCCCGATGGTGCTGGAGATGGCGATGGAGAGCATCTTCGCCGTCGTCGACGTCTTCTTCGTCTCGCGACTCGGTCCCCAGGCGATCGCAGCAGTGGGACTGACCGAGTCGATGATGACGCTCGTCTACACGATCGCGATGGGACTCGGCATCGGCGTCACGGCGCTGGTGGCGCGCCGCATCGGCGAGCACGACCCGATGGGGGCGTCGCGTGCGGCGATGCAGGCCGTGCTGCTGGGGCTCGTCCTCTCCGTGGCGTTAGGCGTGGGCGGCGCGATCTTCGCACCTCAGCTGCTGGCGGCGATGGGGGCCGAGCCGGACGTCATTGCCTCGGGGAGCGGCTTCACGCGGGTGATGCTGGGCGGGAACGCCAGCGTGCTGATGCTCTTCCTCCTCAACGCGATCTTCCGCGGCGCGGGGGATGCCGTGATCGCCATGCGCACGTTGTGGATCGCGAACGCGATCAACATCGCGCTCGGCCCGTGCCTCATCTTTGGGCTTGGCCCCTTCCCGGAGCTGGGGGTGATGGGGGCTGCGGTGGCCACGACCATCGGGCGCGGGACCGGGGCGCTGCTGGCGTTGTCGCGACTGCTGCGTCCCGGCGCGCGCGTCCACCTCTCGCGCCGCGTGCTGCGCGTGGAGCCGATCCTCATGTGGCGCCTGGTGCGTCTCTCGGCGTCGGGGACGTTCCAGATCTTCATCGGGATGGCAAGCTGGGTGATCCTGATCCGTGTCCTGTCGGGCTTCGGGAGCGAGGCGCTGGCCGGCTACACCATCGCCATGCGCGTCGTGGCGTTCGCCCTCCTCCCCTCGTGGGGGATGAGCAACGCCGCGGCGACGATGGTGGGCCAGGCGTTAGGCGCAGGCAAGCCGGACCGCGCCGAGCGCGCGGTGTGGATGGCCGGGCGGTACAACGTCGTCTTCCTCGGCGTGATCGAGGCGCTCTTCCTCGTCTTTGCCCCGCAAATCGTTGCGCTCTTCACGCACGACGCCGGCGTGGCGCGCTACGCCATCGATGCGTTGCGGCTGGTGGCCGGCGGCTTCGTCTTCTATGCGTACGGGATGGTGCTCACGCAGGCGTTCAATGGAGCCGGGGATACGTGGACGCCCACGCTCATCAACCTCGCCTGCTTCTGGTTCTGGGAGATCCCGCTGGCATGGGTGCTGGCATTGCACCTGAAGCTCGGTCCGCACGGCGTCTTCCTGGCCGTGGCGATCGCCTACGGATCGCTGGCGGTGGTGTCGGCGGTGCTGTTTCGCCGGGGAACCTGGAAGATGAAGCACGTGTGAAGCGTGGAGCTGGCAAACTCGTGCGCGGCGCGCGAAGATCAGCGCAGCCGCGAATCGCGTGACGAACGAGAGAACGACGATGCCCTTCACGACGCGTCCCACCCCCGTGACCGACGATCTCGCCCTCGTGCTGGGCGGGGGCGGTGCGCGCGGGGCCTATCAGGCCGGGCTGCTGCGCGCCATCGCGCGTCGCTATCCCCACCTTCGCATTCCCATCCTCATCGGAGTGTCGGCGGGGGCGGTCAACACGATCCACCTCGCGTCGCATCGCGGCACGTTCGAGGAGTCGACCGACGAACTGGTCCGGCACTGGCTCTCGATGACGCCGGAGCAGGTGTACCGCGTGGATGCGCGCTCGCTGCTCACCGGCGTGATTCGCTCGGGTTACGGGTTGATGTCGGGCGATCCGGGGGAGCGCGAGCGTGTGCGTGGCATGGTGGACACCGCGCCGTTGCGCGCCTTCCTGGAGCGCACGCTGGAGCACGACGAGACGGGGGCGCTCCCGGGAATCCGCTACAACCTGGAGCGGGGGACGCTGCACGCCGCGGCGCTCACCGCCACCAGCTACACGTCGGGGATGTCGGTGACGTGGGTGGAGGGGCGGCGCCCCTTCGAGTGGGAGCGCCCGCAGCGCAAGAGCGTGATGACGAGGCTCAACGTCGACCACGTGATGGCGTCGGCGGCGCTGCCGATCTTCTTCCCCGCCGAGCGCGTGGGGACGGAGTGGTACGGCGACGGTGGGGTGCGGCTCACGGCGCCGCTCTCGCCGGCGTTGCACCTGGGGGCCTCGCGCATCATCACCATCTCCACGCGCTCGCGCCTGCACCGCCCGGCGGCCGTCAACGACCCTAACGAGTACCCGCCGCCGGCGCAGATCCTGGGGACGCTGTACAACGCCGTCTTCCTCGACGTGATCGATCAGGACGTGGTGCGGATGAAGATGATCAACGAGCTGGTGCAGCGCATTCCGGAGGAGAAGCGCTCGGGGATGCGGGTGATCGACATCCTGGTCCTGCGCCCGTCGATCGACCTCGGGCTGCTGGCCCGCGAGTACGAGCCGCGGCTGCCGCGCGTCTTTCGCTTCCTGACCCGAGGGCTCGGGACTCGGCGGTCGGCGAGCCCCGACATCCTGTCGCTGGTGATGTTCCAGGAAGACTACCTGCGACGCGTCATCGCGCTGGGCGAGGAAGACGCGGAGCAGCACGCCGAGCATCTGGGGGAGTTCCTGGCCGCTGTGGGAGGCACGGGCGCGGTCGGTTCCTGAGGCGGGGGGGGCGCCGCGCCCCTCCCCCAACGCCCAATTCCCGGGTTCGCTAAAGTTTCCCGTCCCCCTGCCGACACTCATCCTCAGAAGTGTATCTGCGCCCGTCGACGCCGACGCGCCGGTCCACCGAACTCCCCCAGGTACCCCAGGTCCGGCGACGCCGGGAACGAACCCCGCTTCAGGAGAGCGTGCATGGCAATCAACGCGATATCCAGCAGTCTCACCGCCATCCAGCGACAGCAGACGTCGATGGATCGCGCGGCCGAGAAGGTGGCGCGCTCCACCACGACCAACATCACCGACGCCCCGACCAACCAGCAGGACGCCGAGGCGCTCGCCACGCAGGAAGCGGGTCTCCTCGACGGGACCGTCCAGATGATGGTCTCGAAGCGGATGTTCTCCGCCGCCCTCAAGATGGCCGCCGCGGCCAACGAGGGGATCAGCGAAGCGCTCCGCGTCGGCGGCTACGACAGCGCCCAGGCCGCGTAACCCACCCTCCCTCCCGCGACCGCCGATCCGACATCACACGTCGGATCGGCGGTCTTCGTTTGGTGCCGCTCGCCGATCGCCTCGCCTCCTCGTGCGGCGTTTTGCAACGTCGAGCGTTGGCCACCGCCTGTGCCGAGCCGCCGCGACAGGACGGAATGGTCCGCCGAGCGCGCGGCGGCGAATCGCGCGCTCCCGCCAGCCACAGCGCGCACCGCGCGCGCCGACGGGCGCTCGCAATCCGTTGCGGCTGAACGCCTTGGCGGACTTACGCCCCGCGCGAGCATGAAGGTCGGGGCCTTACATCGCGTACCGTGAACGTCCGGGCACGCCTCCTGCAAATGTGACGTAGCGCACATCGGCGGCCCGCTCTATTGCCGGCTGCAGTCCGCGGCGCTGGACCTCCGCCGATGTGCGCCACCCGATCTGTCCGGCCGCTTCGCGACCGTTTGTCCGACCCGTTCGCACGACCCGTTCGCACGTCAAGCAGTCGCGTTCCCATGGTTTCCCCGTTGTCCCTCCCGCCGTCCCCGACGCCCATGCGCTACTCCCGTTCGCTCTCGACCCTCGCCGCCCTCGCCTCGATCGCGACGTTCGCCGCTCCGGCGCGGGCGCAGGTCTCCGCGCCGCCAACCATCGAGGCGTACCGGATCAAGAAGCTCCAGTTTCAGACGAAGGCCCCGAACCCGGCGGTGACCGCCTACGGCTACTACGTGGGCCCCTTCACCGGGACGGTTCTCTCCGACCCGACGCGCCCGTCGCTCAACCTGTTCTGCGTCGACGTCCTCAACCACATCAACTTCGGCCAGATCTGGACGGGCGTCTTTACCCGCCTGAGCTCGAACAACTACTCGGCCACCCGCCACGGGAACGCCCGGGCCACCGAGTACCAGAAGGCCGCGTACCTGGCCTCGGTCTACCGCGCCCCCGGCATCCAGACGAGCCAGTGGGGGGGGATCCAGACGGCGATCTGGAACCTGCTCAACCCCGGGCTCCCCAACGGCGGGACGAATCCGGCCGTCAATTCGTCCGAGGCGTACTGGCTGAACCAGGCCGACTCGTGGTATAACAATGGGGGCGCGAAATCCTTCGATTTCTCGCGCTGGTCGATCGTGACCGATTCGCGGGCCGCGGGACACATCTCGGGCGTCGGGACGCAGGAGTTCATCACCGACACGGTGGCGACTCCGGAGCCGGAGACGTGGATCCTGTTTGGAACGGGGGCACTCGTGATCCTCGGTATCGCGATCTCCAAGGGCGCCATTCGGCTCTAGGCGTCTCGAGGCGATCGGGACAACGGAGTGAGTTCGGCCGCGCCTCTCCCTCGGGTGCGGCCGGTGGAAAGTGGGCTGGGTCCCGGAACCCAGCCCACTTTTCATTGTGGTCGGTGATGCGTAGAGTGTCGCGACCGCACGATACTTGCGAACGGTGGGCAGTCGCATCGCGCCATTCCGCACGCGCTGTGCGCCCGCTGCGTCACCATGCGTCCCTCGTTTCGCCCGCTGCCGACCACTCGCGACCGACAACCCCGTGAACTCCTCCGAACGCGCCGACGCCCTCATCGTCCCCGCCTACCTGATCGCCTTCCTCCTGGTGGCGACGCCGGCGATGGACTTCGTCACCAGCATCCTCCCGCTGCGCCTGGGTGACATCGAGTGGCGCTTTGCATCGGTAGGGCTGCTGTCGGGCTTCCTGCTCACTCCGCTGCTCGGCGTCCTCCTCGCGATGGGCGTTGCCGCCTACGCGGAGCACGTGCTGCTCCAACGCATCCTGGCGATCGTGAACCTCGTCCTCGGCGCGTGCTTCGCCGTCCTCGTCGCCTTCTTCGTCCTCGACATATTGCAGCTGCGGAGCGTGGTGCAGGCCGAGGCCAAGGCGGCGTTCGAATCGGCGGCGTCGAAGGCGATCGTGAAGCACCTCTCGTTCGTGGTGGCGTCGCTGGTGCTGGGGTGGCGCGGGCTCCGCGCCTCGCGCGAGAACATCATGGCGACGCCGCAACGCCCGCGTGCCTCGGTCGTGATTGGCGAGTGACGCCGTGGACGCCCCGTCGCCGGCACCGTTCGTCCTCGTTGCACGTGACGGTGCCATCGCCACGGTCACCATCAACCGCCCCGACAGGCGCAACGCGCTGAGCGCGGCGGTGCGGCGCGCCTTCCTCGACGCCTTCACCCCGCTCTCGGCCGACCCCGACGTGCGCGCGATCATCGTCACCGGGGCGGGAGACACGGCCTTCGTTGCCGGCGCCGACATCGCGGAGTTTGCCACCCGCACGCCGGTGGACCAGTACCAGGCGATGCGCGCACCGTCTCCCCTCGAGGCCATCGAGCGCTCGCCCAAGCCGGTCATCGCGGCAATCAACGGCTACTGCCTGGGGGGCGGGCTCGAACTGGCCATGGCCTGCGACCTCCGCATTGCCGCCGACAGCGCACGCCTTGGGCAGCCCGAGATCAACCTGGGGATCATCCCCGGCGGCGGCGGGACGCAGCGACTCCCGCGCCTCATTGGCCTGGGAATGGCAATGCAGATGGTGCTCACGGGCGAGCCGATCGACGCCGCGACGGCGCTGCGGGTGGGATTGGTCCAGGAGGTCGTGGCACTCGACCAGTTGATGGTTCGCGCACGCGCGATCGCCGAGGTGATTGCCCGCAAGAGTCCGGTGGCGCTCGCGGCAGCCAAGGAGGCACTGCGCGCGGCGCTGCAGACGCCACTGGCCGAGGGGCTGCGCGTGGAGACCGGGTTGTACCTGCTCGCCTTCGCTAGCGACGACAAGCGCGAGGGGGTCGCCGCCTTCCTCGAGAAGCGCCGACCGCAGTTCACCGGGCGGTAACGTGCGTTGGCGGCGCGCGGAGTTCCGTTCGCCCCATACCGCTTGTCGCCGTTCGACCGCTCGCTAATGTTGAACGGAGCGACGGTACCCTGCCATCGCCCCCCGGCCATCCGCCCTCAGCGGCGGAGGTGACCCATGCTCTTCCGACGCCTGGTCGAAAGCAACGCGCGCGCGACCTTCATCGCGAGCCTCGAGGGGTACGCGGTGAGCGTCGTGGCGCACGCCGCAGTCATCGGGAGCACGGTCTTCGTCACCACGCGCGACGTGAAGCCGTCGGACCTGGCCAACTCGTTCTCGCCGGTCGCCTTCTTCATCCCGAAGGATCGCATCATCGGTTCGCGCCCCCGGCAGGAGCGCATCACGTACATGTCGACCGCGGCGCCCGGCGGCTCGGGGAACGAGGTGCAGGACGAGAAGGCGACCAAGTTCCGGAGCGAGCCCGTTGAACCGGGCCCAGGACTCACCGAACTGGCGAGCAAGGCTTCGGAGGAGCAGCAGACCGCGCCCGAGTCGACGGGCGACAGCGTGATGACGGTGCTGCAGGTCGACTCCGCAGCGGCGCGCTACGACGACAGCGCCGCACCGCCGTATCCGCCCAGGATGCTGGAGAAGCGGATCGAGGGATCGGTGGGAATCCAGTACGTCGTCGACACCACGGGCGCAGCGGATATCGCGAGCATCGTGATTCTCTCGGCCACGCATCCGGATTTTGCGGAGTCGGTGAAGCACACCCTCCCCGAGATGCGCTTTCGCCCCGCGGTGATGAACGGGCGCAAGGTGCGCCAGCTGGTGCAGCAGATGTTCGCGTTCAAGATCGACACGACGATGCTCGCTGCGCAGGCGAAGAAGCAGGACCGGAAGCACTGACCGGCGCGAGCGCGCGGCAGCGGCCGGCGCTGAGCCTCGGGTAAGGCGCGACCCGGGGGCGGCGAGGACAGGGAGCACTGCGGGCACTATCATTGACCGGGTATGTGGTCCCGCTTCGTGAATTCGCCCCCACCGATTCGCGGCCCGTTCCGCACGGACGACGTTGCGCGCGCCGTCTACGCCGAGAGCGCCGGAGTGCTCCAGCTCGTCCCCCGCGCCGTGGCCATCCCGCTCGACGCCGACGACGTGGTCACGCTGCTGCGCTGGGCGGCCGCCGAACGGGTCCCGCTCGTTGCACGTGGCAGCGGGAGCAGCATGGGCGGAGGGGCCGTGGGCGACGGCGTGATCGTCGACTGCTCGCGGCTGCTGGCGCGCCAGCCGGTCGACGTCGTACGCCGCACCGTGTGGGTAGGGAGCGGCGTGTTGCGCCGCGACGTGGAGCACGACGCCAACGGCGCCGCGCTGCGCTTCCCGGTCGATCCATCGAGCGGAACGTTCGCGACGATCGGGGGGATGGCGTCGACGAATGCGGCCGGTCCGCGCACGCTCGCCTTTGGCGCCATGCGGCGCTGGGTGGAGGCGGCGGAGTGCGTCTTTGCCGATGGCAGCCGGGCGACGATCCGGCGTGGTGCCCCGCTCCCGGTTGGCGTGCCGGCACTTGATCGTTGGAGCGCGGCGAAGGACGAGCTGCGTGCGGCGGCCGCCGCGCTCCCCGAGGCGCGGGTGCGCAAGGAGTCGTCGGGATACGGCGTGCGTGACTTCGCCGCCAGCGGCGAATTGCTCGACCTCCTGGTAGGGAGCGAGGGGACGCTTGCCCTCTTCACGGCCCTCGAGTTGCGCCTGACGGCAGTCCCCGCGGCCACCGCCACCGTGCTGGCCGCCTTTCCGTCATTGGAGCAATCGGTCGTTGGGGCGGCGCTCGCGCGCGAGCACGGGGCCACCGCGTGCGAACTCCTCGACCGCACCTTCCTCGACATAGCCCGCAGGGCGCAGGCGCTCCCCGTCCCCGACGACACCGAGGCGGTCCTCCTCATCGAACTGGAGGAAGGAATGGCGCCGGCGCAAAGCCGCGAAAGCACTCGCCCACCGATCCAGCATTCACCCACCTTCCCAGCGAAAGCTGGGACCCATTTGCCGGTGCACCGTGCACCCGCGCCGGCGCAAAGCCGCGAAAGCACTCACCCACCGAGCGAGCATTCGCCCACCGTCCCAGCGAAAGCTGGGACCCATACGTCGGAACACCCCGCTCTTTCGGCGACCTCGGGCGCGAAAAATCGGCGCCACACGCCAGTCGGCCCAGACGCGGATGCTGGCGTCGCCGTCGCCGATCGCGCGCGCTCACTTGCCGCGGCGTGCGAGGCGAATGGCGCCTCCGGCGTGCTGGTGGGGCTGGACGCCGAATCCGAGGAGGCGCTGTGGGCGCTGCGCCATGCGGCGTCGCCGATCCTCTCCCGCCTCGACCCCAACCTCAAGTCGATGCAGGTGGTCGAGGATGGCTGCGTCCCCCCGGAACGACTGGGCGACTACGTGCGCGGCGTGCGGAACGCGCTCGCCGAATCGCGACTGCGCGGCGTGATCTTCGGGCACGCCGGCGATGCGCACGTCCACGTGAACGCGCTCGTCGACGTGCGCGACGACGATTGGCGCGAGCGCATCCGCCTCCTCTTCGACAACGTCGTCGCCCTCACCGCCACGCTGGGCGGGACGATCGCCGGCGAACACGGCGATGGCCGCTGGCGCACGCCGGCACTCGCGCAGCTATGGCCGCCCAGCGCGCTGGCGCTTTTCGAGCGCATCAAGGCGATCTTCGACCCGGCGGGGATCCTCAACCCCGGCGTGAAGGTTCACCCCCTCACGTGCGATCTCTTCGCGCAGATCAAGTACGACCCCACCCTTCCCGCGCTCCCCGAGGCAGCGCGCGCCGTCCTCGAGCGCGTGGAGCGCGAACGCGCCTACGACGCATCTCGTCTGGAGATGCTCACCAGCCCCGAATAGGTTTCCCGCGCGGGCGCGCTCGCGAGCGCGCCACTCACGTCTCCCGCCAGCCTTCGCGGGGGCAAGCTTTCTCCCGACTCCCGTCTCCCGTCCGATGTTCTACTACGAACCGCGTGTCACCGTCCTCGCCCGCCCGTCGTTCACCGACGCGGCGCACCTTCCGGTCGCGTGGCACGGCGAGTCGACGGACGGCGAGCGCCTGGCGGAGTTTGCGGGACGACTCTGCTACATGAGCCAGCGCAACCCGGCCGGACGCTCCACGCGCGAGTACCTGGAGAACATCCTCAAGCAGGGACACGGCAGCGTCCTCGAGCACGCGACGTATTCGTTGCTGCTGGAAGGGATCTCGCGCTCGCTCACGCATGAACTGGTGCGCCATCGCGCCGGCTTCGCGTACTCGCAGCTCTCACAGCGCTACGTCGACGAATCGGAGGCGGCATTCGTCGTCCCACCGGCGATTGTCGGCGACGAGGCACTGGAGAAGACGTGGCGCGACCAGGTCGAGTCGGCGCAGAAGACATACGTCGCGCTCGTCGATGACCTCATGCAGCGTTACTCGTGGGTGTCGGACAAGGTTCATCGTCGCAAGATGGCGCGTGAGGCGGCGCGCGGCGTCCTCCCGAACTCCACGGAAACCAAGATCGTGGTCACCGGCAACGTGCGGGCATGGCGCACGATGCTCGAACTGCGCTGCGGCGAGGGCGCCGAGCAGGAGATCCGCCGCCTGGGGCTCATGGTGCTGCGCACCATGCAGCAGGAGGCCCCCGCCTTCTTCGGCGATTTCGAGGTGTACATGGCCGAAGATCGCCGCGAATCGGCGCGCCCCGGCTTCCACAAGGTCTGACGCAAGGCCTGACACATCGCCTGAAATCAGCCACAACGCTCGACCAATCATCGCACGCCGACGCACGCCGACGCACGCCGAGTCACATCGACGCGGCGTTAGGCCCGGAAGGACCCGCCCGCTGGCTGGTCCTTCCTGCGTTTGGCGAGAAGGCAAGCTCGTTGTTGACCGATCATGGCACCGCCCCTACTATTGCCGCCTCAGTCGAGCTCTAGCATAACGACAGCGGGCTACGGGTCACGATGCGCATCGGCGTCACGGTCGACGGAACACCTAACGAAGAGGGAGTCGTGGTCGAGCGGGCGTTGCGCTCGCTCGGCGACGTCCACTTCCTCGCCGCCGATGCCACGCTCCCCGCGCGACTCGAGGTGGCCCGCCCGGACATCGTGCTCAACCTGGCCCGCGGCGAGGGGCATCCCGAGCGGCGGCTGCACGTCCCTGCCTTCCTCGAGTACTTCGAGATCCCGTTCTCGGGGAGTGACAGCGTCACGCACGCCACCTGCGTTGCGCGCGCGCGCATGAAGTCGGCGTTGGCGGTTCACGGCGTCCCCACGGCGAGCTACGCGGTCGTCGACCGGCCGGAGCAGCTCGAGCCATTCGCGCGGCGCGCCTTTCCCGTCTCGGTGCGGCGCGAGCGTGGCGTGTCGTCGTGTCACGCCACGCTCGTGGCGCTCGACTACGACGAGTTGGAGTCGATTGTCGCCGAGCTGTTCGGCGTGTCGCCGGAGCCGGTCCTCATCGAGCGATTCCTCCCGGGTGAGTCGTTCGCCTGCGGAATCCTGGGGAACGGCGCAACGGCGGTGATGCTTCCAGCCATCAACATCCCCAACGACCCGTTCGCCCCTACCTCGTCGGCGGCGCGCGGCGTTCCCCTTTGCGCCGACGGCCTGGCAGAAGAGGTCGAGTCGATAGCGCTGCGCGCCTTTCACGCGCTGGGGTGCCGCGACGTGGCGCGCGTCGACATCCGTCTCTCGCATAGCGGCGTTCCCAACGTCTGCGCCGTGGACACCAATCCCTCGCTTACCCGCGCCGGCGACCAGGCGCTGGTGACGGCGGCGAGTGCCGCTGGACTGGCCGAGGAGGAGTTGGTGCAACGCTGCCTGCTGCTGGCGGCGGAGCGATGCGGTGTCCCGATGCCGAGTGTGCCGCCGCTCCCGCGCCTGGCGCGGCGCACGCCGGCCGCGGGAACGCGCCTGCGCTCGCTCGCGTCCTGATCCTCGCCGCGGGCCGCACTGCCACCGCGGTGGCAGTGCAGCTGCACCGCTGGCGAACGTTTGGTGGCCACACGGCGCGCTTCACCCCACGCCCGGGCTCGCCGTCCCGCGCGACTGGACAGCGCAGGCGCTGGCGCGGCAAGTTGGGAGACGCCCCCTTCTCCCCACTCGAGTCACTGACATGTCCATGTCCCCACATGCGCGGCAGTTGCTGACCGGGATCGTCTTCCTCGCGGCCGTCACGGGTGGCTGCGCCAGCGGGGGCGGTCGCTCGGCCGCCGAGGGGCGGCAATCGGACGTCATCTTCCGATCGGAGATCGCGAAGACGAGCGCCCTCAACGCGTACGAGGCGGTGCGCCTGTTGCGGCCGGCGTTCCTGGCCGGGCGTGGCCCTACAACGCTGTTGCGCACACGTGCGGGGAGCAGCACGCCGGTGGTGTACCTCGACAACCAGCGCTTCGGCGACACGTCGGCGTTGCAGAACATTCCGGTTGCGGGAATCATCGAGATCCGCCTGATCGGCTCGGCGCAGGCGCAGATGAAGTGGGGGAGCGACCATCCGGCCGGTGTGATCCACGTGTTGACCGGGACATCACGCCGCGGCACGCCGTGAGCCGCGGCGAACGCGGCGCCGTCAGCCGCGCCATGCGCCACGCCATGCGCCACGCCATGAGCCGCGCCGCGCGCCATACTGTCGGCGGCGCCCAGCGCTCCTAACGAACCGCTAGAGGTCGTGCGGGGCGGGGTGCGCTTCGGCGAGTTGGCCCAGCGCACGCAGCTCGCGCAGGCGAGCGCAGACCGCGATCAGCTCGGCGCCCAGCCGTTCGACGTGTGGCGCGAGCGATTCGGCTGCGGCGCCCTGCGCCAGGGCGTCGAGTTCGCGGGCCTGGCGCGCCAGGCGCAGGGCGCCTAACGTGGCCGCCGAGCCCTGCAGCGCGTGGGCGCCACTGGCCACCGCCTCGGCGTCGCCGTTGGCGGCGGCGGCACGCATCGTCGACAGGCGCCGGGGGGCGTCGTCGATGAAGAGGTCGAGGAGCGCCTGCACGAATTCCTCCGCACCGTCGCCGTAGGCTTCACGCATGCGATCGAGGAAGGCCACGTCGACGAGTGACTCGTCGTCGCGAACGTTGCCCGCCGTCCACCGCTCGACGACTTCCCGGAGGTCATCGAAAACGAGCGGCTTGGCGACGTGATCGTCCATCCCGGCCACGAGGGCGCGCTCGCGATCCTCGCGGCGCGCGCTCGCCGTGAGGGCAACGATTGGGCGGCGCACCACACCACTCGCCTGTTCCTCGCGGCGGATGGCGCGCGTGGCGGCGTAGCCATCCATCTCGGGCATCATGCAGTCCATCAGCACCAGGTCGTAGTGCTGCGCTTGCACCAGGCGCACCGCCTCCGCTCCGTCCCCCGCCACGTCGGCTACACACCCCAGCTTGCGCAGCATGCCGACGACCACCAGCTGGTTCACGGCGTTGTCATCGACCACGAGGATGCGGCGCAGCGGGCGTTTAGTCGTCGGCGGCTCGACCAGCGGGTCGTCGATCGGAGGCGCGCTCGGGCGCGCGGGCGCCGGGAGCGCCGGCGCTTCGGCCGGGGAGCTGGCGAGCGCCGCGAGGAGGTGCGAGGGGCGCAGCGGGAGGGCGAGAACGGCGGAGAATCCCGCATCGCGCAGCGAGGCGCCCGCCATGCGCTGGGCCAGGGGGACGACGGCAATGAGCCGGCGCAGCGAGGGGATCGCCTCGCGGATGGCCACGGCATTGGCGGCGAGCGCCGGGACGGTGGCGCGTCCCCCCACGACGACGGCGGTCACCGGCGTCGCCGGCTGCGCCGACACCAGCGCCGCCACGTCGGCGGCACTGGCCGCCAGCTGCACGCCGACGCCCGCCGACTCGAGGACGCCCTGCATCATGCGCGCGCGCTGCGCGTCGGGCTCGACGACGATGGCCGACCCGTTCGTGCGCCCCGTCGTTGCTGCTGGCGGCGCCCCCACCATCGCCAGGCGCAAGGTGACCCAGAAGGTCGACCCCTTCCCCTCCACGCTCGTCGCGCCGGCGCTCCCGCCCATGGCCTCGGCCAGGCGCCGCGAGATGGCGAGGCCGAGCCCCGTCCCGCCAAACTTGCGCGTCGTGGAGCTGTCGCCCTGCGAGAAGCTCTGGAAGAGGTGCGGGAGGACATCGGCGCGAATGCCGATCCCCGTGTCGTGCACCGAGAGCTTCATGAGCACCTCCGACCCATGGCACTCCAGGCACTCCGCCTCGACCACCACGCGCCCTTCGCGCGTGAACTTGATTGCGTTCCCTACGAGGTTGACGAGGATCTGGCGAATACGCCCCACGTCGCCGTCGAGCATGCGTGGGCACGCCGGGCTCATGCGGACCAGCGCGTCGATCTCCTTCTCCTCGGCGCGCGCCCCCATCAGCTCGAGCACATCCTCGATAGCGTTGCCGAGGTCGAAGGGGGCGTGGTCGAACTCCAGCTTTCCCGCCTCGATCTTGGAGAGGTCGAGGATGTCGTTGATGATCGTGAGGAGCGCTTCGCCTGACGAGGCGATCGTGCGCACGATGTCGCGCTGCTCGTCGCTGAGTGCGGTGTCGAGCAGGAGCTGCGTCATCCCCAGCACGCCATTCATCGGCGTGCGGATCTCGTGGCTCATGTTGGCCAGGAACTCCGACTTGACGCGGCTCGCCGACTCGGCCGACTCCTTGGCCTGCACGAGCGCGCGTTCCGCGGCGCGGCGGGCCTCGAACTGTCCGAGCTTGGAGGCGACATCGTCGACGAGCTTGAGGACGTCCTCGTCCAGCGGCTGTTCGAGCCGACTCTCGAGTTCGATGACGCCGCGCACCACGCCCCCCACGCGCACGGGGACGCCGAGGACCGAGGCAACGCCGGCGCGCTCGGCAATCGGGGCGCGAGGGCACGATGAGTTGCGCTGGTCGCGCACGTCCTCGACCCACATGGGGCGGCCGTTGCTCCACACGTGGCCGGCGAGCCCCACCGAGCGCTCGAAGCGCGCGGCGCGGGTGGCGGAGGCGAGTTCGGCGAGCGCGGGCTCCTCGGCGCACACCAGCCCCACGCATTCCAGCGTGCGATCATCGCCCGCGTCCCACCAGAGGGCCAGGAGGTCCCACCCGATCGCGTCAAAGAGCGATTGCAGGATGGTGGGGGCGGCGGCGCGCAGCGTGGGGGCGTGCTCCAGCGCCTGCGTGGTGCTGGACTGCGAGGCCATGCGACGGTTGGCCTCGCGCAGCTCGGCGCGCTGTTCCGACAGCTTGGCGGCGAGCTTGCGCACGTCGGCGAGGGCGGCGTTCTGCGACATCACCAGCTGCAACAGGTCGACCACGGGATCGTGCAGCGCGAAGTCGCTGATGGTGAGCCCGAACGCCTTGATCGCGTTGGTGTCGGTGAGCCACGGCGAGCCGAGGAAGAGGACCGTCTCCTCGTCGCCGTGCCGCACGTGCATCATCTGGCCGCGCAGCTGCATCCCGCTGCGCGTGTGGACGAGGATCCAGAGGAGCCCCGAGTTCCTGACCAGCGCAGAGAAGGTGACGGGGACGGGCGGCCGCTCGATGCGGAAGACGTCCTCGAGCCGCGCGCCGGGCTGCACATCGGGGCACACGCGCCCGATCGAGTGCCCCACCTGCACGATCGTCAGCTCCACGTCGAGGGCGACATGGAACGGGAAGGCCGTGGCGAACTGATCGGCAGGGAGGCCGAGGTGGAAGGCGCTGGCCGGCGCCCCCCGCGAGCGGGCGCTCACGCCTGCGTTCGAATTGCCCACGTCACCTCAAGGGTGTCATGGGGAACCCCGGGCAGGGCGCAAGCGTGCCCGGTCACGTCACAGCGCGCAGGGCGCGGCAGAGAGAGCGTCGGGAACAGGAGAGCGGCGCGCGTGTTCCGTACATCGTGGCATCCCGGATCGTCGGCGAGTGAGCGTGCGGCGCTCGAGGCTTTCACCTGCTGGTGATGATCGGCAACTTTGGAGGAGTTCTTGACTGATCGGAGACGCGTGGGACGACCACTTTCAACGCACGGTGACGGTGCACCCAAGGCTCTACGGGCAATGGCGTTAGGCCTTGCTCATGAAGGCGTCTCAGCGGCGCTGGCGCGCGCACTCGTGCTGGTCGCGTTGCTCGCGGGCGCGGCGTGTCGCGACGAAGGCAACGGCCCTGGCGATCCAACGCCCCCGGGAGTGGCGTCGGTGGAGGTCGTCCCGGCGACGGCGTGGTTGCACACCGGGGCCACGCTTCCGTTGGCGGGGACGGCGCGCAACGCGAGCGGTGGGGCGGTCACGGGGGTCACGCTACGCTGGGAGAGCAGCGCCCCGGCCGTGGCGAGCGTGTCGAGCGCCGGCGTGGTGCAGGGAGTGGCGGCGGGGAGCGCGCGGATCACGGCGAGTGCGGGGGCATTGCGCGACAGTTCTGACATCACCGTCGTGGGGACGACCATTCGCGTCCCCACCTTCGGGATCGAGCGCGAGGGAGTGACAGACGTCTCGTTGCTCGGCGTCTGGAGCGACCCGGCCACCGGCGAAGGGTTTGCCGTGGGGCAAGGCGGGGTGATCCTGCAAGGCACGGGGGGGAACTGGCGCCTGGTGCGCACCGACACTTCGGTGACCTTCGTGGGCGTGTGGGGATCGAGTGCGCGCGACGTGTACGTCGTGGGGACGGCCGGGGCCATCTGGCACTACGATGGAACGCGTTGGCTCCCGATGGCGAGCCCCTCCAGCGAGACGCTGCTGGATGTCTTTGGCTTCTCGGCGCAGGAGGTGTATGTCGCCGGCACCGACGGCACGATCCTGCGCTGGGATGGGACCGCCTGGCGCGTCCTCTCCGCCGCGCGCGGCTGGGAGCTGTGGGCAATTTGGGGAACGGCGGGCAACGACCTCTGGTTCGCCGGGCAGAACGGGGTGTTGGTGCACTACGACGGTGCGCAGTTCACGCCGGCCTCCTCCCCCACCACTGATGCGATCTTCGGCGTGTGGGGGAGCAGTGCGCAGGATGTGTGGGCGGTGGGGATCAACGGGCTCACGCTGCACTACGATGGGACTAACTGGCAGCAGCGTTCCACGGTCACGCGCCGCAACCTCTTCGCCGTATGGGGGCAGTCGGCCAACGAGGTCTACGCCGTGGGCAACACCGGTGCGGTACTCCAGTTCGACGGCGCCACCTGGCGCGTGGTGACCAACTCGGGCACGGGGCAGAACCTGCGCGGTGTGTGGGGCGACGGCGCGGGGCGCGTGTTGCTGGCGGGGTGGGACGGGACCGTGCTGCGCGGCACGCCGGCCACCGGGTGGCGCGCCGAGATCACCTCGCCGGCGCTGACGTCGGTGTGGGGGCCGGGCGACGGGACGATGTACGCGGTGGGCGGGGGGGGCGTGGTGCTCAAGCGCACCGCACAGGCCGGGTGGTCGGTGCTGGACGACACCCCGCCCACGCAACCGCTGTACGGCATCTTTGGAGCCTCGCCCACGCAGGTGGTGGCCGTGGGCGACACCGGGACGGTGATTCGCTACGACGGCACGGCATGGCGCACCGAGAGCACCGGACTCTTCACCCTGCTTCGCTCGGTTTGGTCATCCGACCCCGCGCACACCTTCATCGTCGGCGAGCGCGGCGTGATCCTCTCGTCCGCGGGGAACGGGACGTGGACGCCGATGACCAGCGGGACGACCGCCTTCCTGCGGCACGTGTGGGGGCTCTCGGCCACCGACGTCTTTGCCGTGGGCGACACAGGGCTCGTGCTGCGCTACGACGGGACCCAGTGGCGGCGGATGGCGACACCCACCCGTCAGCTGCTGCGCGGCATCTGGGGGACGGGGCCGCGCGACATCTTTGCGGTCGGCGACTCGGCAACGATCCTGCGTTACGACGGGAAGCGCTGGTACTCCATGACGAGCCCCGTGGCCCGCACGCTGCGCCACGTGTGGGGAACGGGGCCCACCGACGTGTATGCACTCGGCGAAGGGGGGGCGCTGCTGCGCTTCGACGGCACGGCGTGGCATTCGCTCACCTCGCCAACGACGCAGTACTTGTTGCAGCTGTGGGCCGAGCCCGGCCAGGGACGCATCTTCGCGGTGGGGCTGCTCACGACCATCCTCCGCGGGGAACGGAACTGAGCGAATGGCGCCCCACCACGGCGCGTGTGCTCCCCTTCACCCATCACCTCCTCTCGCCCCCTCGCCCCCTCGCCCCCTCGTGCCATGCACTCACGGCGCCTGACGTCGCTCGCCACCGCCCTGTCGCTCGCCGCCGCACTCTCCGCCTGCGCCGCATCGCCGCGTCACGCGACGACCACGCAGTGGGAGGCATTCGCGGTTCGGTTTGCGACCCTCCCCGGCTTCCCGGTGCGCGCCCTCATTGCCGGGAGCGACAGCGCGCGACGCCTCGACATCGCCATGATGGTGTGGCCGCTCCGTGCACCTGACGGCGACATCGTCCTCGTCGACGCCGGCTTCACGCGCGACAAGTTCATTCGCCAGTGGAAGCCCACCGCCTACGTCACCCCCGACTCGGCGCTGCGCCGCGCCGGTTTCGACCCCGCGCGCGTGAGCGACATCGTCGTCTCGCACATCCACTGGGATCACGCCGATGGCGTGGAGCGCTTTCCGCGCGCCCGCATCTGGCTGCAGCGCGCGGAGTTCGAGCACTACGTCGGCGCCGACGGCTCGGCCAGGGACCGGGCCATCGATCCCGACGTGGCCAAGCTGTACCGGCGCCTGTTCACGGAAGGGCGCGTGCGCCTGTCCGACGGCGACAGCGCGGAGGTGCGCCCGGGAATCCGCGTCTACACCGGCGGGAAGCACACCTTCGCGTCGCAGTACGTTGGCGTGGAGACGCGCGCGGGGCGTGTCGTCATTGCCTCGGACAACGCCTACCTGTACGAGAACCTCTCGTTGCGCCGCCCCATCGCGCAAACGCTCGACACGCTCTCCAACCTTGCGGCACAGACGCGGATGCAGCGCATTGCCGCACCGCCGCGCCTCGTGGTGCCGGGGCACGACCCGACCGTCTTTGGCCGCTTTCCCAGCGCCGGCCCGGAGGTTGTTGCGATTCGTTAGGTGCGCGGCGCGCCGGTCGCACGAACGGCCCGGGATCGCACCCGGGCCGTTCGTCTTTCCAGGCATCACGCGCGGCGAGCCACGCCGTGCAATCAGCCTTCCTCTTCCTCCTCCTTCCTGGCCTTCGCCGACTCGCTCACCACCTTGAGCGCGGCTTCGTGCGGCATCTGCTCATAGCCGTGGAAGCGCTTCCGGAACGACGCATGCCCGTGGCTCAGTGAGCTGAGGTCGGTCGCATAGAGGTGCATCTCGGCCTGCGGCACTACCGCCTTCACCATCGTGTGCCCCGCCATGGCCGAGTCGGAACCCAGGATGTGCCCGCGGCGACCGCTCAGGTCACCCATCACGTCGCCCAGAAAGCTGTCGGGGGTCGTGATCTCGACGTGATCGAGCGGCTCGAGGAGAATGGGCTTGCACTTTGGCGCCACCGCCTTGAAGCCGAGGATCCCGGCCATCTTGAACGACATCTCGTTCGAGTCGACCGAGTGATACGAGCCGTCGTACAGCTCGACCTCGAAGTCCACCAGCGGATAGCCGGCCAGGATGCCGCGCGCCGAGGCCTCCTGGATCCCGCGGTCGATCGCCGGCCGGAAGCCGGAAGGAATCACGCCACCGACGATCTTGTCGATGAAGTGGTAGCCGTCGCCGCGCGGACGCGGCGCCATGCGAATCCAGCAGTCGCCGAACTGCCCGCGCCCTCCGGACTGCTTCTTGTGGCGCCCCTGCCCGTCGCCGCGCGCCGTGATGGTCTCGCGGTAGGCGATGCGCGGCCGCGTGAGCTCGGCGTTCACGTTGTACTTGCGGCGGAGCTTGGCCAGCGACACGTCGAGGTGCCGCTCCCCTAACCCGGAAATGATGGTCTCGTGCGTCTCCGGGTTGTAACTCGTCTCGAAGGTGGGATCTTCGTCGTGCAGCCGGTGCAGCCCCTGCTGCAGCTTCTCCTCGTCGCTGCGCGATGCGGCATGTACCGCAAACTGCACCGCCGGCTCGGGGAAGCTCACCTGCGGCAGGCGCACGGGGTGCTCCCTGGTGGACAGGGTGTCGTTGGTGTGCGTGTTCTTGAGCTTGGCCACGCAGCCAATGTCGCCGGCGTGCAGCACCGGGACCTCGATGCGCTCCTTCCCCTGCCCCACGCACAGGTGCCCCATCTTCTCCACACCGTCGCGCGTGGCGTTGAAGACATCCTGCCCGTTGTTCACGCTCCCCGAGAAGATGCGGAAGAACGACACCTCGCCCACGTGCGGCTCGGACAGCGTCTTGAAGACGAGCGCCGAGAACGGGTTGGTGTCGACGGCGTGGATCTCAACCGTGTGGTCGCCCTCGGCACCCTTGAAGGCGTGGATCTCCTCCATCTCGTACGCCGAGGGCATCAGCTGCACGAGTTCGGTGAGCATGGCCTGGATGCCAATGAGGTGATCGGCCGAGACGGCGAAGAGCGGGAAGAGGTCCATCCGCTTCATCGCTTCCTTCATCCCGTGGATCGCCTCGTCGCGCCCGATCTCCGCCCCTTCCAGGTAGCGTTCGAGCATGGCGTCGTCGGTGGCGGAGATGGCCTCGATCAGCTCCTGGTAGTAGGTGTCGAACGTTTCCTTGTGCTCGGCCGGGATCTCGGCCTCGGTGTAGTCGCTCGACTTGCTCCCCGGGTTGTAGAGGTACGCCTTGCGGGTGAAGAGGTTGATGACACCGCGGAAGTTGGCGCCGCTGCCGATCGGGATCTCGACCGGGACCACCTTGGCGGAGAGCCGGTCCTTGACCTGGTGATAGACGCGGTCGAAATCGGCGTGTTCCTTGTCCATCATCGAGACCACGAACAGGATCGGGTCGCCGCGCGACACCGCCTCGTGAAACGTCTTTTCGGTCCCGACTTCGACCCCGCCCTGCGCGCTGACGACGCTGATGACGCCGTCAGCTGCCGCGATTCCGGCGATCGCATCGCCGTGGAAGTCGAGGTACCCCGGGGTGTCGATCAGGTTGATCTTCGTGTCCATCCATTCGGCGAATGCGCACCCGAGGCTGATGGAGTAGCCGCGCTCGATTTCTTCGGGGGTATGGTCGGTGAGGGTCGTCCCTTCCTTGATGGTGCCGTGGCGTTTACTCGATCCGGACACGAAAGCCAGGGCGTCGACCAAGGTGGTCTTGCCGCTGGCTCCGTGTCCGACTACCGCCACGTTTCGAATGTCCGTCGCGCGATATTCACGCATTGCATGTTCTCCCATGGTGGGATGGTGACATGCCCGGACGCTGGCGCGCGAGCGAGGGAGCGTCAAGAAGCGAACGCCCGATTGCCAAAACGCGAACGGGGCGCCCCGCGAAGGGCGCCCCGTCGACTGCTCGGACAGATCAGGATCGAGGTTCAGTCTCCTTGGTCGAAGTCGAGTCCATCGGCCTGGCGATAGCTGTCGAGAAGTGCATCACGGTGCGCCCCGGCGCCCGCCGGGAGGACGGCATGCGGTGCCAGCGAGAAGCTGATCGCGCGGCGCGTCCCTTCGGGCCAGTCGGGCATGAGGAGCCCGGCCACCAGTCGGCGAATCGCTGCGCCACACTCCGCGAGCAAGAGCTCGGCGGTGTCCTGCAGGACGGCGAACGGGATGGCCAGGTCGCTCGTGACGAGATGTCCCGTCGATTCATCTCGCCACGCGGCGTCTCCCACGGCGCCGCGCTCCGGCCACAAGGCTACGTGTCGGATCGTGTCCAAACGCTCGGTGGGCTCACGGTGCGCTTCGACCGCGGCCGCCAAGGCGAGGGCCAACGACTCGGGCGTGGCATCTCCGAAGAGCGTGACCACGTCCCGCGAGGGGCGCTCGGAATTGAGCGGCGAGGGTACGGAGTTCACGTGCGCGAGCACTGTCGAGTGTTCGGGGCGATCCTCGAGCATCACGAGGACGTCCATCACCCCTCCTTCTCAAAGGAACGCTCCGTATCGCAGCGGGCCGAAGTGTCCGCCTGCGCTTCTCGGAGCGGGAGTCCTTCACAAGGATGGACCCCGCGAGTGCGCCGTCGGCCACACCTCGGAAGATGAGGTTCCGATTACGTGACGTGCCCGATACGCGGACGCACGACGACCACTCCCGCAATGAACGCACCAGCGAGGAGGGCGAGGAGGAAGGCAGTCTGTGCCGAGCTGAGTTGGGCGAACGCCGCCGCCCCCAGCGCCCCGGGGACGACGGTCCCCGCCAAGGCGCCAAGGAAGAGGACGAAGACCAGCGCCCCCGCTGGGAGCGCGAGCCCCCGCAGCGATGTCGCGAAGGCGCTGAAGCACACACCCCACAGTCCCATCCAGAGAAGGTGGGTGACCGCGCCAAGGCCCACGGCGAACGACGGCGAGGCCGTGGCAAGGCGCAGGCTCGCCAGCAGCGCGCGCCCGGCGAGGTCGAACGGCAGCGTGGCGGCGTCGTGGCGCATTCCGAGCCCCACCAGCGCCCCCGCAGTCGCGGCGGCCCCGATGGCCCCGATGGACACCCCGTCTCGAACTCGGTTGGCAAGCACGAGCGAAAGGAAGAGGGGAAGCTGCCGACACTCAAGGGGGAGCAGGAGACCCGACACAGGGAGCTGGCGGAGTCGAGCGAAACGGAGGGCGCATGACGTGCCGCCAATCGCGCCCGCGCCCCCCGTACCGGGTCGTGCCCACTTGCTTGCCCGCGCCGTTGAATCGCATTATGACTTTCTTGCATATGGAACAGACCACATCGACGCAGCAGGGATCGCCAGCGCCGCAGGGCGCGCAGGCCAAGATCCTCGTCGTCGAGGATCGCCGCGAAGTGCTCGACGTCCTCCAGCGTACGCTGGCGGACAACGGCTACACGGTGATAACCGCGACCGATGGGGACGCGGCCCTGCAGGTCGCCCTCGACGAGCAACCGCACCTTATCATCCTCGATATCGGCCTCCCCAAGCGGAACGGGCTGTCGGTGGCGAAGGAGTTGCGGCAGCGCGCCTTTACCGCGCCGGTGCTGATGCTCACCGCGCGCGACACGGTCACCGACAAGGTGCAGGGCTTCGAGGCGGGAGCCGACGACTACCTGGCCAAGCCGTTCGACTATGACGAACTGCTGGCCCGCGTGCGCGCACTCCTGCGCCGCTCGTCGATTCGCGTGGAAGCGACGCTCATGCGCGTGGGCGACCTCACGCTCAATCCCATCTCGCGCGAGGTGATGCGTGGCGAGCGCGTCATCGCGCTCACGCAGAAGGAGTACGCGCTCCTCGAGTACCTCATGCGACACGCCGGAATGCCGGTGTCGCGCGAGCAGATCTCGGAGCACGTCTGGAAGCAGGAGTTCGACCCGACGACCAACATCGTCGACGTCTACATCAACTACCTGCGCAAGAAGGTCGACCACGACGCTGACAAGGCGCTCGTCCAGACGGTGCGCGGCGTGGGGTACATGCTCACGGCGGATCAGTAGCGGACACAGCCCCACCGAACGCCGAAGGCAGGCGCAGGGCGCCGGCGCGGCGGCGTCCATTCATGGAATGGTTTCTAGAATAGCGCGTCGTCCACCGATGAGTCGCTGACTGAACTGGCATCGGCGCTGGCGCTCGCGCTGACGACGGGCGCTGAGGCCTGCTCCAGCTCCGACAGTGGATCGTAGCCGACCATCGTTCCCACGCGCCCTTCCTCGGCGCGAATGCCGACAAAGAACGTCTCGCCCGTGGCGGTGGCGAACCAGGCCGAGGTGTCCCACGCCGTGTCGTCGCCCGCGTGCTGATAGCCCTGCGTGATCTCGGGGAGCGAGATGTGCAGGTCGAAGTCGCGCTCGAGGAGCGCGGCGCGCGCGCGCCCGCCGATCGTGTTGCTGAACTCTCCAAAGACGTCGAGGCCACCGGTGTCGAGCGTCGCCTCGCGCCGCAGCACCTTGCTCGCCAGGCGCACGGCGTCGTCGCGGTTGCAGGCGATGACCACTTCGATGTGATCGGTCTCGCCGGTCAGCGTGATCCGCCCGCAGATCCCGTCCTCGATGCGGTGGCCCGCCGAGTCGAGCGTCGACACGTCCTGTCCCGACATCACGCCTAACGTCTGGCGCGTGGCCGTCACCATCCACTTCCGCGCGTCCTCCCTGAGGTGGCGGCGCAGCTTGTCGATCGGGGCGGAACCGGCAAGGAGCGTTCGACGCAGCTCGGCGATGAACGTCTCGGGGACGAACGAGCGCCGGATCACGCCGGCAAAGTGGCGCACCTTGTCGGCGGGCGCCACGTCGCTGTCCGTCACCAGCCAGAACGAGGGGATCCCGGTGCGCGACTCGATGGCCAGCTTGCTCACCAGGTTCACGACCTGCAGTTCCGACACCAGCGGGAGCCCCTCGGCCACGAGGATAGTCGTGGGCTTGAGTTCCGATTCCTGGTAGACGCGCAGCGCGTGCGCACCGGAGACGGCCTGCGAGATGACGAAGTCGCCTTCGAGCAGCGGGATCGCGAACTGCCGGAAGTTGGGGTCGGAGTCGACGACGAGGAGGGAGGTCTGTCCTTCGGCGCCCTGGCGCTGGCGCCACCCGGCGTGTTGCGAGATCACGCGCCGGAAGCGCTCGTGCACCTCCGACGGGCGCAACGGCTTGAGGATGTAGTCGGCGATCCCGAAGCCCACCAGCCGCGTGATGTCTTCCTTGTCCTTCACCGACGACATGCAAACGATGGGAAGCATGCTGTGGGTGCGCGACGAGCGCACCGCCTCCACAACCGCCGTTCCGTCGAGGAGCGGCATCTGGATGTCGGTGAACAGGAAGTCCGGGTCGTGGCGTTCGATGAGTTCCAGCGCCTCGACGCCATTGCTGGCCTCGAGGATCTCATCCGACATGTGGGTCAGGATGCGCTTGAGGATCTCTCGCGTGACGAGGTCGTCCTCGGCGACCAGGATCTTCATCGTGGGGTGTCGGTTGAAGCGGCGGGCCTGGGGCGAGCCGGGCCCTCTGCCGGAGTATCGGCAGGTCGTTGCGGAGTCCCAACCTTCCCGCCCGCGCCCCGCCCCCGTCAGCGGCGGGGTGCCCCCTGCGACCCCTAGAACAGCTCGATCTCGCCCTCGTCGAGCGACTGCTGTTGCACCACCTTGCGGTCCCACACTCCCAGCTGCATGCGCAGTTCGGCCAGTCGCTCCTCCACGGCGAGGAACTCCTCGTACGACATCCCGATCATGTCCTCGCGCACCGCGGTGCGCAGCAGCGAGGCGTCGCGCGCAAAGCAGTCGAGCCAGGCAATGCGCTTGTCCACGTGCTGCACGAGCTGGTTGGCCATGTCCTCGAACTGCAGGCTCTGCACGACGAGCATCGCCCCCTTGGAGATCTCACCGGCCAGCTCGTGGATGTCGCGCGCCGCCGGCGAGTCCACCTCATCGATGAGCGTGCGGGCCATGTCGCGTTGCAGCTGTGCCTGGCGCACCATCAACTGGAACGCCTGCGAGAGCTTTCCCGTGGCATCACCCAGGAGCCCGCGCAGCTGCTGGAGGTCGCCAAGGGTCTGGCCAAACTGCCCGTCGAGCGACTCGAGCACCGTGGAGTGCAGCGTCGAGAGACGGTCGCGGACTTGCGCCGGGGTGAGTTCCGGGCCCGGTGTCGTGCGGTCGGTGGACATTGGTGAAGGGACGGCCGATGTCAGGGTACGACCTTCGCGATCACCTTGAGGAGCATCTCGGGATTGAACGGCTTGACGAGCCACCCGGTCGCGCCCGCCGCCTTGGCCTGATCCTTCATTGCCTGCTGCGACTCGGTCGTGAGCATGAGGATCGGTACACCCTTGCAGCTGTCGATACCGCGCACGTGCTTGATGAAGGTCAGCCCGTCCATCACCGGCATGTTGAGGTCGGAAATGATCAGGTCAACGGAACGGTTGGCGAGGGCGTCGAGCCCCTCCTGTCCGTTCCCGGCGGTCACAGCCTCGAAGCCCGCTTCCTTGAGCGAGTACGAGACCATCTCCCGCATCGTGGTGGAGTCGTCGACGACTAATGCTGTCTTGCCCATCGTGAGAATGCGTTATGGGTGGTGTGGCAAGGCGAAGAGGTTCCGCCGGCTCCTGTGCCGTACCGGCGCGCGCCGTTCAACAGAGCGGATCGATGCCGGCGCAGCACAGGTGCCCGACGCGGCCGTCCGGCCCCGCCGAGCCCCGCCCCGGCCCAACTCGCCCCTGCCGTAGCGCCAGCAGGAGCTGCAGTGCCGCCGTGTCGCTCGGAGCCGGGTTCGAGGTGTCGAGGACGAGCGTACCGCCCTCCGGAAGGGTGCGCAGCGGCGTGGCCAGCTCCGCCGTCGCGCGCAACGTGGCCGACCGCGGCAGGGTGATTCGAGGGACGTGCATCGATCCGTGGGTACCGAGGTGGTCCATGCTGAGGAGAAGTGTCGGCGCGCTACGCCGGCGGGATTAGCGGAATTTGAGGCGCCGACGCCCCGGCCGTGCCGGTTAACGCGGTGTGCCTCATCGCGTCCAACCGCGCGCCACCCGATGTCGGAGCTCGCCCCATGACCGTGTTGACCGCCAGCCACCGCACGTTGCATGCGCTCGGTGCGATGCTCCTCATGATCGGCTGCGCGGGATCCCGCGCCGGGTCCGCTTTCGACCAACCTCGCCCCGCCGTCGACGAACGCGAACTGGGGCGCGACGAGCAGGCTCGGCACGTCCTCAACCGCCTCGCCTTCGGTCCGCGGCCCGGTGAAGTGGAACGGATCCGCGCGATGGGCGTCGACCGTTGGATCGCGCAGCAGTTGACACCCGATCGCATCGACGACGCCGCGTTGCGCCGTGCGCTCGCGCACTTCCCGTCATCCTCGCGGAGCGCCGCCGAGTTGTTGCGCGACGCTCCGCCACCCGCGCTGCTCCGGGCTCGGCAGCCGCAACGCGATGACTCCATGCGCACACGCCCGCCGGCGCTGGCGCCCGCAGCCGGCGACTCGGTGGCGATGCGTCAGGGTGCGCGGCGCAATCGCCAGTTCGTGGGCGAGATCCTCGCGGCGCGCGTGGCGCGCGCGGTGGGGAGCGAACGACAGCTGCAAGAAGTGATGACCGACTTCTGGCTCAATCACTTCTCCGTGTATGTCGGCAAGGGACAGTTGCGGTACTTCCTGGCCGACTACGAGCGCGACGCCATTCGCCCGCATGTCCTGGGGCGCTTTCGCGACCTTCTGGGGAGCGTGGCGCGGAACCCGGCCATGCTGCTGTACCTGGACAACGCGCAGAGCGTCGCCGACTCTGCGCACCGCACGTTGTCGTCGCGCGCGGTGCGGCGGCGCGTTGCGGTCCAGCGCCCGCCGCTCCAGCGCCCGCCGCTCCCGCGCCCGGCAGGGCAGCGTCCGCGCGGGCTCAACGAGAACTATGCGCGCGAGCTGCTCGAGCTGCACACGTTAGGCGTGGATGGCGGCTACACCCAACAGGACGTGATCGAGGTGGCGCGCGCACTCACGGGGTGGGGTGTGCGGCCGCTGCGGAGCGGGGCGCCGGAGTTCTGGTTCAATCGCAACGCGCACGACGCCGAGCCAAAACGTGTGCTGGGCGTCACACTCCGGGGCGGGCGGGGGATGGAAGACGGGGAAGACGTGCTCGACTTGCTGGCGCGCCACCCGGCCACCGCGCGCTTCATCGCCCGCAAGCTGGCCGTGCGCTTCGTGAGCGACTCGCCGCCGGGCGCCCTGGTCGAGCGCGCGGCCGCGACCTTTCGCCGCACCGATGGCGACCTGCGCGAGGTGGTCCGCACCATCGTCACCTCGCCGGAGTTCTTCACGCGCGCCGCCTATCGCGCCAAGGTCAAGTCGCCCTTCGAGGTGGTGGTGAGCACGGCGCGCGCCCTTGGCGCCGAGCCCGACACGACCACCACGTCGTCGCTCGCGGTCGCGCGGCTGGGGGCCCCCATTTTCGGGCACCAGGCGCCTAACGGGTGGCCGGAGACCGGCGACGCATGGATGAACACCGGCGCCATCCTGTCGCGCATCAACTTCGCTCTCGCCGTCGCGGCGAACCGGGTGCCCGGCGCGCGGGTGACGGCGTGGCCGTCGTACGCCGCGTTGCGCGCCGCACCGCGCGAGCAGCAGGTGGATGGTGTGATCGTCGCCCTCCTGGGCGGCTCCGTCTCGTCCGACACGCGCGCCATCCTCATGAGCGGCGAGCATCCGCTCGCTCGCGAAGGGCTGGCGCCCTCGCCTGACGATCGCCCGCCCGGCGATCCGCCGCGACGCCCCCTTCGCCCCGCCGCTCCCCTCGCCGGACTCGACCAAGTGATCGGCCTCGCGTTAGGCAGTCCCGAGTTCCAGCGCCGTTGATCGCGAGTATCGCCCCCCGCGCTACACCATCTCCCGTCCCCCGTCCCCCGTCTCCCGTCCGCCTTTCCGCCCCTTCCCATGCGCCGCCGCGTCTTCGTCAAGTCGGGCGCCCTCGCCCTGGTCACCCTCGGCCTCTCCCCGTCGTTCCTGCGTCGCACGGCGCTGGCCGCCGAGTTGCCGCGCGCACATCGCGGGAAGACGCTCGTGTGCCTGTTCCAGCGCGGCGCCGCGGACGCGCTCAACGTCGTCGTCCCCCACGGCGAGCGCGCCTATTACGCCCTGCGCCCCACCATCGGCATCGCGCCACCCTCGCGCGCCGGCGACGCCGGTGACCGGGCCATCGACCTCGACGGCTTCTTCGGGTTGCACCCGGCGCTGGCGTCGTTGCAGCCGCTGTACGCCGACGGACTCCTCGCCCCCATCCACGCCGTGGGGAGCCCCAGTGCGACCCGTTCGCACTTCGATGCGCAGGACTACATGGAATCGGGGACGCCGGACCGCAAGTCGACGGCGGACGGG
The DNA here is from genome assembly GCA_020852815.1 of Gemmatimonadaceae bacterium. Lineage (NCBI taxonomy): Bacteria > Pseudomonadati > Gemmatimonadota > Gemmatimonadia > Gemmatimonadales > Gemmatimonadaceae > Gemmatimonadaceae bacterium. Next base: position 154,570 of record JADZAN010000002.1, on the reverse strand, counting down.
TGGCTCAACCGCTATCTCGCCGTCGCCGGGACGTGCGAGGCGTGCGCCGGCAGCGGCAGCACCGCCAGCCGCAACGCCGACACGCGTGGCTCCGGCGCGACGAGTGCCACGTCGCCCTTCCGGGCGGTGGCGATGACCGCACAGACGCCCCGCATCCTCGAGGGGCCAGAGCCCGCCATCGCGATGTCGTCGTTAGGTGACTTCACGGTGCGCGCCAGCGGCAGCTCGGCGGCACGACTCGAGGCGCTCTATCGCACGGGGACGGCCGACCTGGTGCACGCGTCGGGGAGCGAGATGTTCGAAGCCGTGAAGCTCCTGCGGTCGGCCAACCCGCAGCGCTACCTCCCGGAGCACGGCGCGGCGTATCCGCGATCACCGTTCGCGCAGCGCCTGCGCGAGATCGCCCAGCTCATCAAGTGCGGCGTGGGGCTGGAGATCGCCTTTGCCGACGTGGGCGGATGGGACACGCACGTGAACCAGGGTGGTGCCGCGGGGCAGCTCGCCGCACGCCTACGGGACTTTGGCGACAGCATTGCCGCCTTTGTCACCGACCTTGGCGACCGAATGGACGACGTCCTGATCCTCACCATGTCGGAGTTCGGGCGCATGGCGCGCCAGAACGGCACTGGGGGAACGGATCACGGCCACGCGGGGGCGATGTTCGCGATCGGCAGTCAGGTGCGCGGTGGGCGCGTGCACGGACGCTGGCCCGGGTTGGAGCGCGAGCAGCTGCACGAGGGGCGCGACCTCGCACTCACGACCGACTTCCGCGCCGTATTCTCGGAGCTGCTGTCCCGTCACATGGGCGCGACCGACGCCGCCACGATCTTCCCGGGCTATTCCGCCAGCCGCAACGACTGGCTCGGCGTCCTGCGCGAGGGGTAGCACCACACGGCCCGATCGCGCGGACGCGCCGCACGGCCCCAGCGCATGGCCGCAGCGCATGGCCGCACTACCGCGCCCCGTCAGGCGCCGGTGACCGCGTACGTCGCGATCTGTTCCGCCGTCAGGTTCCCTCCGCACAGGATCGTCGCCACGCGCCCCCCCGCGTAGCGCGCGCGATCGCCCATGATTGCCGCCACCCCCACCGCCCCCGCCGGCTCCACCACGATCCCCAGGTGCGCAAAGAGGAGGCGCATTGCCTGCAACGTCGTGTCGTCGTCGACGAGGACGATGTCGTCAACAATCCCCTGCAGGTCGTCGACGGCCTCGGCGATCGGGACACGCACGGCGATTCCGTCGGCGATGGTGTCTGCGGTGGCGGTCTCGATCACCGCGTGCCGTCGCCAGCTGCGCTCCATCGACGGTGCCCCGCGTGCGCAGACGCCGATGATGCGCACCGACGGAGCCTGGGCGCGTAGCCACGTGGCCACCCCGCCCAGCAGTGCCCCGTTGCCTAACGGGATGACGACGGTGTCGAGGGCGCCCTGCGCCGCGGTGAGTTCGACGGCGATCGACCCCGCCCCCTCGCTGATGGCAACGTCGCGCCCGTCCTCGACGTAGATCGCGCCCTCGGCCGACGCGAACTCCCGCGCCGCCGCCTTGGCCGCGTCGAAATCGCGCCCCACCTGTCGCACCGAAGCGCCGAAGGCTCGCATCCGCTCCACCTTGAGCGGGTTGGCCACCTCAGAGGCGAAGACATCGAGCCGCTGCCCCACGCGCCGCGCCGCGTAGGCCAACCCCTGCCCGAAGTTCCCCGCCGAGGCGCACACGAGTGGGATCGATGCGTCGCCCAGCTCGCGGATGAAGAAGTCGGCACCACGCCCCTTGAAGGAGCGAATCGGGTTCACCGTCTCGACCTTCACGGTGAGCGTCACCCCCAGCGCCGCGCCTAACGACTCGGCGATGAACTGCGGCGACTGCCGGAAAACGGGATCGATCTCGCGCGAGGCGCGCGCGATGCGATCGAGCGAAATGCGAGGCATGGATGGGATGGAAGGCGAGTGGAGGAGTGCAGGAGCGCCACTTCAGGGAAAACTACCGCCTCCCCCGCATGTCGTCCCCAGCCTTCGCTGGGGCAGGCCCCAGCCTTCGCTGGGGCAGGCGTCTCGTCTTCTCGTCTTCTCGTCTTCTACATTCCTTTGCGGACCATCCGGCGAAAGAGATCCACCAGCTTCTCGCCGACGGCGTCCTCCACGTCCTGCAGCCACTCCTCGCGTTCGCGGCGCGGGCTCTCGCACGAGTACTCCGTGGGCTCGGTACCCGGCTTGAACCACTCGCGGCGGCGCGTGTCGCACCACTCCTCGGCCAGCAGCCCGGTCGCCGGGTCGATGTCGCGCGCAATGAGCCCGTCGGGCGCCTTCCACGCCCCGGCGTTGGCGCGCTCGCGCCAGCCGCGCCGGTAGAAGTCGGCCCACGCCGGCGCGGCATACCGCCCGCCGTTGGCCGCCGAGCCTAACGAATGCGGCGTGTCGTAGCCGAACCAGACGCCGGCCACCAGCGTCGGCGTGTAGCCCACGAACCAGACGTCGGCGCCGTTGTTCGTCGTCCCCGTCTTCCCCGCCACCGGACCGGTGATCCCCGAGCTCCGCACCGCTCGCCCCGTCCCCTCATCCACGACGGAACGCAGCATCGACGTCAGCTGGAATGCATCGCGCGGGTCCATCACCGGCTCCGTCTTGACCACCGACGCCCACAGCAGGCTCTTGTCCGACCGCTCGATGCGGCGCACGAGGCGCGGCGTGACCCGCAGACCGCCGTTGGCGAACGGCGCGTACGCGGCGACCAGCTCCAGCGGCGTGACTTCCACCGCGCCGAGGGCGATGGACGGCACCGCTTGCAGCCGCGAGGCGATGCCATTGCGGCGCGCACGCTCGGCCACCCGCCCCTCGCCCACGGCGCGGGAGACCCGCACGGTCGCCGCGTTGGCCGACTGCGCCAGCGCCTGGCGCAACGTCACGCGCCCGCGATACTCGTCGCCATAGTTGGCCGGAGTCCACACGTCTCGCCCGGTCTCCACCGAGACCGGATCGTCGTCGACGATGGTGGCAGGGGTGAAGCCGGCGGTGAGCGCCGCGGCGTAGACGAACGGCTTGAACGCCGAGCCGGGTTGGCGACGCGCGGCGATGGCCCGGTTGAAGCTCCCGCGCTCATAACGCCGGCCACCCACCAGCGCGCGAATGTCTCCCGTGCGCGGATCGAGCGCCACCAGCGCGCCTTGCAGCTGCCGGCTGCCGCGCCGGACGGATGTGCCCCGACCAGAGTCCCCCTCGCCGCCGTCGTCGAGCGCCTCGTCATAGTCCGCGTCGTCACCGCTCCACCACGTCTCGCGCTCGATGCGGTGGGCATGCAGGCGAACCGCGCGCTCGCCCGACTGCTGCGCCGCGAGGTCGAGCGTGGTGTACACGGTGAGTTCGGACATGCGTTCGCCGCTCACACGCAACACCGAATCGACCGTGGCGCGAATGGCATCGAGCGCGAACGACTCGTGCGGCTGCGCCGGCGACCACTCGCGCTCGGCAATCTCCAGCTCCTCGGCACGCGCGGCGGCGACGCCGATCTCGTCGAGATACCGCTCCTCGCGCATGAGCCCGAGCACCAGGTCGCGGCGCGCCTGCGCACGCGCCAGGTCGCGGCGCGGCGTGTACAGCGACGGCCCCTTGGGGAGTGCAGCCAGCATGGCCCCCTCGGCGATGCTCACCTCGCCCACGTGCTTCCCGAACAGGTCGCGACTCGCCCCTTCCACGCCGTACACGCCGTTGCCAAGGTAGATCGCGTTGAGGTAGCGCTCGAGGATCTGGTCCTTGGTAAGGTTGTCCTCGAGCAGCTTCGCCAGCCGCAACTCGATGAGCTTGCGCCCCAACGAGCGCTGCAGCGCCTCGCGTTCGGCCATGAAGGTGTTGCGCGCCACCTGCATCGTGATGGTGCTGAACCCCTCGCGCACGTCGAGCGACGCGGTGTTGCGCCACACGGCGCGCGCAAAGCCGCGCCAGTCGATCCCGTCGTGCGAGTAGAAGCGCCGGTCCTCGGTGGCTACGAACGCCTCACGCACATGCGACGGGACCTTGGCGAGCGGGACGTTCACCCGCTTGACCGTCGTCAGGCGCCCCAGCAGTCGCCCGTTGCGATCGAGCACTCGCCCGCCCTCCGGCGGCTGGAACGCCTTGATCGCGGCCACCGTGGGGCACGCGTTGAAGCCGCAGGTGTAGGCCCACGCGTCGAACGTCGCCGCACCGGCCACGAGCGCCGTGACAACCAGCGTCGAGCGCCAGTGGAGGCGCAGGTCGGCGCGAAGGGTGCGCGCCGGCTGCAGCGGATCGCGGCGAAAGGCCGCTCGAAGGGACTGCCAGCGCGCAGACAGCGCGGCGCGACGCGTCATGGTTTCGTGGGGGAGCGATGGGGCTGCTCGGTTAGATACGTCTCCCCACCCCGAAGGTTTCTCCGGTCGTCCCTAGAACTTCCACCCCCGCAGCGCCTTGAGCGCCGTGTCGAGCGCCTGCTGCTGCGCCGGCTCGGTGGCCCGCTCCAGCAACGATTCGTAGCAGGCGACCGCGAGGTCGAGCATCTCGTAATCCTGCTCGTTGCCGGCCACCCCCGCCGCGTTGTCGGCCACGTTGGCGAGGGCGAGATCGTCGCCGGGAAAGCGCGACACCACCTGCTGCCAGCGCCCTACGCGCTGCCGTGGGTCCGACTCGGCCAGCGCCCACAGGTGCCACCCCCCGCGGTGGGATGGGTCGGCGGCAATGGCGCGGTTGGCCAGTTCCGACACGACATCCGGCCCGAGCCCGAGAAGCCAGTAGGCATTGGCCAGCATGACGAGGGCGCGCGCGTTCTCCGGCTGCACCTCGACGACTGCCTCGTACAGCGGCGCGACGATCTCCGGTTCATCGCGATACGGCTCAGCCGCAATGATCACGGCATCGGGCGTTGCCTGACGAGCCAGCGATTGCAGGTGCTGCTTCAGGTGTGCGATGTTGTGGTGGGCGCGATAGTCGGCCACCAGCGCCGCCAGTTCGGCGGCGAATCCGGAGGTGGGAGCGTTCATGGTCGAAAGCTACGCCGGGAGGACGGCACGCGCATGTTGACCCCGGGCGACGGAGGAAGCGCCTCCAAGCCGTCGTTGGCGCCCCGGTCCGGCGCTCGCAGAACGGGGACCGTCACGCCGCCTGGGGAAGTCGAGCGTCCCCTGCGCCTGGTGTGCATCGCGACCGAAGTGCAGGCAGCGATCGCCCTGCAGGGGACGGTGGCCGCGCTCCTTCCCACGGCGCTCGTCGAGGCCGCCGATACCGCGCTGGTGCGTACCGTCCCCGACGCCGACTGCTTGATCCTCTCCGCGGGGCGTCTCTATGGCGTGGCGATCGCCTTGGCGAACGAGCTGAGGGCGCGCGGATTCGAGGGGCCGATTGCGCTGGTGGTGGAGTCGCCCTCGAGCGTGCAGGCGTCCGACGCCGGGCGCCTCGGCATCGACGCGGTTCTGGCCGAGTCGGAGGTGGCACTCCAACTCCCCGAAGCATTGCTGCGCATCGTGAAGTGGGGGAGTGAACGCGAGAGCTCGCCGCGCGCCGCGGCCATTCATGCGTCGCTCACGCGCGCCCGCGCCCTGATGGCGGCCGGCGAGTTGGTGACCGGATTGCAGCATCGCCTGAACAATCCGCTGGCGGCGCTGCTGGCGGAGATGCAGCTGCTGGAGTCGGAGCCACTCGCCGCCGAGCACCTCGAGTCGGTGCGGCGCATGGTGGAGTTGTGCCGCCGCGTGATCGACGTGGCGCGATCGATCAAGGGGCTCGGACACGAGGGGGAGCAGTCGACCTCGCCCCCCGAGTTCTGACCGGCGACTGCCTCGTGACGCGCCCGGGCGTGTTGCGTTTCGGCGTGGCCGACGGTCTCTACTGGGCAGCTCCGTGGATGGTCGCCGGCGCGCTGGCTCGGTGCGCCGCTTCGTTGTTCCGGCGAGGAGCAGACGACCATTTGTGGCGGTGGCTATCGGTCCGGGCGGCAGCGCGACGCGATCTCTCGAGAGGGGACGGCGCTAGCGCTGCTTGCGCGAATGGCGGAGCCGTGCGATACTCGTAGCATCCGCGGGCAAGCTTCGGTTCCGCCTCAGGATCTGCATCGCGTTGGCCCTTCAGTCTCCTGCCCTCGGGGTGGGAAGGTGGCCAGGAGCGATTGCGACGTAGGGAACGTGGTCATCGGCATCGCGTGAGGATTCCGCGCCGACCGGTGACAACGCGGTCCGTGCGACGAAACGCACGAGTCGCCCCTCTCAGCTCCAAAGCCCGGACTCCCGCTCCGCCAGCGCAATGCGCGCCTGTTTGCGCATCGTGCACCCCATTCGAAATCCGTTCAGGATATCGGTCCATCCAGTTCTTGCGATGCCGTGCGGCGCAGCCGCAAGCACGCGTGTTCACACCCACACCAATTCGTTGCATGACCGAACGTCGACGCCCATTCCGTCGCGGCCGGCGACCGTACAACAAGCGCCAGCAGAACGCCGAGCCGTACGCCGAACCCAATCCCTATCGCGATGGTGACGCCGAGGGCGGTCCCGGCGAGGGAGGAGGGGCGGAAGGGAACGAGGGCGCGGCACCGCCGCGCGAGGGGCGCGAGCCTCGTGGCATCACCGGCGATGATGCCGGGGCCGGTGACGGCCAACCCCGCACCGGTGACAACAGCGCACCTGGCGGCGATGGGGCCAACCCCCGCGAGGTGCAACCCGGCAACGAACGCCCCCCGCGCCAGGAGTTCCAGCGCCGCGACGACGACTTTGGCGGCGGTGGAGGACGCGGGCGGCGCAATCGTCGGCGCCACGGCCGAGGCAAGCGCGACGGGCAGCAGCCGCTCCCGCAGCAACCCATCGTGGCTGACAGCGAGACGCTCGGCTGGTTCGACGCGTCGAGGGATGGCGGCTTCATCCGCCGCGCCTCCAACAGCTACCTCGCCGATCACGGCGATGCGTGGATCTCCCCGCAACTCGTTCGGCAATACACGCTACGCCGCGGCGACCTCCTGGCCGCCACCACCGGGCGCGACAATCGCGGGCGTCACGTCGTGGTGGAGATCACGCAACTCAACGACGTCCTGATCGCCGACCTGGGACGCCGTCCCGACTTCGGGTCGCTCACGGCCACGTATCCCGAGCGTCGCCTAACGTTGGAAACCGGGCGACCGGCCAAGGGCGGTCCCGAACTCACGCGCCGCGCCATCGACCTCGTGGCCCCGATCGGCTACGGGCAGCGCGCCCTCATCGTCGCACCGGCGCGCGCCGGCAAGACGATGCTCCTCCACGCCATCACCGAGGGGATCGCGCTCAACCATCCCAACGCCGTCCTCCTCATCCTCCTGGTCGACGAGCGCCCGGAAGAGGTCAGCGAGGCCATATCGTGGGGCGTGGGGGAAGTCATCGCTTCGTCGTTCGACCAGCCCGCGCCGCGTCACGTCGAGGTGTGCGAGATGGTCCTGGAGCATTCGCGCCGCATGGTGGAGATGGGGAAGGACGTCGTCATCGTCCTCGACTCGCTCACCCGCATGGCGCGCGCGCACAACACCGCCGAGCGTGGCTCGGGTCGCACGATGTCCGGCGGCCTCGACACCAGTGCGATGGCCAAGCCCAAGGCCTTCTTCGGCTCCGCGCGCGCGGTGCACCCCAAGGATGGCGGCGGCTCGCTCACGATCATCGCCACAGCGCTCGTCGAGACCGGGTCGCGTATGGACGACGTGATCTTCGAGGAGTTCAAGGGGACGGGCAACTGCGAGATCAAGCTCGACCGCTCGCTGGCCGAGAAGCGCATCTTCCCGGCCTTCGACATCGCGGCCAGCGGGACGCGCCGCGAGGAGAAGCTCTACAAGGAAGGGCAGCTCGACGCGATCTACACGTTGCGCCGCGGCCTGCAGCAGATGCCGCCGCAGAGCGCAATGGAGTGGCTCATCAAGCGCATCGCGGCCACGCAGAACAACGACGCGTTGCTCGCGGGACTCTGAGCCAGAAGACGAGAGGACGAGAAGACGAGAAGACGAGGTAGAAGCACGGGGGGGTGCGGCACGCGAGTGCGGCACCCCCATTGTTCTTATCCCGTCTTCTCGTCTTCTCCTCCTCTCGTCTTCTGCTCCTTCCTGAGATCCAGCGAGACCGAGTTCATGCAATAGCGCGTCCCGGTGGGGCGGGGGCCGTCGTCGAAGATGTGGCCGAGGTGGGCCCCGCAGCGGGCGCACAGCGCCTCGGTGCGCCGCATGCCATGCGTCTCATCCGTCTCGGTCGCCACCGCCTCGGGCGACACGGGGGACCAGAACGAGGGCCAGCCGGTCCCCGAGTCGTACTTGGTCTCCGAGGCAAAGAGCGGCTCCCCACAGGCAGCGCAGTGGTAGGTCCCCTTCTCCTTGGTGTTCCAGTACTTCCCGGTGAAGGCGCGCTCCGTGCCTTTCTCCCGCATGACGTGAAACTGTTCGGGGGTGAGGCACGACTCCCACTCGCGTTCGCTCTTCTCGATGCGCGCGCCGTTAGGCGGCGTGGCGCCGGCCGCCGCCGAGTCGGTCGCTGCCGAGTGGCCGCGCGCGCGCCCGTCGTCCGCGTCGTGATGGTCCATCATCTCCTCCTTCTCGTCGATCGTTCACCAGGCGTGCAGCTGACGGCCACGCCGGCTCCTCAGGGCCGGCGTCCCGTCTCGTCGAGCGCGCCGGCCACGCCGGCGCGGCGTGGGTCACCGCCACCGCGGATGCGCCCCGCATCGAGCATTACCGCGGAGCCGTACCCCATGCGCAGCTCGCCCTTGAGCGACACCACGTCGAAGTGGTAGCCCATTCCGCGCAGCGTGGCGATGACGTCGGGCGCGAAGCCATCCTCGATGTCGATCACCATCTCGCGCCCAGCGGCGCCGAGGCGCTGCCCCGGGAGGAAGCGCGGCTGTTCCAGCGCGCGCTGCGGCCCCAGTGAGAGATCGACCATCCCGACCACCGCCTGATAAACCGCGGCGTTGATCCAGGCGTTCCCCGCCGCGCCCACGGCGAACCAGGGGCGTCTGGCCGCACCGCTGCCGCGAAAGGCAATGGTGGGGGCGAGCGTGCTGCCGTGTCTCGCATACGGGAGTCGCGCTCCGTACTGGTTGGGGTCGGTCCCATAGGAGGTGAGCTTGTCGTTGTAGAGGAAGCCCAGTCCCGGTGTGACGTAGAAGTTCCCGCCCCATGTGCCCAGCGTCTGCGTCACCGCCACGAGATTCCCCTCGGCGTCGCCCACGGTGAAGGCGGTCGTCCCTTGCGGGCGACAACTGCTCCCCTCGGCGTGGTCCAGTTCCGCGCAGTCGTTGCGCCCCGGGGGCGATGACGGTTCCGCCGGCTGGGCTGACGCCGTGCCCAACGGCGTGTCGACCGCCGTGCCTAACGACGTGTCCTGCGGCGTGCCCAACGGCTTGGCGGGCGGCGTGCCGGCCGGCTTGCCTAACGCCTCCGGCGCCGGCGCGGCGCCGCAGGAAAGCGTGTCGCCGCGGAAGAGCGCGGGAGTCACCGCGCGCGCCGGATCGAAGCAGCGCCAGCGGATCGCAGCCGTGTCCTTGCTGGTGAACGGCTCCGTGTTCACCGGCCAGAGCGATGGGTCGGCGATGCGTCCGCGACCCGATGGCGCGAGCTGCCAGGCGGCGATGGCGGCGTGCAGCGACGCCGCGTCCTCGGTGAGCGCGGCGGGCGCCGCGAAGCGCTCCAGATTGTTGAGCTGCGCGGCGAGGATGGTACCGCCGGACGCCGGGGGAGCGCTGGAGAAGATGGTGTTGCCGCGATACGTGGTCGACACCGGTTCGCGCTCGGGGGCGAAGTAGCGCGCGAGGTCCGTCAGCCGCACGGCGTTTCCCTTGCCGCGCAGGTCCTGCACCAGGCGACGCGCCACTTCGCCCCGATAGAAGCCGTCGGCGCCCCCGGCGGCAACCTGCTCCAGCGTCCAGGCGAGGTCGGGGTTGCGCAGCGTGTCGCCCGCTGCCAACGGTTTGCCATCGCGGAAGAAGAGGGCGCGACTCCCCTCGTACTTGAGGAAGCGCGACTGCTCGAGCCAGAGCGTGGTGGCCAGGCCGTCGCTCACCACGTAGCCCTCGCGCGCGGCGCGGATCGCCGGCGCCAGCAACTCGCGCCACGTCACCTTCCCGCTGCCAAGGCGCTTCCACGCCGCGTGCATCCCGGCCACCGTTCCCGGGACCATCGCCAGCACCGGGCCATCCGAGGGGTAGCGCCCATCCTGCAGCAGCGCCGCGTTGGAGAGCCCGCCTTCCTCGGGGACGCGCGCCATGAACTCGAACAGGACCGGCTTCTCCATCCCCTTGAGAAAGACGAGCATCTCGCCGTAGCCGCCCATGCCGCTGGCGTCCGGTTCCACCACACCCAACGCGAACGACGTTGCCACCGCGGCATCGACCACGTTGCCCCCCTTGGCAAGGATCTCCAGCCCTGCCGCGGTGGCGACCGGGTGTGCGCTGGCCACCGCCGCGCGCCCCACCGCCTCGTCGCGAAACGGGGGGCGTTCGCGCAGCATGGCATGGATGGCGCGTTCGAGTTCGAGGTCGCTCGCCGCCGCCAGCGCCCGCGCTCGCCAACGGTCGCGCAGCCGCTGCCAGGCCGCCCGCCGAGTTGCTGCTGACGGCGCCGAGTAGTACAGGCGATCAAGCCGCGACCAGATGCGATCGAACATCTCGGCGTTCCGCGCGGCGCGTGCCTCGCCCGCCGCCACCACCGGCGCCGCCGCCGACGTCGTGCCACCGTCAGGCGCAACCGGCGCCGCCACCCACCGCAGGCGCGACACGTTGCCCAGCGACTCGGCCACGCGATCGGGGAGACGGCGCGGATCACCGTTGTACCCCTGCTCATCCTGCTCGCGTTCGGCAATCGCCAGCACGCGGCCATCGGGCGACCACGCCGCCCTCCCCTCCACCAGCGCCACGAGGTTCACATACCGCCCGTCGCGCGGCGCCACATACACGCCGCCGCGTGGCGACGCCGCCGAGAAGGCAAGGCGCTCCCCGTCAGGCGACCAGACGGGCTGCTCCGCGCCGCGATCGCCGACAACGATGCTGTCGGGCCCCGACTCGACCAGTGCGCGCACGCGCAGGCGTCGAGCCGACTCCGCCAGCTGCACGTAGGCGAGTCGCGTCCCGTCGGGGGAAAAGGCGCCCCACCGCTCCGCCGACTCCCCCTTGGTCACGCGCCGCTCGGCGCCCGCCGGGTCGCGCAGCCAGAGCCGCGCGCGGCTCCCGCGACCGCGCGTGAAAACGATCGTCCCGTCGCGGGCGACCGTGGCTTCCATGTCGTCGGCATCGTCCGTCGTCAGGCGCACGGCGGCGCCCGGCGCGTCGTCGCCGACGTCGATGCGCCAGAGGTCGAGACCACCGGCACGGTCGGAGGTGAAGACGATGGAGCGCCCATCCGGGGTCCACGTCGGTTCGCGATCCCACGCCTCGCCGCTCGTCAGGCGGCGCCAGGCGCTCCCCTCGCCGGGGGCGCGCTGGAGCCACAGGTCGCCGTCGATGCTCACGGCCAGGCGCCCGTCGGGGGCGTATGCCGGGTCGCGCATCGCCGGCTGCAACACGGTGGCCGGCCCCTGCAGCAACGCCGCCCCCAGCAAGGCTAACCAGGACATGCGGTCTTCCGGAACGAAGAAGTGATTGCGCACGATCGCTCGACCCGCGGTGCGAGCCAGGTGCGTGCGAGGCGGGTGCGCGCAAGGACTCCGTCGCCCGCGCCGTGCATGACGACGCCCGGAACCCGCCACGCGCCCGCGCCGGATGCGGTCAGCTGCAACTCGGCGATGACCGGTCGCGCACGACGATGTCCGCGCACGCTGCCAGGAGAGCGCCCCTCGCGGCACCGCCCCGCATCACGGACGCGTGCGGAATGTATCGGTGGCGTAGAGCGTGGCGTAGTGAAAGAGCGAGACGCCCACCACCGCCAGCAGCGCCGAAAGCCGTCGCAACCCCACGCGCGGCCCCGCCGCCAGCGCCTGCAGCGACGCGAAAAAGACCCCCGAGCCCAGGAAGGTCCAGCAGGTGAAGTGCACGGCGATTGCCAGGACGTACGACCACCATTGGCGATCGGGCTGCGCACGAACGTACAGCAGCGCCGCCAGGAACGACGTGACCATGAGGACGATGAACGACGCCAGCACCGCCCCATTGAGCCACGTGCTCTCCTCACGACTCGTCGCCGGCCGCACCTTGAGGAAGGTGTAGATCACCAGGCAGCCGAAGGGAACGACGGCAAGCCACAGCAGCCCGTACCAGACGGACCACAACCACAGCCCATGCGTGTCGAAGACTGAAATCACCGACTCCTCCGCGTCAACGATCTGATTGGTCGCCCCACCGCTTCCCATTCGGAACTGACGGAGACACCCTTCTCGATCATGTCCAGCTCGCCAACAGCCTCGCTTCCGAGGCAATCGTATCACTCCCTGCCTCTCCTCGTGCGCGTCCTGTCGCTCCGCGACTGTCATCCCGGCCACGCGGGACACGGCGCGCGCGCCACAAGGTGCAGCCAAAGCGCAGGCTTTGCCACCGCCCCGGTCACGTACCGCGTATCGCCGAGCGAATGAGCGCGTCACGAGACGAGCTGCCCAGGCGCCGCGACGTCCCACCGCACGATCGGCCACTCGTGGACGCGCCGCTCCCCGCCGTGGTGCGCGCATCTCTCGCCCCGCTGGAGCGAGCACATCTGGAAGTCGCGCTGCGGATGAACCGCGAGCCGCTGAAAGGGGCGTGGAGCTGGTGCCAGCGGGCGATTGGCGCCACGTGGATCGCGCTCGCGACCGGGCGACTGCTGCGCGTGCAGGGGCTCGAGCACGTGCGCGATGCCTACCCGCGTGGTGCGCTGCTCTTCGTCGCCAACCATCGCACGTACTTCGACCTGTTCATCGTCTCGGCGCTGCTGCATCGCGAACTCCGCGGACGGAAGCGCCTCTACTTTCCCGTGGTGGGGCAGTACTACTACCAGTCGTGGGCCGGGATGGCGCTCAACCAGCTCGTCGCCTTCTGGTCGATGTTCCCGCCGCTGTTCGCCCTTCCGTCGCATGGTGCGAGCGATCGCTACGCGCTCGACGTCCTGGTCGATCTCTGTGCGCGCGGCCAGGGGAACATCCTGGGGATCCATCCGGAGGGAGGGCGCAACCTGGACCCGGACCCGTACTCGTTCATGCGCTTCCAGCCGGGGGCGGGAAAGATCATCCATGCCGCGCGCCCCATCGTCATCCCGACTTTCATCGCCGGGCTCACCAACGACCTCCCGGAGCAGCTGCGACGCAACTGGACCGGGGGCGAGCCCATTCGCGTCTGGTTCGACCAACCCGTGGCGCTGGACCAGTTGCTGGCGCTCCCGGGCAAGGGGAGCACCTACAAGCAGATTACCGACACGGTGATGGAGCGCGTGCGCGCCCTGGCGGAGTGCGACCGGGCGCAGTACCGCGCCTAACGCCGGTTCCTGCGCCGGCCCGGCGCGAACGCCTCACCGGCGCGAGCCTGCCGCTCCCGTCCGTCGCGCGGCATTGGTGGCGTAGGCGACATCGGGGGGCGGGTCGCCGTGCGGCCAGTCCAGCTCCTTTCCCTTGAAGTCGGGGCGCGGGCGCGCGTCGATGAAGCGCGCCACGTCGAACGCTTCCTGCGGTGTGAGGACCCCCATCGAGTCCTGCGGCATCCACTGCTTCACGAAGGCCGCGGCCGTGCGCACGCGCGCCATGCCGGCACCAATGTTGTAGGCACGTGCCCCCCAGAGTGGGGGATATGCGGACGAGCCCTCGCCAGCTGCACCGTGGCAGCGCGCGCAGCGCGTGGCAAAGATGTGCGCCCCGCGCAGCGTGTCCCCCTCCAGCGGCTCCAGCTTCGGCAGCCCCTGCCCCTCCATCTCCACACCCACCGGATAGCCAATGGAGAGAAAGGCCATGTAGGCCACGATGTCGCGCATGTCGCGCGACTCCGGCGTGAGTGGTCGCCCGTTGAGGGAGCGCTTGAAGCAGTCGTTGACGCGATCCTCGATGAGCTGCGTCGTCCCGGCGCGGCTCCGATACTGGGGGAAACGTGCATACACGCCCACCCACGGCATTCCCAGCTTGCGCGTCCCGTCCTGCAGATGGCAGTTGGTGCAGACCAAGCCGTTGCCCACGTGGCGCGGCAACGAATCGCGCGTGTGGCTGAGAAGCGCGCGCCCGCGACGGATCGACGCCAGGAGCACGCTGTCCTTCACTTCCGACTCGGCGGGAACGCGGAACGGCGACTTGGCGCCGGCACCGGTGGAGACTCCCGTTGCCTTCGCCGCGGCCGCAGCGGTCGCAGCCGGCGCGGCCGTCGCCTGCGCATCACGCGACTCACTGTCGCGCCTGGCGCAGCCAAGCGCGGCAACCGTTATCGCGGCGATGGCCATCACTGCACGTGTCGCCATCAGTCGCATCCCCACCGTTCGTCCCATGGTCGGCTAGTTCTCCATGTCTCCGGTTGTGCGGGCGAGTCCGCGGTCACGACAAGCTACCACCGCGGGAGCGCGAACACCTTAGCTTTTCGCGTCACACCACGATCGGGGTCACACCACATGCCCGCACGACGCGTTCAATCGACTCCCCTGGCGACGGCGATGCTCGCCCTCCTTGCCGTCGCCCCGCTGGCAGGACCGTCGCGCGCGAGCGCCCAGCCTTCGCCAGCTGCCGCCGTCCCGCTCCTCGTCAACGAGGAGTGGATGGCGCAGCACCTGAACCAGGCGCGACTGGTCATCCTGCACGCCGCGTCGTCCAAGGCGGAGTACGATGCGGGGCACGTCCCCGGGGCGCGCCTGGTGCTCTTCTCGAGCTACGCACCGACGCTGGAAGGGTTGAGCAGCCAGATCCCCCCTGCCGCTCAACTCGACTCGCTCCTCGAGTCGGTTGGGGTGAGCGATGGCGACCGGATCGTGATCTACGGCCAGCCGCTGCAGGTGGCGCGCCTGCTCGTGACGTTCGACTATCTCGGGCTCAAGGGGCACGCCTCGGTCCTGGACGGCGGCATCGACGCGTGGCGCGAGGCGGGACGCCCGCTCTCGCACGAGGCGCCGACGGTCGCGCGCGGGAACTTCACCCCTCGTGTCGATGCCTCGGTCATTGCCGACGTGACATGGCTGGGCCAGAACACGAACACGCCCGGAGTCCGCATCCTCGACGCGCGCGCGCCCGAGTTCTACCTCGGGTACTCGCCGGGCCAGATGCCGCGCGCCGGACACATTCCCGGGGCGGTGAACATCCCCTTCTCCCAACTCACCGGCGAGCTGACGCGGCTTCGCGAACAGCCAAGGCTGAGCCGCCTGTTTGCGGCTGCCGGCGTGAAACCGGGCGACACCGTGGTCACCTACTGCCACATCGGGATGCAGGCCTCGCTCCTCTACTTCGCGGCCCGCCGCGCCGGATTCGACGCCCGCATCTACGACGGCTCGTGGGAGGAGTGGAGCAGGAAGCCGGACCTTCCCATCGTCACCGAGTCGGCGAAGCGTTAGGCGGCGTCGCTACAGCCGGAAGAGCCAGGACCACTTCATGAAGAAGCCGTCCTGCAGCCGCTTGAGGGAGCGGAACTTGAGCGGCTGGGGCTCGTCGAGCGAGCTGCCGTAGCCGAGAAAGAGCACCGTGCCCGGCGTGGGCTGGTAGGAGAAGAGCCAGTCGGCACGCACGCGGTTGCGCTTGAACCCCGCCAGCCGCACGAAGGAGCCATCCGGGTTCCGGAAGAGCAGCGGATCGTTGGTGCGGCCGTCGTCGCGGCGGTCGAGCTTCTCCTGCGTGTCGTACTGCCCGATCATGCGGAAGAAGATGAAGCGTGACGCCTGGTACTCGACCTTGAGGCGCGGCACCTTGCGGATGTTGACGGTGGTGCCGTCGGTCCAGCGATTGAACTCCTGGTGCTGGTACTGCGCCTCCAGGCGCAGTTGGTCGGTAGGGCGAAAGGCCACGTTCGCCGTGATGAAGTGGATGAGCCCGGACTGCCACTCATCGAAGTTCTCGTCCTTGCCGCCGATGTACTGGAAGTCGGCCGAGACCTTGGACCACTCGGGCGTGCTCACGTTCACCATCAGGTCGACGTTGTGCAGTCGCGGGTCGCCCGCCCCGTCGAAGACGACGGTGTCCTTGCGCGCGCCGAGCGACCGCTCGACGTAGTATCCCGCGTACAGGTCGGGGTCGAAGCCGAAGTTCTCGAAGAAGAGCGCCCCGCTCACGCGCCACCCGCCGCGCACGGCGGCGTTGGAGGTGAAGTGCAGCTTGCGATCCTGCGACGCCTTGCCCCGCACGAAGGCCTCGTACGGGCCCGTCCCCTGCCCGCGCACCGTGAAGCCCCACGTCTCCACGAGCGAACCCGAGGGACGAAAGAAGGTCCACGAATTGGCAACGGCGTAGTCCACCACGTTCCGGCGCGAGAGGAACCCTGCCTGCGCGTCGAAGTCGGCGTCGATGGCGTTGATGCGCGCCGAGAAGTTGTAGTGACGCCCCTGCCGCGCCAGCGTTCCCGCCCACAGCGGGGCGGTCGTGGCGACGGAGTCGGCGCGGGTGCGGCTCAACGCTCCCTGCAGCGTGAGCGACCAGATCTTGCGCATGACCATGCGCGCGTCGAGGCCGGCAACGCGGTTGTAGTCGTCGCCGTCGATGCGATCGGTGTACGTGAAGCCCAGGCGCGACTGCCGCCCCACGTCGCGCGTGCCCCGCAGGATGGTGTAGAGCGGGCGGTCGCTCCCGCTCAGCGAGTTGCGCCGGTCGTCGACCGCCGAGAGGAGGGCGAGGTTGGTGCCGAGCGCCTTCCCGGTGAGCTTGACGGCCACGTCGGGCTGCACGATGCGGCGCGTGTAGATCAGGTTGTTGCCGACGGCAAAGTTCTCGATCCCCTCGAGAAAGAAGGGGCGACGCTCCGGATAGAACAGCGCGATGCGCGGATCGTACTGGAAGGCGACGACGTCGGCCTCGACCTGCGAGAAGTCGGGATTGACGGTGCCGTTGAGCGTGAGGTTGTTGGTCACCCCCCACCGCACCGTACCGCCGTACTCCGGCCCCTGCGGCGCATAGCCCCACCCTACCTCGCCCTTGCGCTGGCCGTTCTGGAAGGCGACGACGGACGGCGTGAGGTCGACGACCACGCCGCGGCGCAGGTCGCGCAGCCCGGTCAGGCGCCCCGACTGGGCCAGGAACGAGGCGGCGTCGCGCCGCGTGGGGGTCCAGGTGTCCTCGTGCCCCAGGTGCTGCACCATGCGCACCAGCTGCAATCCCCAGTCCTGCACGTCACGCGACTGATAGCGCAACGACTTGAACGGGATGCGAACCTCCACCTCGTAGCCGAAGTCGGTGAGCCGCCCCTTGGATTCATAGACGAAGTTGGCGCTCAGGTCGGCCGAGGCGCGCGCCGACGAGTTCGAGCTTCCGGTGGACGTGGTCGTCTGCAGCTCGTTGAGCGTCCCGTCGGCCTGCACGCCTAACGCGTTGACGCCGAACACGAATGCCTGCCGCCCGTCGTTGAACGTGGACAGGATGATCTCGACGTAGTCGTCGGCGGTGATCTTGTCGCGGTCGGAGAGCCGGGCGTTGGTTGCCCCCGGCGGCGCAAAGGCGCGCACGCCGAAGTGGATTGCCGTCGGAGAGTACCAGACCAGTACTTCCGTCGAGTCGGTGGACGGACGCCGGTCGGCCGGCTGGAACTGCGAGAAGCCGGTCAGGAGCGCCGCGTTACGCCACACCTCCTCTCCCAGGACGCCGTCGACGGTGACGCTCTGCTCAAGCCGTGGAGGTGCCACGTCGAGCTGGCCGGCGCGTCCGTTGTACACCCCGCCCGATGGCGGAGGCGCGGATGGCGCGGGGAGACGATCGTGGGAGGCCGTGGCAAGCGCGGCGACCGTGGCAAACGTGGCGAGGGCGGGAACGAGCACGAAGCTGGATCGGCGAGGGGGAGGACGCGGGGCGCGGCCGCCCCCCACCAGGGGAACGGCCGCATCGATACGCGCCAGGCGGGCGGGAACGTTGCCGGGCGAACACCGCTCGGCGCAGGCGAATGCCACGAAGGGCGCTCGCACGCGGACGAGGCGACGCACGATGTTGCACCCCGCACCGCGACCGCGCCACCCATCGCCAACGAGAAGGCGGCGGAAGCCGAAGCTCCCGCCGCCGTTCGTCCAACTCATCCCCAGCCTTCGCCGGGACGGTGTTCTCGTCGTTTCAGGCTAGAAGCCCAACGTGATCCCGACGGTGAAGGCCACGTTGTGCGCGACCTTGCTGCTGAGATCGAACGACGTTGCCTCGTGGAAGTCGAACTTCCCCACGTAGTCCTTCACCGCCCCGCGAAGCGCGATGGAGCGATTGAGCTGCAGGTCGAGCCCGCCGCCGAAGTTCCCCGCGAAGTTGGTCGCGTTGGTGGTGAGGGGGCCCGTGCGCACTTCATAGCGGATGGCGCCCGCCCCCACCTCCACGAACGGCGCGATCCCGGTGCCTAACGCGCCACCCTGCGGGAGGCGGAACTGCAGCCCGCCGTCGTACAACAGCACCTTGCTGTCGGCAATGTTGACTCCCCCGATGATGGGGAGCCCTACACGCACGTTGCTGTCGGTGTAGCCGATGTTCCCCACCAGCGACACGTTGCGGGAGAGGTCGAGCCCCGCCGTCACGCCGTACAGCGCCGAGTTGCTGTTGGTGATGCGCGTGCCGATGGGACCATCGACGTAGTCGCCAAACGCCATGTAGCCGACATACGGCGTGAGGCGGGCCACCACCGGCTTCTGCGCCTGCACGCGCGCCGGCAGGATGACGAGGGCGGCGAGGGCGAGCAGCGAAAGCAACGCGGCAGCTGCAACCGCCTCGCGGCGGGGAAGGACAGACGTGCGGGTCATGGTGACTCCTGGTGAGTTGCAGGACCATGGAAACGCACGCCCGGTGCCGCGCATGGCACCAACCGACACGCCGCGCTAACTCACGTCCGCGCCACCACTTGCGAGGGAACCCGCCGCGACGCCCGAGCGGCGCTGTCCCACGCCGAGGACGTATGAGCGTCCTCGGCGCGCACGACGAAGATCACATCGGCCAGCAACGCGGTCCCCTACAAACGCCCCAGCTCCTCCCAGAGGAACGCCGCCGCCCGGATCCCGCCGGTGAAGTTGGCGTCGCTCATCCACTCGTTAGGGGCGTGCGCGTTCTCGCCGGGGAGGCCAAAGCCCATCAGGAGCACCGGCGCGCCGAGCACGCGCGCAAAGTCGTGCACCACCGGGATCGAACCCCCCTCGCCAACGATCACCGGCGCCCGCTCGAAGGCCCGCTCCAGCGCCCGCGCCCCCGCCTCGAACAGCGGACCCGCCAACTCGCCGCGCCATGGCTTTCCCCCGTGCAGCGCCCGCACCGTCACCGTCACCCCCGCCGGCTGCACCGCGGCAACGTGCGCCTTGAGCAACCGCTCCACCGAGTCGGGATCCTGGTCCGGCACCAGGCGGCAACTCACCTTGGCCATCGCCCTGGCCGGCAGCACCGTCTTGGCCCCCTCGCCCGTGTAGCCGCTCAGCATCCCGTTCACTTCGCAGGTGGGGCGCGTCCAGATGCGCTCCAGCACGGAATAGCCCGCCTCGCCGCCTAACGCCGGCGCCCCCGTCTCGTGGCGAAACGCCTCCTCGTCGAAGGGAAGCGCACGAAGCTGCGCGCGCACTTTCTCCTCCCACGCCCGCACGGAATCGTAGAAGCCGGGAATCGCCACCTTTCCCGTACCGTCGTGGAACGTGGCGAGGATGCGCGCCAGCGCCATGGCCGGGTTCACCACCGCGCCACCATAGCTCCCCGAATGCAGGTCGCCGCCCGGCCCCTGGACGTCGATCTGGAAGTACGCCAGCCCGCGCAACGACGAGAGAATGGACGGAAGCCCCGGCGCAAACATCGCCGAGTCGGAGATGACGACACCGTCGCAGGCGAGGCGAGCGGCGTGGCTCTCGACAAACGGTGCCAGGTGCTCGCTCCCCACCTCCTCTTCCCCCTCGGCGAGCACGATCACATTGACCGGAAGCGCCCCGTGCACCGCGAGATACGCCTCGATCGCCTTGAGGTGGAGGTACAGTTGCCCTTTGTCGTCGACCGAGCCGCGGGCGAAGATCTTCCCATCGCGAATGACCGGCTCGAACGGCGGCGAGTCCCACAGCTCGAGCGGCTCCGCCGGCTGCACGTCGTAGTGCCCGTAGATCAGGATGGTGCGCGCCGCGGCCCCCGCCCCGCGCCACTCCCCCAGCACGACGGGGTGTCCCTCGGTGGGGTGGATGCTGGCGTCGAGCCCGATGCGCTCCATCTGATCGCGCAGCCAGTTGGCCGCGTGCGCGACGTCGGCGTTGTGCTCGGATCGCGCCGAGACGCTGGGAATGCGCAGGAAGTCGAAGAGCTCGGCGTGAAAGCGCTCGTCGTGCGTCTCTAGATAGGACGAGAGGGCGGACATCGTGGGACGGGGGACGGGGGACGGGGGACGGGAGTTGAGGTGCGCGGGGAAGGTGGGGTGTGCGGTGGGGGGGCACAACGGGCGGGGGGGCGCGGGGGGGGGGGGATGGCGCGGCGGAGGCGGTCTGGCACCGCGGGCGGTGGCTGTTGCACGCGCGCACCGGCCGCCCGGGGGAATGTCGGCGGGTGTGCGTGCGCGCTACGGGTCCGCGGCACCGGGCTCGAGGGCGGCGGGGCGGGGGCTACCGCCGGACGCCTTGCGCCTCGCCAAAAAGGTTGCCGCCTCCAGGGACTGGGAAGGACCTGCCGGGTGTGGCACCTTGCTTGCTCCAGCTGTGGTATCCCGTCCGGCGACACGCTCGTCCGTACTGGGGGTAGCAGGTCGCCAGACGTGATCGCGCTGCCACCCCGATCAACACTCCCTTCGTTCGAATGCACACCTCCGACTTCGCCCGATCGAGTCGACGCCTGACGTCGGGCGCCGCGCGCGTCCTGACACTCGCCCTCCTTTCTTGCGCGGGGTTGCTCGCGGCGAGCTGCACCGAACCGATCCCACCCACTCCGCTCAGTTCGCTGCGCATCCTGCCGCAGGCTGACTCCTTCTTCAACGGGGTGACCACGACGTCGAACCCGTTCGCCGTCACATTGCTCGATGCGTCCGGCAACGAGATCAAGGACAACCGCCGGATCACGTACTCGTCGACGAATACGGCGATTTTCACGGTCGACGCGAGCACCGGACAGGTCACGGGCAAGGCGAACGGGAACGCCCTGTTTCGCGCCACGGTCGATGGGCGCTTCATCGAGGCAAGCGTCAAGATCATCAGCGCCGTCGACCGCATCCAACTCAACACGACCGACTTCACGCTCGTCGCCGGTCAGACGCGCCAGCTCAGCCCCACGCTCGTTGCGGCCGACGGATCGCCCATCAGTGGGCGGGCCGTGGGCTATTCCTCTTCGAACCTCAACGTGCTCACTGTCAGCACCGCTGGGCTGGTGACCGCGGTGGCTGAAGGCAGCGCCATCGTCTCGGCGGTCGCCGAAGGAAAGAATGCATCGGTGACGGTGACGGTCACGCGCGAAGCTGTGGCTTCGGTCACGCTCACCCCGGTGGTCGCGCAGCTCATGCGCATTGGCGGGCAGGTGCAGGTGACCGCCACGCCGCGCAACGCGCAAGGACAGCCCCTTACCGGGCGCACGGTGAACTTCACGTCCAACAACCCGGCGGTCGCCACGGTGACCGGCGCGGGCCTCGTAGCGGCACTCGGCGTGGGCAATGCGACCATAACCGCCGACGTCGAGGGGCGTACCGCCTCGCTTGGCATCACCGTCACCGAGGTCCCGGCCAGGACCGTCACGCTCGAACCCGACACCTTCGGGCTCGGCACCGGCCTCACGCGCCAGTTGACCCCAACGGTGATCGACTCGGCGGGACGGCTCGTGACCTCGCTCAACAACCGTCAGGTGGTCTGGCAGTCGACCAGCTCGATCGTGGCGACGGTGAACGCGACCGGCGTCGTGACGGGCATCGGCTCGGGAACGGCGCGCATCAGCGTCACGGTGGACGGCGTCAAGTCGAACGACGTGACGGTGACGGTGACGCCAACTGTGGCCTCGGTGCGCATCACCCCCATCAACCCGCAGCTGCTTCGCGTTGGCACCTCGGTGCAGCTAAGCGCGCAGGCGCTCGACAACCAGGGGCAGGTCATCCCGGGCAAGACGGTGAACTGGCTGACGAACAACGCGTCGGTGGCCAGCGTCTCTGCAAACGGACTGGTGAGCGGCGTGGGCGTGGGGACGACGACGATCACCGCCGAGATCGATTCGCGCACGGCAAACGTCAGCGTGCAGGTGACCCTCGTCCCGGTGGGATCGGTGGCGTTCACCCCGACGCAGGACACCCTCATCATTGGCGACAGCCGCCAGTACAACCCCGTCGTGCGCGACACCGCGGGAGCGATCATCCCAACGTTGATTGGCCGAAACGTTTCCTACATCCCGTCGAACAACCTCGTCATCGGCACATCGGCGGCGGCGGCGGGCGTGATCGTGACGGCAGGGAGCACTCCCGACCAGGCGACGGTCACGGGGATCATCGACAACGTCTCGACCACGGAGCCGCTGTCGATCGTGGTGACGACCGTGGCGACGATCCAGATCACCGCGGGCGCCACGTCCATCCCGGTCAACGGGTCCACGCAGCTTACGCTCATCCTCAAGGACGCGAGCGGGCACACGCTCAAGCTCAATGGGCCGCGGGTGACCTACAGCAGCAGTGCGTCCGGCATTGCGCAGCCGGCGAGCGCGACCGGCGGGCTCACGATGACGATCAACGCCCGGGCCGTCGGCACGGCGATCATCACGGTCTCGGTTGGCGGCGCGATCCAGACAATCACGATCACGGTGACCTGACGCGCAGGCTCCCCGATGGGCGAAGCGCCCGGCGACCATAACGGTCGCCGGGCGCTTTCGCCTTCAACCCTGGCGCGGCTCGCCTACTCGAAGTCGAGCGCCAGGTTGAGCGCCGGCGCCGAGTGGGTGAGCGCACCCACGGAGATGTGGTCGACGCCGGTGAGCGCGATGGCGCGCACCGTGTCGAGCGACACGCCTCCCGACGCCTCGGTGACGGCACGCCCGTTCACGAGCCGCACGCACTCCCGCATGGCCTCGGGCGACATATTGTCGAGGAGGATGATGTCGGCGCGCGCGTCGAGCGCGGCGCGCACCTGCTCGATGCGATCGCACTCCACTTCCACGGTGCCGCCGGCGGCGAGGAGGTCACGCGCGCGACGCACGGCCACCGAGATGTCGCCCTCGACGGCGGCCAGGTGATTGTCCTTGATGAGCACCGACGACGACAGGTCGATGCGGTGGTTCACGCCGCCCCCGCATCGCACGGCGTACTTTTCCAGGGCGCGCCACCCCGGCGTGGTCTTGCGCGTGTCGAGGATGCGGGCCCCCGTCCCCTTCACCTGGTCGACGAACTTGCACGTGAGCGTCGCCACGCCGGACAGGCGCTGCAGGAAGTTGAGCGCCACGCGTTCTGCCGACAAAAGCCCACGTGCATGCCCGGAGATGAAGAGCACGGTGTCGCCCTTCGCCACGCGCGTGCCATCCTCGGCGTCCACGCGTTTCGACGCCTTGGGGTCGAGCTGGTGAAACGCATCGATCGCCAGGGCGAGCCCCGCCACCACGCCCACATCGCGCGCCACCAGGCGCGCCCGCGCCCGTCGATCGCTGAGCACGGTGGCAATCGTCGTGATGTCGTTGAACGCGCCGTCCTCATCGAGCGCCGTTCGCACCAGCGTTGCCACCTGCGGCTCGCTGAGCGGGAAGCGCAACACGGTGCGCCGGTTGATGCTTGGCGTATCCAGCGGCGTGACGCGACGCGGCGGCGTCACGGGGTCTTCGTGCATCGGCATCGGACCTTCCCTCGAACCAGGTAGTGAGGTTACTCCCCGGCCATCTCCGGCGGCACGTTGGTGGCCGCCTGGCTTCCGCCAATGCTCACCATCCGCTCGAGCGCGAGGCGCGCGCGCGCGGCGATGTCGGCAGGGACTGTCACCTCGTACTGCATGCGTTCCAGCGACGCGAGCAACTTGGGAAGCGTGGTCATCTTCATGTACTGGCACTCGGCACGATCGCTCGCGGCATGGAACGTCTTGTCCGGATTGGCGCGCCTCAACCGGTGGAGTATCCCCGTCTCGGTCGCCACGATGAATGACGTGGCGCCGGAGATCCCCGGGCGCTTGATCATTCCCTCGGTCGACAGCACCTGCACCCCTTCACTGGGAATCGCGCCGGCAGACATTGCCTCGAGAACGTTGGTCGAGCATCCACACTCAGGGTGCACGAGGACCTCGGCGCCCGGATGCTCGGCCCGCTGCCGGGCCAGCGACTGCGGTGTGATTCCCGCGTGCACATGACATTCGCCCATCCACACGTGGATGTTCGTGCGCCCGGTCACGCGACGCACGTGGGCGCCGAGAAACATGTCGGGACCAAAGAGGATCTCACGGTCGGCGGGAATCGCATTGATGACCTCGACCGCGTTGCCCGACGTGCAGCAGTAATCGGTCTCGGCCTTCACCGCCGCGGTGGTGTTGACGTAGCTCACCACGACGGCGCCGGGATGTTCCTTCTTCCACGCGATGAGGTCGCTCGCCGTCATCGTGTCGGCGAGGGAGCAGCCGGCGTTGATGTCGGGAAGCAGCACAGTCTTCCCCGGCGAGAGGATCTTGGCCGTCTCGGCCATGAAGTGCACGCCGCAGAAGACGATCACCTGCGCATCGGTGCGCGCCGCTTCACGGCTGAGGCCGAGCGAATCGCCCACGTAGTCGGCGACGTCCTGCACCTCGGGGCGTTCGTAGTTGTGGGCGAGGATGACGGCGCGCTTGTCGCGGGCGAGCGCACGAATGCGGTCAGACAGTTCGCGCAAGCTCGCCGTGGGCGAGTCCGCGGCGGGCAAAGGCGGGGCGGGAGGAGTGGCGAGGGACGTCATGAGGGCAATGTAGGCGTGACGCCATGAATGGTCGACGGCCCAGGTCCAGCGCCGTGCGCCGTCGCGCTGCCATTTGCCTTCGGATCCGACGCCGTCGCTCCCAGCGCGACGCTCAGGATTCTGCGGGGAGCGGCGTCGCGACGAGGAGCGCCGTCACGGAAACGAGCGCGGCGGCGAAGAGAAGCTCGACCGTGACCGTTCGCACCAGAGCGCGCAGGTCGCCGCCGGCGGCGATGCGCGGCGTGACAACTTTCCAGTTGTAGGCTCCGGCGGCTCCCGTTCCCGCGAGGAGGACCAGCTTCCGTACGAGCATGAGGCCGTAGTCGGAGCGCCAGAGTGCGGAGAGCGCTTCGAGGTGAAGCCACGCGGCAAATGCGCCGGTGAGGGCGAGAATGGCGGCGCTGGCGAGGGCGATGGGGGAGAATCGCGAGAGGGCCGCGATCATGACCTCGCCGGGATGCCCGGCAATCGCGGGATGTCCGCGGGCAATGGGAATCGCGACGGCGGCGAGGGCGGTGAGCGTCCCGAGCCACGCTCCCGCGGCCATGACATGGGCTGTATCGAACGCGACGGCGAGCGGCGCGAGTCGTGGCGCGCCCACCGCGTGGCCGGAGAAGGCGGGCGCGGCGCACAGTGCGAGGAGCGCCATGCCTAACGCCAGCCGCGCGATGCCGGCGTGGCGCATCCCGCGCGGCGCGGCGAGGAGCGCCACCGGGAGCGCGAGCGCCTGGAGAATCCACCCCTTTCCCCATGTCGTGCTCCCCAGCACGATGGGGACCGCCGTCTTCCACTCTGATGCCGTATCGGCAAAGGCGGCCGACTGCTGCACGAGTCGCGCAGCGATGGCCAGCGAGGCCAGGACTCCCGCCCAGCGCATCAGGCGTTCCGCTCCGACGCCAGCCGCGCGCCGAGCGTCGCCGGGGAAGACAGGGGCGATGCGCCATGCGAAGAGCGCCGAGCCGACCATTCCAATCAACCCTGCGAAGAGGAGCGCGCGAACAACGCCCTGGGCGGCCTCCGCGACGAACGGGTCGAGCACCGCTACCTGGCCGAGCCTTTCACGGTGAAGCTGAAGTCGCCGCGAATGGGATGTCCGTCCTTTGACGAGGTCTTCCACGACACACTGTAGGAGCCATCGGCGAGGGCGCCCTGAATCAC
Organism: Gemmatimonadaceae bacterium; assembly: GCA_020852815.1. Taxonomy (NCBI): domain Bacteria; kingdom Pseudomonadati; phylum Gemmatimonadota; class Gemmatimonadia; order Gemmatimonadales; family Gemmatimonadaceae; species Gemmatimonadaceae bacterium. The sequence continues at coordinate 128,573 of JADZAN010000002.1, read as the reverse complement.
GCTCTGGACCGGATCCTTCGCGCCGCTGCCGCGCGTAGGCGCCGCGAGGGCGACGGAGGCGCCATTGGCGTCGGCGAGCTTGACCGCGGTGACGGCCATCTCGGGAGGAAGGGAGAACCAGAGGCGGATGACCTTTGGCGCCGTGGCGAGCGTCTCGTCCTTGGCCGGCTCGGACTTCTCGAGGCGGAGGTGGAACGGGAATGGTGGCGTGGCGACGCGCACCAACTCGGCGTGCGCCGGACGCAGCGCCGCCACCATGGCGATGACGATGCCGGCGGCAGCGGTGAGCGACGCCAGGGCGGCGCGACGGGCGACGGATACAGTGATCATGGGTCGTGATGAGGAGGGTGTGAGCCTAGCGAGCGGGAAACGGATTGGCAAATCGCGACCAGCGCGCACCGCACCACCATCACCACTCGATATGCTTGCCGCGCCACTCGCCCTTGGCCTTGGGGAAGTCCGAGCGATAGTGCCCGCCGCGTGACTCACGCCGCGCCAGCGCTGCAGCCGCCACCAGGCGCGCCGTCTCGCACATGTTGCGCTCCTCGGTCATCCCCACGTGCAACCGGGCCAGCAGCGCCTCCAACTCGTTGATGCATTTGCGCAGCCCGCGCGCGTTGCGATCGATCGCCGCATGGTCCCACATGAGTTGGCGAATGGTATCGGCCGCGACCTGCGCCGCACCGCGATCGACGAGTGGCGGCACGTCCCACGAGCGCGCCGTGCGCGGTGGCGACGTGCGCGGCGCAGTCCCCATGTCGCGCGCCACGCGTTCCGCGAAGACCAATCCCTCGAGCAGCGAGTTGGACGCCAGGCGATTCGCACCGTGCACGCCGGTGCATGCCACCTCGCCGGCAGCGTAGAGGTGGGGGAGCGAAGAACGGCCCGCCAGGTCGGTGACGATTCCCCCCATCATGTAGTGCGCGGCGGGGGTGACGGGGATCAGCTCCTTGCCCGGGTCGATGCCGCGGTGCTGGCACAGGGCGAAGATCCCCGGGAAGCGATCGGCGAATTGTTTCCCGATCTTGCGCGCGTCGAGCGAGACGCCGCCCGTGCGCTGGCGCTCGCGAAAGATCTCGCGCGCCACCACGTCGCGCGGGGCAAGCTCGGCGAGCTTGTGCCGTCCGACCATGAAGCGCTTGCCTTCCGCGTTGAGCAGCGTCGCCCCTTCGCCGCGCACCGCCTCGGAGATGAGCGCGAGCGGATTCTCCGGCGTGTCGAGCGCCGTGGGATGGAATTGCACGAACTCCATGTCCGCCAGCCGCACGCCGGCGCGATGGGCAATGGCGAAACCATCGCCGGTCGCCACGACGGGGTTGGTGGTGTAGCGGTAGATCTGTCCGCACCCGCCCGAGGCGAGCACCGTGGCGTCGGCGCGGATCTCGACGGCCTGTCCCATCACGCTGGCGCGCACGCCGGCGCACCGCCCATTCTCGACAATGAGCGCGAGGACGCGGGCGTGCTCGAGGACGCTCGCACTCCTGGTGCCCTGCACGCGCGCGATGAGGGTGCGGGCGACCTCGGCGCCGGTGCGATCGCCGTGCGCGTGCACGATGCGACGGCGCGAGTGGGCCGCCTCGCGCCCCAGCTTGAGCTTGCCGTCCGTGCCCAGGTCGAAGGCCGCACCCGCCAGCTGCAGCTCGCGCACCCGCGCCGGCCCCTCCTCCACCAGCACCTCCACCGCCTCGCGATCGCACAGCGCGGCGCCGGCGGCGAGCGTGTCGCGCCGGTGCAGCTCCGGCGAGTCGCCCGCCCCCAGCGCGGCGGCAATCCCGCCTTGCGCGTAGGAGGTGGCGCTGTCGTGCAACGTGCGCTTGGTGAGGACGAGCACGTCGCCCGAGGCGGCGGCGCGCCAGGCGGTGTGCAGCCCGGCTACGCCGCTGCCAATGACGAGATATCGGGTACGAAGAAGGGAGGGCATGGCCCGGCGCTCAGGAGAAGTGCGAGATTGAAGGACCGCGATGTGCACGATATCGCCCCTCCCCACCCCGCGCACCATGCCCCAGCCCCTCACCGTCCGCGACGGTCGCAAGGTACTCCCCTCGCGCACGGCACCATCGCGCCGCCTGACGAGTGCCACCACCTGGGCCGCTCTCGCCCTGGCTGCGTTGGCGCTGCCGGCTTCACGGGCGCGGGCGCAATGGGTTCCGCTCACGAGCGGGACCAATGCCTCGCTGCGCGGGCTGAGCGTGGTCGATGGGCGCACCGCGTGGGCGAGTGGCACCAGGGGGACGGTGATCCATACGACCGATGGCGGCGCCACGTGGGCGGTCGATACGGTGGCGGGAGCCGCGGCCTTCGACCTGCGCTCGGTGCATGCGCGGAGCGCGCGTGTGGCCCACGTGGCCGCCACCGCTGGGCGCATCTGGCGCACCACCGACGGCGGCAAGAGCTGGTCGCTCCGCTACCAGGCGCGCGATACCGCGGTCTTCCTCGATGCCATCGCCTTCTGGGACGACGCGAACGGAATCGCGTTAGGCGACCCGATCGGCGGGCGCTTCTTCCTCCTCGTGACGCGTGACGGCGGCGACAGTTGGCGCGAGGCGCCGTTCGACGAACGCCCCATTGCCGAACGGGGTGAAGCAGCCTTCGCCGCCAGCGGAAGTTCGCTCCTCACGCTGGGGAGTGCGGATTCGCTCGTGGCCCTGATCGGAAGCGGTGGCTCGGTGGCACGCCTGCACCGCAGCACCAATCGCCTGCGGCAGTGGGTGGCGTACGACACGCCGATTCGCCAGGGCGAGTCGGCGGCGGGGATCTTCTCCGTGGCGGAAGTCCCCGGGCACGGGATCATGGTGGTGGGTGGCCACTACGCGCAGGACGACTCCACGCGCGGCAATGCAGCGACGACGGTGTCAGGGCCGCAATGGCGCCTCATCGATCCCAAGGCGCCACGCGGCTATCGCTCGGGGGTCGCCTTCGTGCAGCTGCCCGACGGGGCGCGCATCGGAATCGCCGTCGGCCCCGCGGGGAGCGACATATCGCTCGATAGCGGGGTGCAGTGGGGAGCATTCGACACGGTCGGATATCACGCGGTGCGCGCCTCACGCGATGGTATCTTCTACGCCTCGGGAAGCGGCGGACGCGTGGGGCGGTTCGATGCCCGGTCGCGGCGAACGCCGAAATGATGGTCCATTCCCGAACCGCAACCTGGGCACACCTGGCCGCGTTATGCCAGGAGCGGCGGTCGCACGGCACCGGCGCCGCCGCTCAAGACACTCATCACTCGTTCGACTTCTCCCCTCAGGGACTCGTCATGCTGCGTTTGGCCCCTCGCTCCACCCGTTCCGTTGTCGCTGTCACCGCCTTGGCGGCGACGCTCGCCGCCTGCGGCGCACAGGTTGGAAAGGACGCACCCAGGGAAAGCTCCGACGTTGGCCGCCCGCCGTCGACAACCGCCGAGGCGCCGTCGACGTTCAAGGTCCGCTTCGAGACCAGCAAGGGGGCGTTCGTCGTCGAGGCGCATCGCGCGTGGGCCCCCAAGGGGGTGGACCGCCTGTATTCGCTCGTGAACAGCGGCTTCTTCGACAACACGCGCTTCTTCCGCACGGTTACCGGCTTCATGGTGCAGTTCGGCGTGCACGGTGACCCCGCGGTCAATGCAGCGTGGGAGAACCTGGCCATCCCCGACGATTCGGTGGCGCAGGGCAACAGCCGCGGGCGCATGTCGTTCGCGATGGCGGGGCCGGGAACGCGGACCACGCAGGTCTTCATCAACCTGGTCGACAACCGCTCGCTCGACGAAATGGGCTTCGCCCCGGTGGCTGAGGTGGTCGAGGGGATGGCGGTCGTCGACTCGCTCTACGGCGGCTATGGCGACGGGCCGCCAGCAGGCTTTGGCCCCGACCAGATGCGCCTCATGCGCGAGGGGAACACGTACCTCGACAAGGAGTTCCCCAAGCTCGACTTCATCCGCACCGCGCGGGTGGTGGGCGACGCACCAGCCGCTGCCAGCGACAGCGCCGCCAAGGGGACGGCGCAGGAATCGTCCGCGCAGCCCGCCGCCCCTGCCAACGCCGGGCGTTAGGCTCGGCGCGCGGAGGAGCGCGCTCCGAGCGCTGCCGCTCCACGCGACGGCGCGCGCCCTGGCAGCGCTCTCGCTCGTCGGCGCCCCGCTCGCCGCGCAGCACGAACATCCGGCGCGCAGCGACAGCGCGGCAGGCCGTCCAGAGTTTCGCGCCGGCGCCATGGCCATTGGCCTCGGCACTGTTGCCGCGCCGGGGGCGCACGGCCAGCGCATCACCGAGGGGTATCTCACGCAGCCCATGCTCTTCGGGAGCATGCAGCTGGCGGGCGGGGCCGTGCAGGCGCTGGCGACGCTCAACCTGGAAGGCGTCACCCTGCGCCGCGGCGAGATCAACCCTGGTGGCTACGGCGAGGGATACATCGACCGCCGTCACCCGCACACGTACGCGCACGAACTCATGCTCGGCGCGCAGGGGCGACGCGGTCCCGTCGCTGCATCGCTGTGGGGCGGGAAGGGGGTGGTCCCCTTCGGCAGCGACGACCCCATGGTGCGCCCGTTCGTGAAGTACCCGGTCAATCACCACCTGGCCCAGGTAATGGAGCGCGTCCTCGTGGTGGGGAGCCTTCGCCTCCCACACGCCGCAATCGAGTTTGCCCGATTCAACGGCGACGAACCGGAGGGCGTCAGCGACTGGCCTAACGGGGGGCGGGCAATGGATTCGTGGTCCTCGCGGCTGACGGCGTGGGGGCCGCGCGGTCTCGAGCTTTCGGCGAGCGCGGCACGCGTGCAATCGCCGGAGTTTGCTACTGGGCAGGGGCTCGACCAACGCAAGGAAGCGGCGTCGCTGCGCTGGAGCGCGCCGGGCGGATCCACACGCGCGGTTCGCTACGCCTTTGCCGAGTGGGCACGCACGCGCGAGGGGAACGCGCGCCGCCCAGACATTTTCACCTTTCAGTCGTTGCTTGCCGAGGGCGCGGTCGCCGTGCGCGGCGCAACACTCGCGCTTCGCCTGGAGCGTACCGAGCGCCCGGAAGAAGATCGGCTCAGCGATCCGTATCGCACGGTGCGGCCGCTGCTGGACTTCAACATCCTCGGGCGCACGCGCTGGAGCATCGTGACGGTGAACGTTGCCGCGCCACCGCGCGCGTGGGGGCCCTTGCAACTCGTCCCATTCGCCGAAGCGGGATGGCTTCGCCCACGCGCCCTCTCGCACCCCACACCACTCGATCCCGTCGCCTTCTTCGAGTCGAAGCAGCTCTGGTTGTGGTCAGCTGGCGTACGACTGCACACCGGATCCATGCGCCCCCGCTTCGGCCGATACGGCGCGGCGCTCGAACGAACACCCACGCACTAGCACCCCTACACAATCACACGCACGCCCCCCCCGCTCCGCACGCCAACCGAACTCCCGTCCCCCGTCCCCCGTCCCCCGTCTCCGATGCCCCGCCCCACCCTCACCCTCATCGCCTTGCTGCTGGCCGCCTGTGGAGGCGCAGACGACGCAACGGGCAACGTGTCGCCCACGCCGCAACCGAAGCTGCCGGCGGTGTTGACCGTGAGCGGGCGCGGGGTGATTGACAACCGCTACACGGCGGAAGTGTGGGTGCATGGCAACTACGCCTACACCAGCACGTGGTGGTGCAGCGGCTGTCAGCGCACCGCGGGCAATGCGGTCTTCATCTGGGACGTGCGGGGGGCGACACCGATCCTGGTCGACTCGGTCATCGTCCCGCCGCTGGTGACCGGTGTCCCGATTCGCACCACCGGCGACGTGCAGGTGAGCGACGACGGCAAGCTCCTCATCTTCCCCACCGAGCTTGCCCCTGGTTCGCTGGACATCTACGACCTCACCAACCCCACCGCGCCGCGCCCCCTGTCGCGCTTCACCTCCCCCCGCATCCAGCGTGGGGTGCACACCGCCGAGGTGCAGCGCGTCAACGGCACGCTCTACGCCTTCCTCTCGGTCAACAACGCGGGGACGCATCCGTCGCGGTTGATGATCGTCGACCTCAGCGACCCGTCCAATCCGCGCGAGGTGATGTTCCGCGACATGGGGAGCCCCTTCATTCACGATGTCTACGTGCGCGACGGGATCCTCTTCACCGCCCTCTGGAACGACGGCATGGTGATGTGGGACATCGGTGGGGGCGGCAAGGGAGGGACGCTCCAGAACCCGGTCGAGATCACGCGCCTCCTCACGGTGAACGGCGAGGTGCACAACATCTGGTGGCTGCACGACCCGGCCACGGGCACCAAGCGGTTTGCCATCATCGGGGAAGAAGGGGCCGCGCGCCTGTTCGACCAATCTTCGGGGGACATTCACGTCGTCGACCTCGAGAGCCTCGCGGCACCGCGCGAGGTGGCGTTCTACTCGGTGGACGGGGCGGGGACGCACAACTTCTCGGTGGATGAGAGCCGCAATCTCCTCTATGCCGCGTACTACAACGCCGGTGTGCACGTCCTCGACGTGAGTGGCAATCCAGGCGTCTGCACCCTGGACCAGAAGGCATCCGATGGACGTTGCGACATGAAGAAGGCCGGTCGGCTCGTCGCCACCGGTGTGTTTGAAACGGGGAAGCCGGTCTTTGTCTGGGGGGTGCAATTCACGGGCAATGCGCTCTACGCCTCCGACATGCTCAACGGGTTGGTGAAGCTGCAGCCCGTGACGCGTTGAACGATCAAACGTCCGGGAATGAGGAGGGTGTTGGCATCTTCGCGATTGATGAGCACCTTTCGTTGAAATTCGTGCTCGACTAATTGGCAATTGTGCGCAATACTTTCGCGCGTCACGAAGGAGCCACTTTCTCACGTCCGCACGACGCGCATCGAGAGCACCACGGCTCCGTGCGCACGGCACCCAGACTCGTTCGCCTTTGAGGCGTCAACCGGCTGTATTCCGCAAGCGTCGCACGAGCAAGCAGGGTGTGTCCCCGCTACTCGTCTGGGTCCTGGTCCCCCAGGTCGAAAGCGACGACCCCACCATCCGGTACTACTACGACTTCAGCGCGAGCCAGGCGGAGTTCGAACGCGCCTTCGCCGAGCTGTCGCTCCCGTATCGCTGGCAGCCGGTCACGATGGCGACGTTCCGCGACGTCATCGACTCGATCCGCGCCGAATCCGATGGCTATCGCCCGGTCGTCTTCAACCTGTGCGACGGCGATGAACTCAACGGCGCCCCCGGCCTCTCCGTGGTGCGCTACCTCGACGAGAGCGCGCTCCCCTACACCGGCGCCGACGAGCACTTCTACGACATCACGACGTCGAAGATCACGATGAAGTCGGCCTTCGAGGCCGCCTGCGTCCCCACGTCGCCATGGGAAGTAATCGCTCCCGGCGCCCAGCGCGTCCCCGGGCTCTTTCGTCGCATCCCCGCCCCGCTCATCCTCAAGCCCGCCATCTCCGCCGGCTCGCTGGGCATCGGCTGCAAGAACGTCGTCGCCACCCCGCGCGCACTCAACGAGCAGCTCACCGCCCTGCGCCGCGGCGTGCACGGCTGGTCGCTGGAAGCCGGTGGGCTCTTCGTCGAGCGCTTCATTGACGGCGCCGAGTTCACGACGTTCATCGTCGGAAGCGCACGCGACTACGACCACGCCACCGTCTATCCCGCGGTCGAGCGGGTCTTCAATCGCAAGCTCCCGCCGCACGAACGCTTCCTGTCGTTCGATCGGCTGTGGGAGTTCTACGAGCACGAATCGCCGGTTGGACACGGTGAGGAGCTGTGGCAGTACGCGCCAGCGCCGGCCTCGCTCGCCGAGCGCATTCACGAGGTCAGCTGGGCCGCGTACGAAGCCGTGGGCGGTACCGGCTATGGGCGCGTGGACCTGCGCATGGACGCACGCACCGGCGACCTCTTCGTCCTCGAGGTGAACGCACAGTGCGGGCTGTCGGAGGACGAGAACGTCACCTCGATCGGCGCCGTGATCCGCTTTGCCGGGACGTCGTACGCCGCCGTGGTGAACGCGATCCTCCTCGAGGCCGTGCGCCACGCCGAGCAGGCGGTCCGCCTCGCCTCGTAAGCCACGCCGCGCCCGCCCGTGCGGCACCAGCGCTGGCCGCACACGCGGCATCGCGCGGCACCCCGCAGGATCACGCTCCCCCAGACTCGTTGTCGCGTCCCATGAAGATCTGCGTCCTCCAACCCGACTACTCGAAGTCGGACGTCGACTACGGGCACTACGACCCCAAGCGCGACCTGACGCAGATCCTGGCCCCGCACGACGTCGACCACGTCCAGATCAACAAGCTCACCACCTTCCGTCAGCTGCGTGAGCTGGCGCGGGAGGGATACGACCTCTACTTCAACCTCATCGAGGGGTATCTCCACTGGGACATCCCCTCGATCGACGTCGTTCACTCGCTCGACCGCCTCCAACTCCCGTACACAGGCCCCAACGCGGAGCTGTACGACCCGCCCAAGGTCCTGATGAAGTACATCGCCCATATCTCCGGGGTAAAGACGTCGCCGCACGTGCTGGTCACGAGCGTGGACCAGGTGGAACAGGTGGCGCGCACGCTTCGCTTCCCCCTCTTCGTGAAGCCGGCGCACGCCGGCGACTCGCTCGGCGTCGACGTGCGGTCGCGCGTGACCAACACCGCCGAGCTGCGCGCCAAGGTTGTGGATACGCTCCCCGAGTACCCGGAGCTGCTGGTCGAGCAGTACATCGACGGTCGCGAGCTGACCGTGCTGGTGATCGGCGACCCGACCGCGCATGGGAAGGTGCGCGCCTTTCGGCCGGTGGAATGGGTCTTCGATAGCGAGCCACGCTTCAAGACCTACGCGCACAAGACGAGCGAGCTGCACCCCGACGCCAACGTTCCGGTGACGGACGAGGCGCTGGTGAAGCAGCTGCACGAGGCGGCCATCGCCGTGTTCAACGGCTTCAATGCGGTGGGCTACGCACGCATGGACTTCCGCCTCGATGCGAACGGCGACCTCTACTTCCTCGAGGTCAACTTCTCCTGCTCGATCTTCTACGCCGACGGCTACGAGGGGTCGGCCGACTACATCCTCAAGCACGACGGGATCGGGCAGGCGGGCTTCGCGCAGCTCGTGGTGGCCGAGGCGCTGGCCAGGCACAAGCGCAAGGTGCGGCCGTTCCGCATCGAGGGGAGCCCGATCTCGGGCTACGGCATCCACGCCACGCGCGCCATCGCCGCAGGGGAGACCGTCTTCCGCGGCGAGGAGCGGGCGCAACGCATCGTCACGCGTTCGCACGTGGAGCGCACCTGGGCCGCGAGCGAGCTGGAGAGCTTCAAGCACTACGCGTATCCCATTTCCGACGAAGTCTTCATCCTCTGGGACTCCAACCCCTCGGAGTGGGCGCCGCAGAACCACTCGTGCGACCCCAACACCGAGTTCGTGGGGCTGGACGTCGTCGCGCGGCGCGATATTGCACCTGGCGAGGAACTCACGCTCGACTTCGCGACGATGCTGAGCGAGACGAGCGCGACCTTCGAATGTCGCTGTGGCTCGCCCAACTGCCGCGGCGTGGTGAGCGGGACCGCCGGGAACTCGGTCACGCTGCGCGAGCGTCGCCGCCGCGCTTCGGCGTAGCGCGCGCGGGCGCATGTAGACACACGCTCTCACACGCTGTCACGCGCGCGCGCGGGCGCAGAAAGTCGCGCGCTGTCACACGCTGTCACACGCTGTCACGCGCGCGCGGGGGCGCAGATAGTCGCGCGCGGACAAGCGGCGGCGTATCGGCTGGTCCCGCAACATTGCCGCCCGGGCAATCGCGCGCGAAACTCCACGTGCCCGTACCTCGCCCTTCTCCCGCCCTCCTCCGTCTCATGCAACGCCTTCTGCGCCTCCCCCAGCGGAGCGCCACCCCCTCGCGTGCGCGTGGCGCCCATCGCGCGCCCGCACGCGCGCCCGCACGCGCGCTCGCGCTCGCACACGCACTCGCGGCACTCCTTATCACCGGCGCCGACACGGCAAAGGCCCAGGGCGCGCGACTCCCCCCGCAGCTCGAGTTCCGCATCCCCAAGCCCCCCACCGTCCTCACCGCCGACGGCGCTCGCGTCCTCGTCTACGAGTTGCACCTGACGAACTTCGGCGGCGCCCCCGTCACCCTGCGACGGCTCGACGTCATGACGGAAGGCGACGCTCGCACCCTCATCACACTGCAGGACACGGCGCTCGCCCGCACGCTGGCGCGCCCCGGCGTGACCCCCGCCCCCCCGCTGATGACGCGCGCCACGCTGGGTGGCGGACTGCGCGCGGTGGCATTCCTGTGGGTCCCGCTCTCGGGCGCGACGCCGACGCGTATCTGGCACCGCGCCATCCTGTCGCGCACCACCGGCGGCGATACGGTCGTCACCGATACGCTCGATCGCGCCAGCACGGGCGTCTCCTCGGCGGTCGCCATCGTCGGCCCGCCGCTGCGTGGCGGCCCCTGGCTCGCCGCGAACGGCCCCGACGCCATGGCCGGCCACCGCCGCGCCCTGATTGCAGCTGCCGACGCCCCGACCATCGCCCAGCGCTTCGCAATCGACTACGTCAAGGTCGACACGGCATACAGGACGCACGCGGGCGACGCGGCGAAGAATGAGAGCTACTACGCCGAGGGGCTCGATGCCCTGGCCGTGGCCGATGGCAAGGTGGTCGCCATCAAGGACGGCATTCCCGAGAACGTCCCCGGCATCGACTCGCGCGCCGTTCCCATCACCCTCGAGACGGTGGGCGGGAACCACGTCATCATAGATATCGGCGGCGGACACTACGCCTTCTACGCGCACCTGCGCCCAGGCTCGCTCAAGGTGAAGCTTGGCGACCGGGTCAAGCGCGGGCAGGTGGTCGGGCTCGTGGGCAACTCCGGCAACTCGACCGAACCACACCTGCACTTCCACATCAGCGACTCGCCCTCGCCGCTCGGCTCAGAGGGGGTGCCGTACCAGCACGATCGGTTCGAGCTCCTGGGTCGTTGCGCCCCGACGTTCAGCGGGTGCAAGGTGGGCGCCGCCCAGCAACGGGTGCACGAGATGCCCCTGGGCTTCCAGCTCGTGCAGTTCCCGAAGTAACCGGCCAACGTCCGGCGCGGCGCCGGGACTCGCGCACACGCAAAGGGCGGGGCCCCATGGGGAGCCCCGCCCTTCGTGCGTCATGCCGCCAGGGTGTCGCCTCGCCTAACGGTTCATCGGCGCCCCGTCCGGCTTCTTGCGGAACTCGGCCACCCCGGCCATGTCGAGCTGCACCGACTCCACCTTCCCCGCCCCGTTGATCTGGAAGACCGCCGGGACCACCGGGAGGACCGGCGTGTCGAACTTCACGCGGAAGGCGTCGTACTGGTAGTGCTCCATCTCCCCGCGCCAGTTGGGGCCAAAGGTGAGCTGCAGCTTGCCATTCTCCTCCTTCACCACCACGTCGCCGTACAGCGAGTCGACGTACGTCCCCGCATAGGCCGACAGCGGGAGCGTGGGGCGCGTGTTGGCCACGCGCTGCGATTCCTGGCGCGCTTGCATCTGACGGGCGCGGGCACGCTGCGCCTCGAGCCGCTTCAGAGCCTCGCCGCTCCAGTCCTTCGCCGGTGCCTTGAGCTGCAGGTCGAAGACCTTGTGCATCAGCGCGTTGGGCAGCCCGGTTCCGTTCATGTTGGTGAGGAAGACCACGCCGAACTTCTCCTCCGGCATCATCGCCACCAACGCGGTGAACCCGTCCACGTTGCCACCATGGTGCACCACGAACCGCCCCCGGTAGTCCTCGAGGAACCACCCCATCCCGTAGGCCTGCAAGTGCGTGTCCGGGTTGTTCGCGCGCGCCGCCGAGTCGACGCGAATCACCATCTGCGCCTGGTGCATCTCGTCGGTCATGCGCGAGGAAATGAGCTGCTTCCCCTCGTACTTCCCGCGCCCCAGTTGCAGCCGCAGCCACTGCGCCATGTCGGCCGCGTTCGAGTTGATCGAGCCGGCCGGTCCCGCGTTGTCGATGTTGCGCCACGGGACCTTGCGCACCGTGTCGTTCAACTCGGCGTGCGGCTGCGCGAGGTCGGTCACCGACTCCAGCCCCTTGATCGAGGAGGAGGACGCGGTCATGTGCAACGGCGTGAAGATGCGCTCGCGAATGAAGTCGTCCCACGAACGCCCCGACACCTTTGCCACCACCTGTCCGGCGGTGATGTACATGATGTTCTGGTAGCCGAACTGCGCCCGGAACGACCACGAGGGCTTGAGGTAGCGTACACGCCGCACGATCTCGTCACGGTCGAAGCCCGAGCCGTACCACGCCAGCTCACCGCGCGCGAGCCCGCTGCGATGGCTCAGCAGGTCGCGCACCGTGAGCTCGCGTGACGCATACGGATCGTACAGCTGGAAGCCGGGAAAGTACGTTCCCGGCGACGCATCGAGCACGACCTTCTTCTCGTCCACCAGCATGGCGACCGCCGCCGAGGTGAACGCCTTGGACGACGAGCCGATGGCGAAGACGGTCTTGTCGTCCACCGCCTCCGGACGTCCCACCTCGCGCACGCCGTAACCGCGCGCGTAGATCACCGAGTCGTTGCGGACGATCGCCATTCCGAGCCCGGGGACCTTCCACTGCTTGATCGCTGCCGTGATGTAGGCGTCGAGCCCCGGGAACGGCTCGCGTTGCTGCGCGAGGGCCGGGGTGAGCGCCGCGGACGCCAGCAGCAACGCCGCGCCCTGCACGGCAGCCTGCACGCCGGCGCGCCATGCGGTGCACCGCCAGCCGCAATTCACGGGGCGGTGCATCGACGTCGCGGATTGTTGAATCACCGATCAGCTCCCGAGGTTCGGGTTGTTGATGCGCTCGGCGTCGGGCAACGGGAAGCAGGTCTGGTCGCCGTACGTGCCGCCGCCACCCGGGTACGGCGTCCCCGCCGCCGGGAGCCACGGGAGCCCTAACCGGCGAATGTCGCCCATGCGGTGCCCCTCGAGGAACAGCTCGCGCCGGCGCTCCTCCACGATCTGGCTCACCACCTGCGCCGCCGTCTGCCCCGACGCCGAGTACGTCGGCAGCCCGGAACGTGTGGCACGCACCGCATTGATCGCCGTGGCCGCCCCCGTCAGGTCGCCGGTCGCCGCTCTCGCCTCGGCGATGATGAACTGCGCCTCCGCCCAGCGCGCGATCGGCATGTTCGTCGCGAGCGCCGGGTACTTGTCGGGCGTCCAGATCGTGGTCCCCTGCGCCGTCCCGGCACGCCCGGTGTTGGTTACCGCCACGCGCGGATCGGGTGCGTCGCCGATGGTGAGACCACGGAATGTGGCGTCGACCGTGCTCCAGAAGTTCTGGTTGATCGACAGGTACGAGAAGTTCTGCCGTCGCACGTTCACGCCGTCGGTCGAGATCGAATAGGTGAAGCCGGCGGGAATGCGTGCGGCATCAACCGCCGCCGCGGCGATCGAGGCCGCCGACTTCTGGTTCAGCAACGTGCGGGCACGCCCCAGCAACGCGAAGTTCAGCGTTGCCTGGTCGCTGGCCGCGGTAGCCGCGACCACCGCGGAATCGAAGCGGGACTTGGCCTGGTCAAAGAGCTGCGCCGGCGACAGTTCGGGCCCAAGGTTGATCGCCGCCGTGCACATCGACTCGCCCATGAGCAGGATGCTGTAGCCAGCGTACGCGTCGGCCTGGCCTATCAGCTTGGTGCGCACCACGCCCGTCGGCATCTGAGCGTCTGTCCATCCGCGGAGCTTGGCGGCGACGGTATCGGCCGACGCGCGCGCCACCGACAGTGTGGTATAGATCGGCGGCTGCTGGTTGGACCCACACGTTCCCGTGCCGTACGTCTCGATCGTCTGCACCGTGCGGCGATCGTAGTTGTAGTTCGACACGGAACCGATCGCGTTGGACAGCTCGTCGGTGAACAGCCCCGAACCGACGATGAAGCGAGAGAAGGCGCACTCGAAATCGGCGATGGCGCCGTTGGTCAGCAACTGCGCGTTGGACGGGATGTAGATCGTCGCCGCCGACAGCTGGCCGGGGTTGTCCTGCTTGAGCGCGGTCACCTCGGTGCAGGCACCGCTCACCACGAGCAGCGCGGCAACAGCGGAACGCTCGAACAGCGCCCGTTGCGACGCCGCCCGCGCACGGAGCGCCGACCGCTGCGACCGGCGCACGATGGAGTTGGAGAGTCGCATGGTTACCACGAGATGTTGAAGGTCGCGATGAAACGCATGAGGTTCGGCGTGGACGCCTGGTCGATGGTCTGCGCCGTCGTGGCCGCGTTGTTCACGTTTGATTCGGGATCGATGCCGCGGTAGTCGGTCCAGGTCTTGAGCTCGCGCCCGGCGAGCGTAACCGACGCACGCTTGCGGAACCAGCGTTCGGGGAGCGTGTACGTGGCCGACACTTCGCGCAGCTTCACGAACGACGCATCCTGGAAGTACGTCTCCGTCGTCCCGAGGCTCACCGCCTGTCCGCGCGCCTGCGCGACGTACTTGATGTCGTACTTCGACGGGTTGTACGCCACGTCGCATAGCGCGACGCCCAACTGCGCGCCGCAGCGCAGCAGCTCGACGGCGTTGTACAGCCGGTTGCCGTTGCGGAAATCCATGAGCGCGTACAGCCGCAGGTTGCGCCCGATGGTAACCGTGTTGGACACGGCGCCGGTGAGCTTGGGCGTCGGCGTCCCGATGTACAGGAAGGGAGCCGTGGCGCAGGCGATCGGGGTACCGCCGTTGGCGGCCTGGCAGAGGATGTTCGTGGCCGCGCCGGTGGCGTCACGATCGGCCGACGCGATGCGCCGCACGAAGATTCCGCCAATCGGGTAGCCCACGATGTTGGCCGCCCCCGCGGTGGCAATGACCGACGGCAGCCCGCCGAGGTCCTCGATCCTGTCCTTGTTGGTCGAGACCTTACCGGTCACTTCCCACGAGACGTTGCGCCGCTGTAGGGCCTGGAGCGTGGAGGAGATCTCGATGCCCGAGTTGCTCACTTCACCCAGGTTGCGGAACTGCTGCCCGGGGAAGCCGGCTGATGGCGCCACCGCCTGGCTCACGATCACGTCCTTCGTCGACTTGGTGAAGTACGTGAAGTCGATCGACAGGCGATTGAACAGCCCGGCCTCGAAACCGAGTTCGAGCTCCTTTCCGACTTCCGGCTTGAGGTCCGGGTTGCCGAGCGACCCGGGGGTCACCGCGGTGCCGCCGCCGGGGCCGGTGACGGGGGTAAAGGTGCGCAGCGCGGCGAAGGCGTTCGGTTGCCGTCCGGAGGCGCCGTAGGCGACGCGCAGGCGGAACGTCTGGATCGTGTTGTCGAGCGTCCAGAACTCTTCCTCGTTCACTACCCACGAGGCGCTCACCTTCGGATACGTGACCCACTTGAAGTCGGCACCGAAGGCGCTGTTGTTGTCCACGCGCAGCGCCGCGGTGACGTACAGGCGGTCGCGCCACGCGAACTGCTGCTCGCCATAGGCGCCGATGGTGGTGTTGAGCACCTGCGTCTGCGTGGCGGCCACCTGCGTGGCAGCGGCCGACACCAGCTCCAGCCCCGGACCGGCAAAGCCGAAGCCGCCCAGGAACGAGGTGTTGAGTTCCGTGCGGTAGAACTGCCCGCCCACCGACGACGTGGAGACGATCGCGCTCCCCAGCTTTGCCTTGGCGGTACCGCCGTACTCCGCGGTGAACAGCGTGTTGTTGCGAATCGTTTGCCCGACGCGGCCACCGGCCGCCGCGGGCGACATGACCTTGGCCAGATCGGGCGGGGCAAAGCGCTCGAGGGCGCGCGCGTCCTCGGCGCTCTGGTCGACCCCCAGGATGGCGCGGTGCGTGAACCAGCTGGTCGGGCGGTTCGTGACCTGCACGCTCCCCGTGAAGCGGTTCACGTTGCTCTTGTTGTCATACAGCCGCTGCGGGATCTCGGGAGAGACCGCGAAGAAACCGCGCGTGGCGGGAAAGAGGAGCGAGTGCCCCACCTGCGCGCCAAGGAGCGGCGAGGCACCGTAGTCGGCGCCCAGGCGGTTGCGCAGGATCACGCTCCCCAGACTCGCCGTGACATCGGTGCTGGGGCGCACCGCCGCGCTGACATTGGCACGGAACGACATCTGCTGCAGCGTGTTGTTGGGCTCGATGCCCAGGTCGTTCTGGTACGACCCGCCCACATAGTAGCGGAACAGGTCGCGTCCGCCCGAGACGGAGCCGTTGTAGCGGCGCGTCTGCCCGGTCTTGTAGAAGCCGCGCCCGGAATCGATCTCCTGCTGCAACCCGTTCCACGGGATCACGGTGCCGGAGGCGTTCTTCGCGTAGTTGGTGTTGATGCGGTTGACCGCGTCGTAGAACGAGAGCGATCCGACCTCGACCCCCATCGCCACCTGCGGGGCACTGTTGGCCGCGCCGCGCTTGGTGATGACCTGGATGACGCCGTTGGCCGCTTCCGTTCCATAGATGGTGCCGGCGGCTGGCCCCTTGATGATCTCGATGCTCTCGATGTCCTCGGGATTGAGGTCGTTGAGGCGCCCGCCAAACTGCGACCCCTGGCCGCCCAGGCCGCCGGAGACACCCACCGGCCCAGTGGCCGTCGAGTTGTTCACGCGCACGCCGTCGATGTACAGGAGCGGTGAGTTCTCGAGCGAGAGCGAGGCGCGGCCGCGAATCTGGATCGACGGCCCGGCGCCCAGTCGCCCGGAACGCGGGAGGATCGTCACCCCGGTGGCGCGGGCGTTGAGCAGCGCGCCAAGGTTGGGTGCCGCCGACTTGGCCAGCTCCTCACTGGCCGAGATCGTGGTGACCGCGTTGCCGATGGAGCGCTTCTCTTGCGCCCCGGCCGTCCCCGTCACGACGACCTGGTCGAGCGCGATGGCGCTCGCCTGCAGCCGGAAGTTTGCCGTGGCTTCGCTCCCCGCGCTCACCGTCACCGTTTGGCGCTGTGGGTTGTAGCCCAGGCGCCGCGCGATGATCACGTAGCTGCCGGGTTGCAGCCCCGTGATGCGATAGCGACCGTCGTTGGCCGTCCCCGCCCCGAAGCGAGTCCCTTCGACCTGCAGGGTGACCCCCGGGAGCGGCGCGTCAGCGGCCGCGTCGGTGACACGGCCGGCGAGAGTCCCCGTTTGCGCCTGCGCGACACTGGCGAGACCCGCTGTCAGTACGACGGCGAGGGTACCGGCGATGCGCGCGAGCCAGGGGGCCTGGTGGTGCCCCTTCGTGAACGACATGTGCGACTCCAGAGAGTGGCGTGGGAGGGCGGCGCCGCGCGGCCTGCATCCATCTGCTGTTCGCGGCAGTGTATACAAAATCGTAGTCGAACTTACAGCCTACGCTTCACGCCGCCAATGCGTTCGTTCGCGCGCGGCCTGCGCTCCCGGGGACGTGACGTGTCGAACAATCCCGCAGCGCCCCTCATCCCTTTCGGAGGGCGCGCGACGCGTGGGTCGCTCTCAGTTGGCAGGGGTGCGCCCTGGTACAATCCCGATCAACACGTTCGGGATTCATCGAGATGTTACGACGCCGCCGTTGAGACCCTTCGAGCCGGGGGTGCCGCGCCGTCACCCCTTCACGCGGAGCGCCGCAGGGTCGTACAGCGGGGCCAGCGACGCGATGGCTGGATAGCGCTCGCCGGCAATCTCGACGTCCCAGGCGCCGGCATCCAGCCAGCGCTGCGTGATCGGCTCGTCCGCTCTCTCGATCATCGCCAGCCCCACGGCCCCGCCTAACGTGTGGCCGTACGACGCAGCGCGCACGTATCCCATCGCCTCGCCGTTTCTCCGCACCACCTCGGCGTGGAACATCAGCGGCTCGGGATCCTTCACGAGAAGCTGCACGAGCTTCCGGCGGATCCCCGCAGCCTTCTTCGCCACCACCGCGTCCTTCCCCAGGAAGCCGCCCGGCTTGGAAAGGTCGAGGGCGAAGCCGAGCCCCACCTCGAGCGGCGAGTCGGTGTTGTCGATGTCGTGGCCGTAGTCGCGGTACCCCTTCTCCATGCGCAGCGAGGCCAGCGCCTTGAGCCCGGCGTGGCGCAACCCGAGATCACCCCCGGCCTCCACCAGCAGGTCGTAGACATGCACCGCCTGCTCGGTGGGGATGAACAGCTCGTAGCCTAACTCGCCAAGGTAGGTGATGCGCACCAGGAGAACGCGGGCGAAGCCGATATCGACCTCGCGAGCCGCGCGGAACGGGAAGGCGTCGTTGGAGAGGTCTGTCGAGGTCACGCGCTGCAGCAGCTCGCGCGAGCGCGGCCCCTGGATGTTCACCTGCGCGAAGGCGCTGGTGACATCCGTGGTGAAGCAATGCGCCGGGGCTGGCGTGTGCCGGCGCAACCAGGTGTGCACGTGGCGGTGCGCCGTGTCCGACGCGACGACGAGGAACGCCTGTTCGCCTGCTGCGCCCGTGTAGCCGGGTTCGAGCTTGGTGACGGTCAGGTCGCCCTCGAGCGTCCCTCCCTCGTTGAGCCACTGCGTGTACGTGGTGCGCCCCACCGCGCCATCCACATCGTTGGCCGAGATCCAGTTGAGGACGCGACCGGCGTCGCGCCCCTGCACGAGGAACTTGGCCATGAACGACATGTCCATCAGGATCACGCCGTTGCGGCAGGCCTCATGCTCGGCTCTCCAGTTCTCCCACGAGCGCGGACGCCCGAAGGTGAGCGGCTCGGGCTCGGGGGTGCTACCATCGGCGGTGTACCAGTCGGCTCCTTCCCACCCGCTCACGTCCTTGAACCAGGCGCCGCGAGCGGCGAGGCGATCGTGAATGGCGCCGCGCCGCGCGCCGCGCGCCGTGGTCATGGCGCGGTTGGGGTAGTGCGTCTGGTACACGAGCCCCAACGATTCCACGGTCCGCGTGCGCCGGTACTCGGGGTTGGCCTGGTAGCGGTGCAACCGGTCGAGGTGGTAGGCCGTCATGTCGCAATCGGGGCGCCCGGTGAGCATCCAGTGCGCCATGGCCCGCCCCACGCCGCCCCCCGTGAGGATGCCAATGGAGTTGAGCCCGGCTGCAACGAAGTATTTGTCCAACTCGGCCGACTCGCCCAGGCACGGCTTGAGGTCGGGCGTGAACGACTCGGGGCCGCAGAAGAGTTTGCGAATCCCGGTCTGCATCGAGATGGGAACGCGCTTCATTGCCGTCTCGAGGTACGGCCCCATGCGCTCCCAGTCGGGGGCAATCTCGCCGAAGGCAAAGTCGCTCGGCATTCCTTCCACCCGCCACGGCGCGCACACCGGCTCGAACAGCCCGATCATCAGCCCGCCACCTTCCTCGCGGAAGTAGCCGAACGACGCGGGATCCTCGAGCACGGGCCACGACTTGTCGACGCCAGCTATCTCCTCGGTGAGCAGGTAATAGTGCTCCGCCGCCTGCAACGGGACGTTCACGCCGCCCTGCGCGGCCAGTTCACGCCCCCACGCGCCACCGCAGTTGATTACCATCTCGCACGCGATGTCGCCTAACGCCGTGCGCACGCCGGTCACGGCGCCGTTGGCCGTCAGGAGCCCGGTTGCCGCCACGCCCTCGAGGATTGTGGCCCCCTGCAGCCGCGCGCCGGCCGCCAGCGCCATCGTCACGTCGACGGGGTTCACGCGCCCATCCTGCTTCACGTAGAAGCCGGCGAGGATGTCGTCGGTGCGGGCGAGCGGAAAGAGCGTCTGCACCTCGCTCGCCGAGATCTCCTGCACGTCGATGCCGCAGTAGCGATTGAAGGTGGAGACTCGGCGATACTCCTCGAGGCGCGCTTCGTCGATGGCGCACTCGATGAAGCCCACCGGCTTGAAGCCGGTGGAGAGTCCCGTCTCTGCCTCGAGGCGCGCGTAGAGATCGCGCGTGTACTTGCGGAACTCGGTCGATGTTTCCGACGTGGAGCCGAAGGTGACCATGAGCCCCGCCGAATGCCACGTGGTGCCGGCGGTGAGCTGGTGTCGCTCGAGGAGGACGACGTCGCGGCACCCCATGTGGGCGAGGTGATAGGCGACCGAACAGCCAATCACTCCCCCGCCGATGACGACGACGCGGGCGTGGCTGGGGAGCGCGGCAATGGACGACGACGGCTGCATCATGCCTTCGGTGCGCTGGCCGAGCGGCGAAGCATCCACCCGTACAACCCGACGATTGCCGCCACGAAACCGGCGGCGCCGAGCCACGGTGCCAGCGCAAAGTCGTCGGCGACGAGGGCGATCGGCGCATCCTTGGAGAAGCCGACTATGAGCCCCGCGTTGAGGACGCCCCACAGGCTCTCGCCGACGATCAGCCCCGACGCCACGAGCGTTCCGAGGCGTTCGGCGCGATCCGGGTTGGGCATCCTCCTGGAGCGCCCATCGTACCAGTGCGAGACGACGGCGCCGACGACGACCGCGAAGGTGGCCGACATGGGGAGGTAGATCCCGATGCCGACGGCCAGCGGCGGGATGCGGAGCTTGCCCATTGCGCCTAACGTCGCGTCGATGATGATCAGCGCCACGCCCACCAGTGCGCCGATCCCGATCATGTTCCACTCCAGCGACCCGCCAATCACTCCCTGCGCGAGGGCGGAGATGAGTGTCGCCTGCGGCGCGGGGAGCGGGTTGGGGGCCACGACGCCGACGTTCGCGGCCCCCGCAAAGCCGTAGGCCTTGGCGAGCAGGTTGAGCACCGACGGGATGACCGCCGCGCCAGCCGCAACGCCGACGATCAGCGCCACCTGCTGCCGCATGGGCGAGGCGCCGACGAGCTGGCCCGTCTTGAGGTCCTGCAGGTTGTCGTTGGAGATGGTGGCGCACGCAAAGACGATCGCCGTGGTGAAGAGCGCAAACGCCACGAGCGTCGCACGATTGGCCTCGGTGGGAGGGATGACCGCCACCAGCATCGAGGCGCAGATGACAATGGAGAGGATCCCGACGCCGGAGATGGGCGAATTGGAGGCGCCGATGAGCCCCGCCATGTAGCCGCAGACGCCGGCGATGAGGAAACCGACGAGGAAGACAAACGGGACGGCGATGATCGTGAGCGTGACCGCGTTGGGCGCAAGGACGCTGGCATTCGCGAAGCTCCACGCGAGCGCACCGGCAATCACCAGGCAGGCAATCGTGAGCCCGACAATCCACGGCGGGCTGATGTCGCGATCCAGGTCGTCGCCCGTGCCGCTCGTGCGCGACGCGGTGAGCGTGCTGACGAGCCCCCCGACGACCGGCCTGGCGAGCTTGGCGAGGGTGAAGACGGCGGCAACGGCAATGGCGCCGGCGCCGATGAACCGCACCTGCGTACGCCAGATGGTGGACGTATGCTGCGCCAGCGTGACGCCGTCGGCGATGGGGCTCATCGAAGTGAGGATCGGGACGCCGATCACCCAGGCGATGATGAGCCCCGTCAACATCGCCATCCCGACGGAGAGTCCAACGAGGTGGCCGGCGCCGAGGAGGGCGAGCGACCAGGCGATGTTGTAGCCGCTGGACGCGGTCGCACCCAACCGGAAGTAGCCTGCCAGCTCGGTGGCGGCGATGCGCGTTGCGCCAACGATCGCCAGCGACGCCGAGGCCACGGAGCCAAGGACCACCGCGCGCAACCCCTCGCGGGCCTCGCCGCTGTCGTCCTTTGACTCGCCGCGCGTCCCCGACCCCACCTTGAGCACCTCGGCAGCTGCAACGCCCTCGGGATACGGGAGGTCGGACGTCGTCACCAGCGCACGGCGCAGCGGAATCGTGAAGAGGACGCCCAGCACGCCGCCCGAGAGGCAGATCAGGAACGACTGCCAGAAGGGGAAGCCGGTCCACCACCCGACGATCACGAGCCCGGGAAGGACGAAGATGATCGCCGAGAGCGTCCCCGCCGCCGAGGCGACGGTCTGGACGATGTTGTTCTCGAGGATCGAGGAGTCCTTCACCGCGCTGAGGATGGCCATGGAAATCACGGCCGCGGGGATGGACGAGGCGAAGGTGAGCCCGACCTTGAGGCCGAGGTACACATTCGCGGCGGTGAAGACGAAGGTGAGGAGGGCGCCGAGGACCAGGGCGCGCGGGGTGAGTTCCTTGGGAGTCATGGGGCCCAATTCTACCGCCGGTTTGCCTCCCCGGCCACCGAATCAGGGCCCCTGCACCTCGCGTTCGACCGCCGCGCGCAGGATGCTCATGAAGTCCTGCGCGTTGGTCACCACCCCCACCGCCTGGTGCGTCCCGCGGTCCTTGAGCTTGCTCACGAGGAACTCGCTGGCGTCGACGCAGATGGTGGGCAACTCGCGGATCCCGCGCTCGGCGTCCTCGTAGTACGCGGGGAGCATGTTGCCGACCGCGATCGAATGGAGGGCCGTGGCGATCATCACCGCCATCGTGGCGCGCGTCGTGTGCGCGCGCGTGGCATCCTGCGCCGCGACCATGTCGGTGATCACGTCGGGAAGCGGGCCGTCGTCGCGCAACGAGCCGGCGAGGACGAACGGGATGTCCTCCACGACGCAGGCGTGCATGATCCCGGTCGTGAGGATCCCGCTGTGCACCGCCTGGGCAATCCCGCCGGCGCGACGGATCGCGTTGATGGCGCGCATGTGCGCGGCGTGTCCGTTCTCGGTGGCCTCCCCCTCGCTCGTCATTCCCAGTGTTGTCCCGACGATCGCCGCCTCGATGTCGTGCACGGCAACGGCGTTGCCCGCCAGCAGCACCTGCACGAAGCCGTTGCGGATGAACCAGACCAGGTTGTCGCGGGCCCGCGAGTGGACGAGCGCGGGGCCAGTGACCCAGAGCGTGTAGCCGCCGCGCCGCTTCTCCTCCACCAGCATGCGCGCGATGAGGCGATAGTCGATCGGCTTCTCGCGCGAGACCTGCGACGACATGAAGTGGAAGTCGCCCTGCGCCCCGTCGTCCATGCGGAAGCCGCGCGCATGCACGTAGACGCCGTCGCTCCCATCCTCGGCGTGCCCCACGACGACGGCGTCGCCCCGCCTCACGCGTCGCCCTTCGCGCACCCACCAGCCGCCGTCCGCATCGCGCACGAGCACGCCGTCCATGCGCGGCTCGCGCGGCATCGTCCACCGGCCGTCTGCTCCCTTTACATAGGTGGGGAGGTTGGTCGTGGCGAAGAACTCGTCGGGGAGCACGCCGTCGCGCTCGACCACGACGGTGCGCACCGCCGGCGCGTCTTGCAGCTGTCGGCTCGTGAAGTCGGGGGGGACGTAGGTCGGGATGCTCATGACGTGGGAGCTAGATGATGCGCTTGCCGAGCGCGGAGAGGATCAGTTCGCACGCCACCTCGGCGGTGCGGTTGCGCTCGTCGAGCACGGGGTTCACCTCGACGACGTCGATCCCGACCAGCTTCCCCGTATCGGCAATCATCTCCATCGCCAGGTGCGCCTCGCGATACGTGATCCCGCCGGGGACCGCCGTCCCCACACCGGGCGCGTCCGAGGGGTCGATCACGTCCACGTCGAACGACACCCACAGCCCGGCCGTCGCCTTCGTGGCGATGGACAACGCCTCCTCCATCACCTTGCGCACGCCATGCTCGTCGAGCGCGCGCATGGTGAAGGCCGACAGGTTCCACTTGCGGACGTGCGCCTTCTCGGCCTCGTCGAGGTCGCGGAGGCCGACCACGGCGAGATCGCTCACGCGCACCGCCGGCGTGCGCCCCGCAAGGGCGGACATAGCCTTGTCGCCGTGGCCCAGGAGCGCGGCGAGCGGCATGCCATGGACATTGCCGGAGCGTGATGTTGCCGGTGTGTTGAGGTCGCTGTGCGCATCGACCCAGACCACGCCCACATGACCGCCCTTCTGGGCAAAGAAGGCCGATGCCCCGGCAATGGAGCCCGCCGACAGTGCATGGTCGCCACCCAGGACGACGGGGAGCGCCCCCGCGCCCAGCGCGTCGCGCACGCGCGACGCGACATCGGCGCAGACGTCGGTGATGGCGCCCAGGTAGCGCGCGCCGCGCTGCGCTCCCTTGGCGGCATCCTCGCGGAAGGGGACGGGAACATTGCCCGTGTCCTCCACCTGATGCCCCATGGCTTCGAGGCGCTCGCGTAGCTCGGTGTATCGGACGGCCGAAGGTCCCATGTCGACACCGCGCCGCGAGGCGCCGAGATCCATGGGAACGCCGATGAGACGAATGAAAGTCATGCGCCCAAGCCTAGCGACGGGAGGCCTAACGTCAACCATCGCGCATGGTCATGCATCGCATGCAGGCGACTTTCACGCGATACGCATAACTATCGGAAGCCGCGAGCACGCCGCTTGGCGAGCACGCCGCCTGGCGCGCCCGTGCCTTGCGCCTGGCGCATGCGCGGCAGCGGCGCTCGTGCGCGACGCAATGCGCACGGGCGCGCCGAGGTGCCGCGGGTTGGCGGTGTGCGCCGCGCCTAACGCCTGAGCCCGTCGCCGCGGGCGAAGTAGCC
This sequence comes from Gemmatimonadaceae bacterium, assembly GCA_020852815.1. Classification (NCBI taxonomy): domain Bacteria; kingdom Pseudomonadati; phylum Gemmatimonadota; class Gemmatimonadia; order Gemmatimonadales; family Gemmatimonadaceae; species Gemmatimonadaceae bacterium. Next base: position 104,385 of record JADZAN010000002.1, on the reverse strand, counting down.
AGGGAGCGAGACCGGCGTGGTCCCCGTGATGCGAATGCGCCCGGTGAGCGCTTCTGCCGCCGCGCGCTCCAGCCCATCGCCCACGCCATAGGTGACGAGATAGCTCCCGACCGCCGGGACCTGCCGCAGCAGGTACGGATTTCCGAAGGCGACGAAGACGAGTCGCGGCTGCGCCGACGCGGAGTCGGCCGCCGCAACGCTCGCCATCCATTCGGCGATGTGCGCAGGGATGGCCGGTCGCCCTTCACCTTCGATGCGCCGCACATAGGCGGCGAGGACCACACGCTCGGCGCCCGCCATGAGCGGGGCCAGCGCCTCGAGCTGCGGCGCGGCCGTGGCGGGCGAGATCTTGACGACGCGCACCGAGGGATCGGCGGCGCGGAGCGTGGCCGCGAAGGCGCGACCGGCGCGCAACTCCGTCTCCGGCATGTACTGGACAACGACGGTGCGCTTGCCGGCGAGCGGGACCAGCGATCCGCGATCGCGCAGGAGCGTCACGGCGCGACGGGCGATGTCGAGCGCCGCGGCGCGATGCGCGGGCGCACCAACTACGGCGCGCAGCGTGTCAAACGAGACAAAGCGGTGCTGCGCCAGGCCGACGCGCGCCTTGAGCTGGAGCACGCGACGGACCGACGAATCGATGCGCGCCGCCGTGAGCTCGCCACGCGCCACTGCGGCAACGATCGCGTCGATGGCCCTTGTCGGGTCGCTCGGCTTGAGGAGGATGTCGGCACCCGCCTTCACCGCGAGGACGCTGCTCTCGGCAACGCCGTAGCCCTTGCCCACGCCATCCATCGTGAGGGCATCGGTGATGGCCACGCCGCGAAAGCCTAACGTGTCGCGCAGCAGCCCCGTCATGATGCGCGGGGCGAGCGTGGCGGGGGTGGTCGAGTCGCCTTCGAGGGCGGGGAGAGCGATGTGTGCCGACATCACCAGCGCCGCCCCCGCGTCGACCGCGGCGCGGAACGGCACCAGTTCGACGCGGTGAAAGCGCGCCCAGTCGGCGCTCACCACGGGGAGCCCGGCGTGCGAGTCGACATCGGTGTCTCCGTGACCGGGAAAGTGCTTGGCGGTGGCGAGCGTTCCCGCCTCCTGCGATCCCTTCACGAAGCGTGCGGACAGTCGTGCGACGCGCGCGGGGTCCTCGCCGAACGACCGCGTGTTGATGACCGGGTTGGACGGGTTGTTGTTGACGTCGACCGTGGGCGCGAAGTTGATGTGCAGCCCCACCGCACGCGCTTCGCGACCGATGATGCGCCCCACGTCGTAGGCATCGTCGTCGCGCCCCGTCGCGGCGATGGCCATGGCGGTGGGAAAGACCGTGGCACCGCCCGTCTCCATGAGGTAGTGCGGGAAGACCGCCCCTTCCAGCCTGCCTAACGCCGGCTCGAGGTCGGACGAAGCGAGGAGCGGGACCTTGGCCAGCTTCTGGAACGCCTCCAGCTTGGCCGCCACCTCGATGGGAGTGCCGAGCGACATGCTCACCCCGCCAATGCCGTCGTTCACGATCCAGCGCCGGGCTTCCGCGAAGGTCGAGTCTTCGGCATTGGTGTAGTCACCGAGCTGCCACACCATCACCATCTGTCCCACGCGTTCGCGCAGGGTGAGCGACGCGAGTGTGCGTTCGACCCAGGCGCGTTGCGCGGCGGTGAGCGGCGTGGTGGGAGCCAGCGGCGCCAGGTCCGTGGGGCTCGGCGTGACGGCGGCGGGGGGGTGTGCCGTACAGGCAGCACCGAGCAGCGATGCCGCGGCCAGGAGAACGACTCGACGCATGAAGAGGGGTGCCGACGGGTGCAAACGGGTACGGACTGGTGCCGGCGGGTGCGGATCGCCGGCGGGGTGAGACGTGCCGGTCGATCAGCGGCGTGGCTTGGCGCGACGGGGCGGGGCCTTGGCCGTGTCGCGGACCTCATCGCGAATCGTCTCGAGTGAGGCACTCAGTTCGGTGAGCATCGCGAGCGTGGCACGCAACCGGGCTTTGGGGACGCGCGCCAGGACTTGTTGCACGCCACGCTCGACGCTCCCGCGCGAATTGGCCACGAGGTGCTCGCCCTTGGCGGTGAGCGAGACCATGACGACGCGGGCATCGCTCGAAGCGCGCGAGCGCCGCAGCAGGCCGCGTCGCTCGAGGCGTCCAAGCGTGGTGGAGAGCGTTCCGGGGTGCACGTGGAGGAGCCGGCTGAGTTGGCCAGCGGCAATGGGTCCGGTCTGGCCCGTTATGCGAAGCACCATTCGCTGCTGAGCCGTGACCCCGATCGTGCGGGCCATCTGCGACGAAGTGACTTCGAGTTCGTGGTTCAGCCGCCACAGGGCGCGCAGAAACTCCAGGACGGGTGGGAGCGCGGGAGCGTCGGCCGTCTGATCCGTAGGCGCCATGGAGGGGATTGGCGGAGAGAGTGCGGGGGGAGGGGGGAGAGAGCTGGCGGAACTTCGCGAGTCGCACGGCGGTCCGCGAGCCCCGGGGAACTGACCGCATGCGGTCGCCGGATGCAATAGCGGCGCGTCGAATCTAGCACCCTCCGTATGCGAGTCTGGCGCGATATCCGCGTTGATGTGGGGCGTTCGCCTCTTGCCGCTGCTCGTATCCGCAAACATGTTAGGCGGTCTCCGGCCGGCGGCGGTGCCGCGGCCGTCGGTGCCACCGCGCCGTTGGTCCACCGCGCCGTTGGCGCCAGAACCCGGCGGCGCGCTGGGCCGTCTCGCCCTCGACTCGACCGCGTCGATGTCACTCGCTGGCGTGTTGCGCCCGTTCGTCCCCGTCCTGTCCGAATCAGGGTCACCGCGCCTGTACCAGTCGATCGGTCCCCTGGCGGCGGTGGTCTGCGTGGTCACGTACGCGCTGACGATGTTGCTCCTGCACGTTGTCCTTGGGGAGCCCTTTGTCCCCGCTGGCGTGACGAACGCCGTCGCCACCGCCGGCTCGCTCGTGGCGCTCGCGGTCATGCGGCGAGGGCGCGCGCACCTGGGGGCGCGACTCCTTCTGGTCACGGTCGTGATCGATACCGTGGTCGACATGTTCGTCGGCCCGGCGCCGTTCTATCCGGTGATGGTCTTCATCCCCAACGTCGTGGTGGGGGCGTGCCTGCTGCTGGGGGCGCGCGACGCGTTGCTGGCGTGCCTGGTTTATGCAATCGCGATCCCGCTGTCGGTGCCGTGGCGGGAGGTGGCGGCCGCGGGTTTTCTGAGCAGTGCGCTGGTCGGCGTGGTGATGACGGAGCTGGCATGCGCCGGCGCACTGATGCTCGTCGTCGTCTCGCGGCACACCATCCTCGAGCTGGCGCGACGCTCGGAGCGGCTGGCGGCGCGGTTGGGGGTGATGATCGACCGTGCGCCCGACGGCATCGTGGTGATCGACGAAGCGGGCATTGTGCTTCACGCCAATCCGGCGGCCACGCGAACGCTGGCCCCGCACGTGGTGGCGGCGCACTCGCCGCTGGCGCCGTTGCTGCTGAACCTCGACGGTCGCCCCGCCGACGTTGCATACCTGCGCGGCGCCTGCGAGCAACTGCTGCGCGCGTATGTGCGTGAGAGCGGGCGCGACTTGGCCATCACGGGGGCCTACCTGGAACTGGGCGGCGAGGCGCGATCGATCGAGCTGATGATTCGCGACGTCTCGCCGCGTCCGCGCGATACTCGCGATACTCGCGACGCGCGTGACGAGGAGGTCTCGGACGCCATCGTGCCGCCGCCGGCCATGCCGCGCCAGCGGCGCGCGCTGGTGGTTGACGACGAAGCGCCGGTGCGCGAAGTGCTGCTCCGCCAGTTGCAACGCCTGGGATGGGCGGCCACACTGTGCGCCAGCGGTCACGAGGCGTTGCGCGTGCTGGAGCAGATGGAACCCGGGGGCGAGCTGATCGACCTGGTCCTGAGCGATGTGCGCATGCCATCGATGGACGGCGGCGAACTCGCGCGCCGGGTGCGGGCGCTGCGCCCGTCCACCCCCATCATCCTGATGTCGGGCGATACCGCCGGACTCACGCGCGACCTGGTGTTGCCCGGGCGTCCCTGGATCGCGCTCCCCAAGCCGTTCGACGCCGACCAGCTGGCGCGCGCGATCGACGTCGCGAACGGCGCGACGCGTTGACTTGCGGCGCGACGCGTTGACTTGCGGCGCGACGCGTTGACTCGCGGCGCGACGCGTTGACTCGCGGCGCGACGGGCGCCTGCACCGATTCGGCATCCGGCCCGCTCGATCGCTGGTTTCCTGGACGCGCGCTGGACTATCCTTCGGGGAGGCAGTCGCTGGCTTCCTCGACGCGGTCCTCCCTGTGTTCATCTCCGATTTCGCCATCAAGCGGCCGATCATCACGGTCGTCTCGATGATTGCGCTGGTCGTCTTCGGCCTGGCGTCGCTCGCCCGGCTCGGGACCGACGAGTTCCCCGAACTCAACCCGCCGGTCGTCTTCGTCGCGGTCCCCTACCCGGGCGCAGCCCCCGACGTGGTGGAGCGCGAGGTGATCACGCGCATCGAGGACAAGCTTTCGGCGATTAGTGGCGTCGACAAGCTCCACTCGTCGTCGACCGACGGCTTCGGACAGGTTGTCATCCAGTTCGTCTTCTCGAAGGATGTCGACCAGGCCATGCAGGATGTGCGCGACGCCATGACGGCGGTGCGCCCGCAGCTCCCGAGCGACATCCTCGAACCGGTCCTGACGCGCTTCGACCCGACGCAGCTCCCGGTCGTCTCGCTCGCCGTCACGTCGCGCACCATCCCCACGCCGCAGCTCACGCAGATCGCCGACCAGGACATCGGTGGCGAGCTGCGGGCGATACCCGGCGTGGCGCAGGTGAACATCGTGGGGGGCGACAGCGCGCAGCTCAACATCAACGTGCGCCCGAACGATCTCGCGGCGGCCGGCGTGGGGATCGACCAGGTGGTGAGCGCGGTGCGCACGCAGAACCTCGCGGCGCCGGTGGGGCGCGTGAATGCCGCGATGGAGAACCGCGTGATCCGCCTCGAGGGGCGGCTCGGTTCGCCGGCCGATTTCGCCGATATCGTCGTGGCGCAGCGCGCGGGACAGCTCGTCAGGCTCGGCCAGGTCGCCGGCGTGGAAGCAGGAGCCGCGGAACCGACGTCGGCGGCGCTGTTCAGCGGCGTCCCGGCCATCGGGCTCGACATCATCAAGTCGCGCGAGTACAGCACGACAGGAGTGGGCGACGCCGTGCGCGCGCGCGTGGCGGAGCTGCAATCCACGCTTCCCGCCGGGGTCCAGATCGAGTTCGTGCGCGATGGCGGTTCGCGCGTGCGACGGTCCGTGAACAACGTGCAGGAGACGCTGTTCGAGGGGGCGGTGCTCACCGTCCTCGTCGTCTTCCTCTTCCTCAACTCGTGGCGATCGACGGTCATCACCGGGCTCGCGCTCCCCGTCTCGGTGCTCACGGCCTTTGCCCCGCTCCTGCTCTTCGGCTTCACGCTCAACGTGATGTCGCTGATGGGGCTCTCGCTCGCCATCGGCATCCTCATCGACGACGCGATCGTGGTGCGCGAGAACATCGTGCGACACGTGGAGATGGGAAAGGACCATGTGCGCGCGTCGCACGAGGGGACCGACGAGATCGGGCTCGCGGTGGCGGCGACGACCTTCTCCATCGTGGCGGTCTTCGTCCCCGTCGGCTTCATGCCGGGGATCGCCGGGCAGCTCTTCAAGCCGTTCGCGCTCACGATTGCCAGCGCGGTGCTCGTCTCGCTCTTCGTCTCGTTCTCGCTCGACCCGATGCTGTCGGCCTACTGGCCCGACCCGCAGCTGGAGGCGCACGAGCGCCGCAACCCGATTGCCCGGCTCCTTGACCGCTTCAACACCTGGTTCGACCGTCAGGCGCAACGCTACGAGACGGTCATCGCCTGGGCGCTCGACCACCGCTGGTGGATGATCGGGATCGCCGCCGGGTCGCTGGTGGTGGCGCTCTGGCTGCAGGTCGCGTTTGGCGGCTTCGGCTTCCAGCCGGTGATGGACAACGGGGAGCTCAACGTCGGCATCGAGACGCCACCCGGGTCGTCGCTGGAGTACACGACGCTCAAGGCGGAGGAAGTGGCGCGGATGATCCGCGCGCACGAGGGCGTGGTCGCCTACACCTACACGACGGTCGGCTCATCGACGGGCTCCGGCGCGCTGGACGAGGCCACCGTCTACGTGCGCATGGTGCCCAAGCGCGCGCGCAAGGTGTCGCAGCTCCAGTTTGGCCAGCTGATCCGCCGCGAGGTGGCCACCGTGGCCGGTGCCGTGGTCTACACATATGATGCCGGGAGCCTGGCGGGCAACCAGAAGCAGATGCAGCTTCAGGTGCAAGGGCCCGACGCGCGCCTCCTGTCGCGGCTGGCCGAGCAGGTGGCGGACTCGGTGCGCGCCGTCCAGGGGGCGGTCGACGTCGGGCTCTCGACCAAGGGGCAGACGCCGGAACTCGGCATCCGCGTGAACCGCGCGCTGGCCTCGTCGCTGGGCGTGAGCGTGGGGCAGCTCGCGCAGTCGCTGCGCTTTGCCTTCGCCGGCGTGGAAGCGGGAACATGGGTCGATCCCTCCGGCATCTCGCGCTACGTGCGCGTGCGCCTTGCCCCCGAGTCGCGCGGGCGCGCCAGGGACGTCGCCCAGCTCCCGATCCTCCTGCAGGGTGCGCGCGCTTCGGCGGGCGAGACCATCCCCTTCATCCCGCTGTCGCAGGTGGCGACGGTGACGACGGGAATGGGGCCGGCGCGCATCGATCACTATCAGCGGCGGCGCGTGGTCACTGTCGGCGCCAACGTGCTCGGCGCCTCGATGGGGAACGTCGCCGCCGACGTGATGCGCCGCGTGCGCGCCATCCCCTTCCCTCCGGGCTACCGGGTGAGCGAGTCGGGGCAGGTCGAGAGCCAGAACGAGATGTTCAGCGCGATCATCACCGCACTCGGCGTGGCGATCCTGCTCATGTACCTCATCCTCGTGGTGCAGTTCGGTTCGTTCCTGGACCCGCTCGTCATTCTCCTTTCGCTCCCGCTGTCGCTGATTGGGGTGGTGCTGGCGCTGCTGCTCACCCGCGACACGCTCAACATCATGAGCCTGATCGGGGTGATGATGCTGATGGGGCTCGTGGCGAAGAACGCCATCCTCCTCATCGACTTCGCCAAGTGGGCGCACCGCGACGGCGGCCTGAGCGTGCGCGACGCACTCATCAAGGCGGGGCGCATCCGGCTGCGCCCGATCATGATGACGACCCTGGCGCTGATCGCCGGAATGACGCCCGTGGCGTTAGGCATCGGTGAGGGAGCCGACTTCCGCGCCCCGCTCGGACGCGCCGTCATCGGCGGCGTGATCGCCTCCACGGTGCTGACGCTCGTGGTGATCCCCACGGTCTACGAGATCGTCGAGCACTGGCGCGAATCGTTGCGCGCACGATTCAGGCGCAGCAGCTAGGGAAAGAGCGGCGGCGCCTTGCGTCGCCTGGTCGCCTGCTCGAAGGCGTAGGCAATCGCGATCAATCGCGGCTCCGCGCACGCCATGGCGGTGAAGGTGACGCCGAACGGCGCCGGTCGCGGCTCGAAGCCCGCCGGGAAGGGGCCGCCACCGAACGCCCCCGTCGTGCTCACCGGGAGCAACGCGAAGGGGACGGTGATGGATGGATATCCCGGGCGCGCCGCGATCGATGCGCTGCTCACGCCGGGAAAGAGAAGCGCATCCAGCGCGTTGGCCTTCATCGCCGAGTCGATCCCGTTGGCCGCCGAGAGGAGCAGGTCCTTGCGACGGTCGGCCTCGTAGCGCGCGCGGTCGCCCTGCACGTCCATCTCGTCGGAGATGTCGAGGAGCGCCTGTGCGTACTTGATGGCGCCGGCGCGCTGGTGGGCGATGTTCCACTGCCGCAGCTCGGTGAGCGTCCTGACGGGCGCCCTGTCGCCCAGCGACGTGAGCCAGGCGTTGAAGTCGCGCTTCATCCCGTACTTGAAGACGACGGAGCAGTCGGCGTCGCGCCCCTTCGCATTGTCGAGCCCACCACAGGTGTTCCAGTTGAGGAAGTTGCGGCTGGCGACGGTGTCGGTGACCGACGGGATATCGGCCGGGTCGACGATCGTCGCACCCTGCGTGCGGAGGATCTCGATCGCCTCCGCCATCGCGGTGCGCTGCGCATCGGTAATGCCGCCGCGCGGGTTGCTGCTCCCGGGGAGTGTGATGCGGTCGTAGAAGTAGGCGCGCGGGATCCCGATGCGCTTGCCAGCCAGCCCTTTCGCGTCGAGGAAGCGCGTGTAGTCACGACCGGCCGGCGGCGGGCACAGCGTCGTCGCCGGATCGTTAGGGTCCGGCGCGGCACCCTCCATCGCGCCGAGGAGGATCGCCGCGTCGGTCACCGTACGCGCCATCGGTCCGGGGGTGTCCTGGTCGGCGGTGATGGGGATGACTCCCCATCGCGAGATGCGCCCTACGGTCGGCTTGATCCCGACGAGGAAGTTCTGCTGCGACGGCGAGAGGATCGACCCCGACGTCTCCGTCCCCACGTTCGCCGCCCAGAACGAGACGCTCGTCCCCACGCCTGACGAGGAGCCGCCGGTGCCAAGTACGGGGCGTCCATCGAAGCTCCCGTCACGCGGGTCGCGCCGCGGGTCCCACGGATTCATCCCGTAACCATTGAGCCCGTTGTAGTTCCCCGGCATCCCGCTCGCCACCCAGTTGGCCAGCTCCGTCAGCTGCGTCTTGGCGAGGATGATCGCACCCGCGTCGCGCAACTGCCGGGTGAGCGTGGCGTCGTACGGTGGAACCAGGCCGGCGAAGGCGAGCGCGCCACCCGTCGTGGGAAGGTCCATCGTGTTGATGTTGTCCTTGAGCGCGATCGGGATGCCGTGCAGTGCTCCCCTTGCCCGTCCCTGCGCGCGCTCGCGGTCCTTTGCGTCAGCCTCGGCGAGCGCGTTCGGATTCACGGCAATGATCGCGTTGAGCCGGTCCTCGTAGAGTGCAATGCGCGTGAGGTACTGTTGCACGAGCTGACGCGACGTCACGCGTCCCTGTGCAAGCGCGGCCTGCATCTCGGGAATCGTAGCCTCGACGACGGAAAACGGCGTCGCGACCGCCTTGGTGCGCCCCCCCTGCGCGAACAGCGGAGCGGCGAACAGCACGGCGAGCGAAGCGGTCGAGGCAACCCGGAGCGAGATCGAGAAGCGGCGCATGTCGAGTGAGTCTTGGCAGAGTGGCGTCGGCGCATCGCCCTGGACGTGGTGTCAGAACCCACCAGTATTTCCGGCGGCGCGGCTCGACGATAGCGTGCGACGGACGACGGGACAACCTCTGTCGCTCCATGCGACGCGACTCCCCGGTTGACCCGCGCGCTGGGAGCGCTTTCTTGCATGGAGCGCCAGGACTCCCCCCGACTTCCATATGTCGACGCCGCATCCCGACGATCGCTTCGAACTCCCGCTCGTCATCTCGACGGACGACATCGACGAGCTGGGGCACGTGAACAACGTCGTCTACCTGCGCTGGGCGCAGGACGTGGCGACGGCGCACTGGCGTGCCGCGGCTACGACGAGGCAGCAGGAGGGCATCGCCTGGGTCGCGCTGCGCCACGAGATCGACTACAAGCTCCCTGCCCTTCCCGGCGACGCCATCGTCGCGTCGACGTGGGTCGGGCAAGCGGAGGCGATTCGCTTCGAACGATTTGTGGAGATCCTTCGCGCGCGCGACCGCAAGGTGCTGGCGCGCACGCGCACGCTGTGGTGCCCCATCTCCCGTGCCACGGGGAAGGTCACGCGCGTAGGCGACGACGTGCGGCGTGTCTTCTCGCGGGGGTGACGCTCAGCGCGGGGTGGTGTCGGTGCCCGGGATGATGGAGATATTGCCCCCGCGTTCGAGGATGGCGTACCGGACCGATTGCAGGGCGAGCAGTCCATGCTGTTGCCGCGCCGCCTGGAGCAGGTCGTCGACATCGACGCGATGCCGTCGCATGACCTGTTCGCGCGGTTGACCATCCTCCAGGAGGACGGCGGGGACATCGTCCAGCCAGGTGGAGAGCGTGGGCGATCGGTCCTTGGCAAACCCCAGCAAGGCGTCCATGCCAACGAGCGTAAGCAGGATGAGGGCCGCGTTGGTGAGCGAGTGGTCGTCGCCGACGAGTGCCGGTTGCACTGCCTCGCTCACGATCAGCAGGATGGCGAGGTCGAAGGTGTTCATCTCGCCGAGTGTCCGCTTGCCCGCCAGGCGCAACACCACCAGCACCAGGAGGTAGACGAGCATCGTGCGCGGCACGGTGAGTCCGATGCCGCTCCCGGGGACCTCCCACCGGACGCCGGCAGCGACGAGCATCGGCACGAGGAGGAGCCAGGCGACGCGTCGGACGCGTGTGAAGCGAACATCGATGCGATCGTCGGCACCGATGCCCAGCGGGTCCGGTGGGCGGTCGTCGCGATCCATCGTGGCGTGATCCATCGGCCGGTGGCGAGTGGCGTGGGAGCATCCAGCGACGCGGGGGCGGCTCAGACGCGGACCGTGACGGTCCGGCGCTCGGGCCACGCCCCGCGTCGTGGGTGCCGGCAGGTGACGCCCTCCGTGCCTAACGCGACTTGCTGCGACCCTCGGCTCCTTCGCCGGCCGTCGACGTCGCGGTGCCGGCCCCCGAGGACGCCGGGTTGCCTGACGACTGCCGCCCTTCGCGCGAGCGGCCGGAGGCGCCCTGCTGCTCCGACTCACCGCGCCGGGACATGCTGGTCCCTCGAGCGTCGTCGCGTTCGGCGTCGTCCTGACGCCTGACGCGCAGGTGATTCTGGATCTCCGAGGCACCGAAGATGTTCTCGGCCACATCCTCCGCGGCGCGCTTGTGGCGACGGTCGCGCACCGTCCCGCTCAGCGTGATCTCCCCGTTGTCGACGGCGACCTCGATCTCGCTGGCATCGATGCCGGGGTGGCGTGCCAGTGCCTCGTTGAGGTCCTCGCGCATGCGCTCGTCGGAGCGCTGCCAACCCTTGGGGCCACGACCGGCAAAGGACGCGCCCCACGTGCCGCCATCCATCGCACCCGCGTACTCGTTAGGTCCGTAGAGGCCCTGGCGTCGCACGCGTGCGTCGTCCATGGCGCTCCCATCCTCCATGCTATCGGCGTACCGCCCCATGCTCCCCCACCGGCGGGCGCGATCCTCGCCCGGCCCGAAGCCATGGCGGCTGGAGTAGCCGTCGGCCTGCTCTTCGGAGCCCCACCACGGCTCGCGCGCACCGCGCGCTCCCCAGCCTGCTTCGCGATCGTACCGGGCGAACGAACTCATGTCGTCCTGTCGATCTCGATCCCACCGTTGCTCGCGGTCGCCGCGCCCAGGACGGCGGCTCGACCCGCGATCGTCCCACGCGCGGATTTCCCACGGGCGATCGCTCATCGATCGCGCATTCCACGATCCCGGTCGCGAGTCGTAGCGACCGCGCATCGAACCACCGTCGTCCCGATCGGCGTCCATTTCGTAGGACCTGCGCCAGGCCCCCGCATCGCCCTCGCGTTCGCGGTCGTCGGACCAGCGACGGTCTCGCGCGCGGTACGCACCGCCCTCCGAGTCTCCCTGGTCGTCCCAATCACGCTGGCGATCCCGCCGTGGGCGTTCGCGATACTCATTCGCCTCGTTGCGTCCAGACCACATGCTGATAGCTCCTCTCGTGAGGGTGTTGAAGTTGTGACGTTTGGCCGTCGGCCACGGAGCAACGTGCCGCTTCGCTTGTGACGGCAACAGTCGCCGCGCGGGGCGTTTTTCCCTGTCTCCCACGGGGTAGCAGCGCGCTCGTCCGTCATGCGTGTGGCATTCGCGTGGGATGCGCGGCCGGGATCGTCCGGAAGGTAGAGATGCTCCTCGTCCCTGGTCCCGATGCGGCGCGCCGCCGCATTCGCGAGTTTGCCTCTCCCAGCACAGGGAGCCGTGGTGTCACCCATCCGCTTCGCGTTGGTCGGGATCGGCGACATCGCCGAACGTGCCGTGATTCCGGCGTTTCGCCATGCGCGGCGCGACGTGCGGCTCGAGGCGCTCGTCTCCGGCCACCGCGCGCGCGCCCGGCGCCAGGTGTCGCGACGCGACACGCCGCTCGTGGTTCGCTATCAGGACTACGACGCCCTGCTGGAGAGCGGTGCGGTGGATGCGGTATACATCGCCCTTCCCAACCAGCTGCACGCCGACTTCGCGCGCCGCGCGCTGCAACGCGGCGTGCACGTGCTGTGCGAGAAGCCGGTGACCACCACCGTAGCCGACGCGCGGCACATGCGGGAGATGGCCGCGAGTACCGGGGCGCGGCTCATGGTCGCGTATCGGCTCTACTTCGACGAAGCGACGCGACGCGCGATTACCCTGGCACGGGCGCGCGCCACGGGCGAGCTGCGCATCTTTGCCTCCGTCTTCTCGTCGCCGGTTGACGCCGGCGACATCCGCCTCGAGCGCGCCGGTCGCGGTGGACTCTTCGACCTGGGGATCTACTGCGTGAATGCGGCGCGGATGGTCTTCGGCAGCGAACCGTTGGAGGTGCAGGGGATGCACCTGGGGGGCGGCGGCAAGTTTGGCCAGGTGCCGGAGATGACGGCCGCGCTGCTGCGCTATCCCGGCGAGCGCCTGGCGAGCTTTGTCTGCAGCCTGCGCGCGCATCGCGTCAACTGGTGGAGTGCGCTCGGCACCCGGCGCCTGTTGCGCATGGAGCCGGCCTTTCACTATGCGGAGCCGCTGGCGCTGCACGTGCAGCGCGACGGCCGGTCGCGACATACCCGGTATCGCATGCACGATCAGTTCGCGGCGGAGCTGCGGCACTTCGCGCGGACGGTGGTGCGTACCACTGGCGAGGACGACACGGCGCGCGATGGCGAGGCCGACATCCGCATCCTGGACGCGATCGACCGCGCGGCGCGCACCGGGCGGGCGGTGCCCGTGCGCGCGCCGGAGGGCGCGCCGGGAAGTGCGGTTCTTTCCTCAGCACCCGGCCAGCGCTCGCACGCGTCGAGGAGTCGCCCCGCATGAGCGCCCCGTCGCGGTATCCGCACTCGGCGACCCAGCCACAGGGGGCGCACGCCATGGTGGACATCACCGGCGAGCGCGGACACGCGGCGGCCACCTCGCCGACGCGCGCGCTCGACAGCGAGGGGCTCGCGCGCTACCTGCGAGCGCACGTCGGGGCCTCGGAGGTCGCGTTGCAGCTCACGGCAGCGATCGCGAGGGGAGCGCGGGCGCTCGACCGCGGAAGGGGGCGCAGTGCCGCGGAGGCAGCGCTCGAGCCAACGCGAATCGGCGAGGAACTGGGCGAGGTGATGCGCGTGCTTGCCCGCGAGCTGCGGGAGGAACAGGCAGTGCTCCGTGTCCTGATTGGCGCCGTGGGTGATGGTGAAGGCGTCGTGGCGCGCACGATGCGATGGGGGAGCGAGCGCCTGACGAGTCGGCGTACGTACGCCCCCCGCGGCCCTGGCGCGGAGCGCCTGCTCCTGGCGATCGAGGAGCTGTGCCTCGTGCTGTGGGCGCGTCATGCGCTCTGGCGCGCCCTGTCAGCCATCCCGCGTGACCTCATCCCCTCGCGGCGTCTGGACTGCGCGGGCTTTGCCGCGCGTGCCTGCCAGCAGCACGACGCCCTGGAGCAGTGGCGCCTGGCCTGCGCCACCAGCGCGCTCGTGCGGGACGTTCCGCATGAGGGAGTGCGGGACGTACCGTCGGTCCCATCGACGTACGAGGCGCGCGACGCTGGCGAGTGAGCGTAGCTTCCTCATCCGGGTGATCCCACTGTTGCGCCGCCGCCGGGCGTTAGGCGAGCCCAACGTTGCCGTGCACCTGATTGCTCGTCCAACGGATGACCCTGCTCCGCTTCCGGGAGCGCTCGAGTCCTCGAGCATGGGTCGCGACACGAGCAACGCCGGCCCCCGCCGGCCGCGCCGCGCGGCGAGGCTCCGAGAACGCGCACCTCTGCGTGCGCTCCGTGACACCACGCCGTTCGAGCCGCGGTTTGCTCAACTGCGGTGGTTGGATTGGCAACGTTCCTCGGAGAACGCCCGCGCACCGTTCGTGCCTGGCTCTCGTGCCTGGTGCTCGCCGCAGCATGCGGCAACGCGACACGCGCGGTATCGCCTCCCCGCGACCCCTCCCAGAGCGCCGCGACCGCGACGGGGTGTTCCATTCCCACGATCCGCGGCCCGGGCGGTGAACGCCCTGGCATCGTGGCAATCGGTGAAGTCGCACTCGCCGTGGGCGACACCGTGCGGTTGCGCGACGCCCTTCCAACGAGCACGATCGCGAAGCCGGAGCTCGCCAATGCACCGTGGACGGCGGATGCGCCCGAAGTCGCCGCACTCGCGGGTGACCTCGTGGTTCCGCTCGACGCGGGCGTGACCTCGGCGCGCGCCACGGTGGGGTCGCGCGTGTTCTGCGTCACGCTGCGGGTGATGGCGAGCGCCGTGAGCGTGCAAGGGCTGGTGGTGGCCACACCCGTGGGGCCGCTCTGGTCGGGGGCGAGCGCACGCGTGACGGCGCAACTGGCCCTTAGCGATGGACGATCGATCGCGATGCCGCGCGGCGTGACGTGGGAGAGCGCCGACTCCTCGATTCTCTCGATCGATGAAAGCGGTATGCTCGCCCCACGCCGTGCCGGTCGCACGATTGTCGCCGGTCGCGTGGGTCTCTTTCGCGACTCCGCCGTGGTGCAGGTGACCGATAGCGGCGTGGTGACATTGCAGCCGGCGGCGACGACGGCGTTCACGCAGTCGGTAGGCGTGAACGTGCACCTGAGCTACCTCGACCGGGTGTACGGGTCGGGGCTTCGCAGCATCATCATCCCGCGGTTGCAGGAGCTGGGGGTTCGTCACCTGCGAGACGGCGGCACGGTGCTCCCCAACGAGGATTGGATGCGGGAGGTGTACGGTCGCTATCGCGAGGTGGCTATGGCGACCGGTGCGCGCTTCACGCTCATCATGAGCCCGCGACGCACGGCGGCCGGTCCGGGGAGCAACTACGACGACATGACGCACGTCCGCGAGCTGCGCGATCGGCTCGGGTTGCAGGCGATGGCGGCGGTGGAGGGGCTCAACGAGCACGACAACTCGGGGCATCTGCTCTTTGCCGCCGAGGTGCGTGCGGCGCAGCGCGCGCTGTTCGAGGCGGTCAAGGGCGATCCGTCGCTCGCCGCCTCGCTGGAGGTGCTGGGGCCGTCGATGGCCTTCGCGCGAAACGCCCCCGCGGTCGGCGACCTGTCACCCTATATGGATGCAGGGTCGATTCATCCCTACAGCGGCGGCGGTGTCCCGACGTCGAGACTGGCGGAGCATCTGGCGGGAGCGCGCGTGATATCGGGCAATCGTCCCCAGCAGGCCACGGAGGTCGGCTACCACACGTCACCCGTGTCGACCAATCCCTGGCATCCGGCGGTGTCGGAGGGAGCGCAGGCGCGCTATCTCCTGCGCGAACTGCTGCAGCTCTTCGCGGCCGGGATCCGTCGGTCGTTTGTCTACGAGCTCATCGACGAGGGGAGCAACCCGGGTGAGATGGAAGATCACTTCGGCCTGCTGCGCCTCGACGGGAGCGCCAAGCCATCGTTCACGGCACTCCGCAACCTGCTGCAGATCGTTGGCGACGCGGAGGCGGCTGCCTTCGTCCCCACACCGGTCACGCTCCAGCTCCGTGGCGACACGACTGGCATCCGTCGCCTCGCGCTGCAGCGCCCGGGTGGCGAGCTGCTCCTGTTGCTCTGGCAGGACGCGGACGCCTACGACACCGCCAACCGGCGGGATCTGTCGGTGGCCGCGCGCCGCCTGACACTCGAGCTGCCGGGCTCTTCGAGGGTGCGCGTCTACACACCGCTCACCACGGCGGCACCGCTGACCACGCTGCCATCGGCGCGTACGATTCAGCTCGACGTCCCCGACCATCCCGTGATCGTCGCCATCGCGCCCTGACGGCGCAGGTCCGCGCGCGCTGATGGCGCGGGGCCGCGCGCGCTGACGGCGCGGGGCCGCGCGCGCTGACGGCGACGCGCTTCGCATCGGGATGAACAAACGTCGCCGGCGACGGTACGACGAGCACGCGGCTGTTGCTGCGGGCGATGGACAAACCGGCGGCAGGAGCTTGGCGACCGAGCATGGGTGGCAGGAGCGAGGCACTCGAAAGCGGAGGCGTGGCGGCGCACGAGGTCCTGGCCCGCGCGCATCGCGGTACGCGCGTCATGACGGCACGCGTGGCCGCGATGCGCGTCATCAGCGTGAGCGCGAACCTTCTCCTCGTCCTGCTCGTCACACCGCGCGAACTGGGGCTCCTGGCCGTCGCCCGCGGGACGTTCACGCTGCTGCAGTACGCTGCCGAACTCGGCGTTGGCAAGGCGCTGCTTCGACGCGCCGCGGTCCCCACGCGAGAGGAGTACGCCGCCCTCTCCGGGCTGCAACTGGCCGTTGGTGTCGTCATCGTGATGGCCGGCCTGGGGTGGCCGCCGCTCGTCCTCGGCTTTGGCGCGATCGATCGATCGTTCCACCTTCCCATGCTTGGCACCGTGGTGACCATGCTCTCGCTCGCCTGGGGAACGGGGGCACGCGTGCGGCTGGAACGGGCGCTGGCCTACGAGCGGCTGGCCGCGGTGGACGTCGCCAACGTCCTGATGCTGAACGTTGGGCTGGTCGCGTGCGCGGCGTTCGGCGTCTTTGTACCCGGCGCCTTTGTCGTGCTGGGGGTGAGCACCGTGGTGAGCAACCTCATGCTGCATCACTGGGCGCCCGGGCCCGCGCCGACGCTGGCGATTGCGCCATTGCGGGGCGTGATGCGGGATTCGGGCGGCTTCCTCGTGGCCTCCTCGCTCATGGTGGCGCGCGAACAGGGGACGGCGGTCGTGGTGGGGCTCCTGTTCGGGCTCCCGACCGCCGGCGTCTACTCGTTCGCCGAGCGTGTGGCGCAGGTCCTGAACATCTGCTTCGATGGCTACAAGAACGCAGCGATTCCGGCGGCGTCGCGCCTTGCGGGCGAGGCCGCGGCGCTGCGCTCGCTGGCGAC
The DNA here is from genome assembly GCA_020852815.1 of Gemmatimonadaceae bacterium. Lineage (NCBI taxonomy): Bacteria > Pseudomonadati > Gemmatimonadota > Gemmatimonadia > Gemmatimonadales > Gemmatimonadaceae > Gemmatimonadaceae bacterium. Next base: position 87,468 of record JADZAN010000002.1, on the reverse strand, counting down.
GCGCGTGTTGTCGGGGAGCATCGCGCTCGTGGCGCCCTGCACCGTGCTGGGCGTGATCCTGCTGCCGGCGGCGGCGCCGTGGTTGCCGCGCTGGGCCCCCGCCATCGTGCTGACGCAGTGGTACATGCTGGCCTTCGGATTGTTTGGGGTGATGCTGGCCACGCTGGATCCGATCAGCGTGGCGCGGCGCGGGGCCGTCGTTGCGATGTGGGAGAACGGTCTCGCGCTCCTCGCGGGGTGGGGGGCGTTTGCGCTGCTCGCCTGGCTCCACAGCTCGCGCCTGGAAATGGCGGTGGTCGCGATGTACGTGATTCCCTCGCTGGCGCTGGTCGCGTTGACGCCAGCCGCCATTCGCCCCGCGCTCGAGCCCGGGGCGCGGAGATCGCTTGCCTTGAGCGCCGGCGGGCTGTTGATCTTCCTCGCGCTGCGCGTGGCCGGCGCCCCCGTGTGGAGCCGGGTCGCGACCGCGGCGCTCCTGCCCGCGCTCGCCCTGGGGCGCACCGCGTGGCAGGTGCTGCAGGCGCGGCGTTAGGCGCTCGCCGTATGGGGGGCCGGGGGGATGGGGAGAAGGCCGTCGGTCGCGCGCGCCACGGCCAGTACCACGGCGCGATAGAAGCGATTGGCAAACGACGGAATGCTGAACTGCGCCGCATGCGCCCGAAGAACGTTGACATCCCACGCGATCTCGTCGGCCCGGCGCACCGCGGCCGCCAGGGCGTCGGCCGTCTCCTCGGCGAACAGGACGCCGCTTTCGCCATCGCGCACCGTGTCGATCGCCCCACCGGCGCGCAGCGCGACGACCGGGCACCCCGCGGCATTCGCTTCCAGCGGCGTGATCCCGAAGTCCTCCTCGCCGGGGACGATGAAGAGGCTGGCCCGTGCCATGTACTCCACCACTTCCGCGTCGCTTCGGCGCCCGAGCAACCGGACCATCGGCCCGGCCATCGCGCGCAAGGCCTCCGCGTCCGGGCCATCGCCAATGATCACGAGTGGGCGGCGCAACCGGTTGAACGCCTCCACGGCGCGATCGATGCGCTTGTAAGGCGCGAGCCGAGAGACGATCAGGGCGAAGTCGTCCCGATCCGAGTCGGCGCGGTAGCGCGTGGTGTCCACCGGGGGAAAGACCACTTCCGAGTCGATGCCGTACGCGCGGCGGATGCGCGCACGCACAGCGCTCGAGTTGGCGAGATAGACGCTGGGCCGATGCCGCGTGCGGTAGTCCCAGCGGCGCAGGTTGGCCAGCAGCGGCGACAGGGCGAGGCGCGCAACGCCCGGGACGCGCTCGCGTTCGAGGTAGCGCTCGCTGTTCCACGCAAAGCGCATTGGGGAGTGACAGTAGCAGACGTGCACGGCATCGGGCCTCACACGCACGCTCTTGGCAAACGCCGAGCTGTTGCTGATCACAAGGTCGTACGGCGTCAGGTCGAGCCGTTCGACAGCGTGCCGATACAGCGGGAGGAGGGCGCGCGGCCCGATACCAGTGCCACTCAGTGCCTGCAGCCAGGGAACGGGGCGGATATCCGCCGTTCGCAGCCCCGGCCACAGCGTCTCGGCACGGACGATCGTCGTATGTATGGGAGCAGCCGGGAACATGGCGTGGAGCGTCTCCATCACGCGCTCGGCGCCGCCAGCCTGGAAGAAATAGTCGTGCACCAGGGCCGTCTTCATGCGACCACCGCGGCGGGCGTGCTTGGGGCGCTGCGATGCAGGGGGCGCCCCATCGTGTTTTGCAGCTGCCGGACGATGCCCGCCACGTAGGCGTCGCGCGAGAAGCGCTTGCGGGCGTAGGCGCGTACGTGCGCCGATCGTTGGCGGAGTTCGTCGGGATTGGCGAGCAGGCGCTCGAGCAGCGTCGTGAGGGCGTGCGTGTCGCCGGGCGGAAAGAGGAAGCCGGTCTCCTCCGGCATCACGAGCTCCGGTACCCCGCCGCACCGCGTGGCGACCGGGGCATGCCCTGCCATCATCGCCTCGATCAACGTGCGCGCGAACGGTTCGGGGGCGATGGACGGGTGCACCACCACGTCGACCACATGGAGGAGCGCGGCCACGTCGCTGCGCTGCCCCAGGAAATGGACGCGATCCTCGATGCGCAGCGAGTGCACCGCGTCACGGAGTTCCCGCTCGTACGCCAGCTCACCGAACAGGGGACCACCCGCCAGCAGCACGTGAACGCCGGGCAACGGCGCCACCGCCTGCAGCAGCGTGAGCTGTCCCTTCCAGCGCGCCAGCCGGCTGAAGCAACCGACGAGCGGGACGTCGGAGAGACCGAGGGAGCGGCGCAGCGCTGCGCCCGACGCGGCATGGCGCTCGATTGCAGCGTGGTCGATGCCGTTGTAGACCACGCGCACGGCGCGCCGCTCGCCGCCCGCCCGCACGAACGCGTCCGCCGCGGCCCGGGAGACCGCGATCACGCGGGCGCCGTTGAGCCTCGCCAGCTGCACGTCGGCCCAGACATTGAGCCGGCTGAACGTCGGTGTCTCCAGGATGTCGTGCAAGTGCCAGACAAACGGCCGGCGGCTGCCCAACTCCGCCACGCTACCGACAATCATCGCCTTCTGGCTGTTGGCGTAGACCATGTCGTACTGCGCCGCCATGCGCCGCACATCGCGCGCCGCCGCCAGCAGGCTCCGGACCGAGGCAGCGCTCGGTGCGGCGGTGTCGCGCCGGACATCGTGCAGCGCACCGAAGTCGCAGACCGTGACCGACACGCCCGCATCGGTGAGCAGCGTGCGCAGCGGGCCATCCTCGAACAGCAGGACGTGCGCATGCTGCCGCAACTCGGTCACGACGTCGAACATGCCAAACTCCGCACCACCGATCTGCGCGGCATGGTTGAGGAAGAGGATGCGTGGCATCAGCGTCTCCGATGACTGGGGGAAGGCGGGTGGTTGTGCCGCGCCTCGTCGGCGACGGTGGCGAGCGCCTCGGCACTCTCGTCGCCACGCGGCACCTCCGTCGTGCCAGACGTCGCGGGCTCCTCGGACGGGCTCAGCACGTCGTCGTCGCCCCGCATTCCAAAGCGGGAAAGCACCGTCGAGGGCGGGTGCGGCAGTGCCGGCGCGCGCTGCTGCTCCCATGCCGTGGCGTGACGCAGGAACTCGGCGACCGCCACCATCAGGGCGTGCACGAAGCCGCGGGCGCCCAGCCGCAGCCCCCCGCACGCGACGTAACACCAACCGAAGCGCAGCAGGGGCCGAACGATCAGCGCCGCGACCGGGATCCGACGGCGCGAGGCAAGGAGCATCTCGGCCTCGAGCGGGGCGTACTCGGTGTATCGCGCCACCTGTTGCGCAATCGTGAAGCCCCGCCAGTGCAGCAGGACGCCGCGCAGCGGAATCGCCCGACCGGAGAAGCGCACCTCGTCGTGCACGATGCGCTGCGGGTCGTACCGGCTGTAGTCCCGGTGGAACAGGCGCACGAATCGCCGGCGCTTCGACGGTCGCTTCATGCGTGGCAGGAGCGCCCCAAGGAAGTCATCGCGGCGATCGACCGAGTAGCCGTCGCGCGCATTCATCGCCGTCGCCAGCACATCGTGGATGGCAGCCGCCAACTCGGGCGTGACGATCTCGTCGGCCTCCATCACGAAGACCCACGGATGCCGCGCGGCTCTGATGCCGAGCGCGCGCTGGGCGATCCAACCGCGCCACGGCTCCACGATCACGCGCGCGCCGAACGATTCCGCAATTGCGACGGTCGCATCGGTGCTGCACGAGTCGACGACGACGATCTCATCGACGACACCGCGCACGCTACGCAGCGCACGCGCGATGAACGCCTCCTCGTTGCGCGTGAGGAAGACGGCCGACACGTGCTGTCGGCGCTCGCCGCGGGGCGGGAAGGCCAGCGTCATGGCTCGACTCTCGCCGCGACGATGGTCCGCGGCGCCGGCCGCGCCGCCAGCGTCGCGCGCCCCGCCGGCTGCACGCGGTGGTTGGCCAGCGCCACGGCAAGCCAGAACATCGCGCCGCCAACGCCCGCGAAGACGGTGCCGCCGGCCACCTGCGCCAGGAGCGCGGTTGCTGCGGCCAGGTAGCCCACGCGCCCGGCGCGTCCCACGGACGATGGCGCGAACGAGGCATGGGCCACCGCGGCGGCGGCCGAGAGCAGGAATGCCGCACCACCGAGCCACCCCAGCACGAGGACGATCTCCATGACGCCGTTGTCCATGTACAACCCCTGGTCGGCCAGTCGTGCCGAGGCGAGCCCGCGTGCCCCGCCCACCAGCGTCGCCCCCAGCCCCCTGCCCAGTGGATGCGCCCGGATGTCGGCGAGCACCACCGGCACCAGGTAGCGGCGTGCCCGGTAGCTCTCGTCGAGTGACAGCGTGCCTAACGTCGTTATGCGGGCACCGACGGTGCGTTCGACGGTGAGCCGCGCCTGTCCGTTGGGCGCGGCCTGCCAGGCCACGGCGGCAACGCCCGCGGCGAGCACGAGCGGGAGCGCGATGCGCCGTAGCGTACGCTGGCCCAGCAGGAGGAGGACGATGAGCCCGATGGCCGCCCCGAGCCATGCCGAGCGCGCCAGCGACAGGATGAACGCCGCGCTCCCCACCGCCACGCTCCCCCATCGCACACGCTCGCGCCGGGCGAGGATCATGAGGAGCGCCGCGGAGAGGAACTGGGCGAGCGGTCCCGGCGCGTTGAGGGTGCTGAACACCCGCACGCGCAGCGGCAATGGCGCGCCTATCGAGTCCATGCGCGTCTCGATCATCCACACACGATCCCACACCGGCGGCGCGACGTATTGCAGCAGCCCGTAGCACCCCACCACCATCACCCCCCCGATGAGGACGCGTCCCACGGCGCGATCGACCTCGCGATGTGCATCGCCCCGTACCATCACGTAGAGACCGAGCGCGATGGGCGCCCCCCAACTGAGCGCAGCGTACGCGACGAGCGCGGGCGGGGAGACGAACACCCCGACGATTGCCCCGCCCAGCACAGCGCCCCCCGCCAGCAGGAGCGGCAGCATGCGCGTGTCGTCGAGCCGCGACGACTGCCGCACCACGGTCAGGACCGCAACCGCGGCGGCGAGCAGCGGCGCCAGGAGGACGGGGCTCTGCGGGTCCCATCCATAGTGGGCATCGATCACCCGCCGCACGAAGGGCGAGAACATGAAGAGCGCGAGCGTCCAGGCCACATACCAGGCGGGGCGGGATTGCTGGAGCAGCATCGCAATGGCGACGGCCCCGGCCGGATACCCCACGCTGAAGAGCTGGCGCATGGTCAGTAGGCTCCGTCCATCCGCAGGACGACCGGCACGGTGCGGAGCAGGATGCGCAGGTCGCGCCAGATGGTCCAGCCGTTCATGTACTCGGCCTCGAGCGCCACCACTTCGTCGAATGAGGTGATGCGATTGCGCCCCGCCACCTGCCACGGCCCTGTTATCCCGGGTTTGACATCGAAGCGGAGGAAGGCGCGATGTTCATACGCGGCCACTTCGCACGGGAGTGGCGGGCGCGGCCCCACGAGCGACATCGAGCCCTCGATGACGTTGAGGAGCTGCGGCAGTTCATCGAGGCTCGTGCGCCGGAGCACGCGCCCCAGCGGCGTGGTGCGGGGATCGGCGCGCACCTTGAACAGCCGGCGGTCGCGGTACACGCTCTCCTGCCGCAGGCATTCCACCTCTCCCTCGGCGCCGTCGCGCATTGTCCGGAACTTCAGGATCCGGAAGCTCGTGCCGCCGTAGCCCACTCGCTCTTGCCGAAAGAGGATGGGGCCGCGCGAAGTAAGGCGCACCAGGACGGCCACCACGAGCATGATCGGCGATGCGAGGATCACGAGGAGCATGGCGCCCGCGAGATCGATGAAGCGCTTGATGGCCAGGTGGTGCGCGCGCGCGGCGGGGCGCGTGAGCTCCACCAGCGGAAAGCCGCCGCACTCGGCCACTCGCGGGAGCTGCCGCGCCACCGGGTACATGCGGGATGGCGATACGACCCGGCACCCCGACGTCTCGGCGATGCCGAGCAGCAGCTGCAACTCCGTGGAGGCAAACTGGCTGCAGAGCACGACGGTATCGACGTCGTGAGCGTTGAGCAGGCAGGGGAGACGCAGCTCCAACGGTGCATGCTCGCGCGGTCGGCCGCGGGCGAGCGGGCCGGTCGTCACTTGTGCCACGGGAAGGAGCGCCTGGTCACCGTGCAATGGTGTGCGATGCAACGCGTCGGCGATGTCCTCGGGAGTCCCGATGTAGAGGGCACGTGGGAGCCCGAGACGGCCGAGCACGTGGGCGCGCACCAGGGCGCGGGCGGCGATGCGCCCCAGCGAGACGAACACCGCAACCACCACGACCACTCGCAGGTAGGCGGCGCTGGACCCGTCGATCGCCTGCCAGAGAAACGGCCAGTGAAAGAGCGAGACACCGAGCCCCACGCCGCCGAGGGTCGGCCACACGGCGGTGGGGGATCGATGCGAACGATAGGCGCCACATACGTGGAGTCCTACCAGCAATGCCAGCGAGAGCTGCACGCCGACGCTGAGGAGGTCGAGCGATGGATTGATCCATGCCAGCGCCCGCGGCCAAATGCCGCTGTCGTCGAGGAGCGCGAGCACCGTCACGGCACCGGCCACGGCCGCCACGTCCAGCAGGTGCAGCATCGCGCCGCGTATCCACTCGCGCAGCGCATGCTGCCGGCGGTTGGTGCGCGCCAGCTGCTGCAGTACATCGCGCGGCCACATCGCGTCCCAGCGAGAGCGAGCCGCCTCCACCTGCACCGCCGCCGTCATGCGCGCGTGAAGGTGTAGGCCCGGTACTCCGCCAGCGATGCGTTCCCGTCCTCGGCGGCCAGGCGCGCATCGTTGAGCACGGCGCCCAGCACGTGTCCCCCGGCCTCGCGCAGTTGGTCGACGGCGAGCGCCGCCGCCGGGCTGCCGGTCGTCCCGGCGCGCGCCACCAGCACCACGCCGTCGGCCAGCGGCGCCAGCGCGGCGGCGTCGGCGACGAGGTTGATGGGCGGCGAGTCGAACAGCACCAGTTCGTACGCGGTGGCCCACTGGAGGATGCGCCTGACGGCATCCATCGTCTGGGTCAGGTTGGCGCTGCGCGTGAGGCTCCCGGCACCAATGACGTCGGTGACCGTCCCGCCGGGCATGGCCAGCTGTGTGAGGCACTCCGCCGCGTCGTGCGTGCCGTGCGCGATGTCCACCACGCCGGGGCGGTGCGCCAGGGCCAGCGCGCGCGACAGTCCGCCGCGTCGCAGGTCGACATCGACCAGCAACGTGCGTTGCTGCTGGCGGGCCGCCACCGCGCCCATCGACAGCACCATGCTCGTCTTCCCCTCCCCGGGGAGGGCGCTCGCCACCAACACGCTGCGCGCCCCGGGCGGGAGCTGCGCGCGCAGCGCCAGCACGACGCGCAGGTACGCCTCGCTGGCCGCCAGTTCCGACGGCGACGACGCCGCGGTGCTCCCCACGGCGCGCGGCAGCGCGCGTGGCGCGCGCGAGGCCTGGATGCGCGCCCCCATCCGCAGGGCGCGCGACTCGCGAAAGTGCGGCACGACACCGATCACGGGGAGCGCCGTCGCGCGACGCAAGTCTCCCCGTGTGCGGACGGTGGGGCGGCGCTTCTCACCGGCCACCGCCGTCGCCACGCCGCCCAGTGCCCCCGAGAGCAGCCCCACCGCCAACGCCACCGGAAGGTGCGGCGACGACGGTTCGTGCGGCAGCACCGCGCGGTCGACGATGCGCACGCTCGCGTCCTGCACGGTCTGGTTGAGGCGCGCCTCCTGCAGACGCGTCTGCAGCACGCCCACGAGCGACTCCAGCACGCGGGGCGCGCGCTCCAGTCGAGACAGCTCCAGCTCGGTGCGCGGAATGGCGGCCAAGCGCCCCTGCTCCACGCCGAGCGAGGCATCGAGGGATGCGACCCGCGCGCCTAACGCGCTGGCGTAGGTGCTGGTAATGTCTTGCAGCTGCTGCTCCACCTGGGCAATGCGCTCGGTGAGCGCCTGCACATCGGGGTCGCGTGACGTCCGGCGCACCAGGAGCGACGCGCGCTGGTCGTCCAGCGTGACGAGTGCGCGCAGCAGCTCGCCCGAGGCCTGGTTGCGGAGCAACGACGGAATGCCGAGCAGCGCGCGGTAGGGCGACGATTCGCCTGCAGCGGCGGCGGGAGTGCGCGCGCGCGCCAGCGCCTGATCGATTGCCCCCTTCTCCGAGGCAACGTCGTCCCGCTCGGCCTGCCGCGCCGCGCGCTGGCGCACCGCCACCACCGCCGCCTCGTCAGGCGCCACCACGGCGTTGGCGTCGCGGAATCGCAGCAGTCGTGACTCGGCGGCCGCGAGTTGCGGGACGAGCGTGTCCAGTTGCGACACGATGAACCGCGCCGTCTGCTCGGCTTCCGAACGACGTATCGCCTGCCGGCGATCGATGTAGCGCGAGGTCCAGGCGTTGAGGACGTCGCGCGCGCGCTGCGGATCGCTGGACGCGTATCGCAGCACGATCACGTTGGCCTGCAGCCCGGCGCGCGACACCTCGACCTCCTCTTGCAGCCGCGCCACCACTTCCTGCTCCGGGGCGACGCGCACGGTGAGCGGTGCGACACCGCGCGGCGCGGGCGTTAGCGTCAGTCGCGCACCAAGGACGCGCACTGGCTCGCCCACGGCAACGGTATCGCCGCGCTCGCGCGCGAGGTATCGCCCGTCGGCCAGCGGCACCAGCGTCACGCTTCCTGTGTCGCTCGGGTCGGCGATCGACACATCGCGCACCGGCGGCTCGTGGGGCACGATCCCGCCGCGAGCGTGGCGCCACGTGACCTGCAGCGCAAGCGCGTGCGCCACGTCTGCGGCCAGCGTGCGGCTATGCAGGACTTCCAGCTCGGTGAAGACCTCGTCGCGGGGGACGGCGTCCTCGTAGAGCGACGGGAGCCGGCTCTGCCGCGCCTCGAGTCGCAGCGTCGCCGTCGCCTCGTACTGCGGCGTTGCAAGGCGCGTGTAGGCAATCGCCGCGACGATCCCCAGCGCCGCTCCGGTCACGACGCGCCGCCAGCGCGCGGCGAGCGTCCCCAGGAGGCGCGACGTCGAGAGCGCTATTCCCGCGCCCTCACCCGCCTCGCCTTCCCGCGCCGTCACCTCCCGGTCGCGCGGCGCGCGGTCGTCAGCATCGCCGCCGCTCCAGCTCAGGCCGAGATCAGATGAAGTGCGCATCATCGGGCAAGCAATGAGATGGCGAGTCCCCCACCAACGCTCACGATGGCCGCGACCAGCGGCACGTTGCGCGACAGCCACGCGCGCTGCTCGACCACGAGTTGGTCGCCCGATCGCAGCGTCACCTCCTGGCCGCCGAGCCAGAGCGGAATGACCATCGATCGACCGCCACGGTCGAGTCGGACCTCCGCGTCGCGACCGTCAGGTGTCGCACCACCGGCGAGCGCGAGTACATCGCGCACCGACATGGTCGGGTCTGCCGAATAGAGTCCGGGCGTGCGCACCGCCCCCAACACGCGAATGCGCCGTAGCGGCGTCACTTCAATGGATGGATCGCGCAGGAAAGGCGCATACGCGTCCGTCAGCTGCTCGCGCAACTGCTCGGGTTCCAGCGCGCTCACGTTCATCGCTCCCAGGCGCGGCAGTGTGACGATCCCGCGTCGATCGACCACGAACTCTCCCGACAGCTCGGGCTCGCGCCACACGCGGATGCGGATCACATCCCCCGGGACGAGCGGTGCCTGCGTCGCGCCAGCAGCGTAGGGGAGCCTTTCCTCGTTAGTCCGCGCGCCTGGGCCGCCACCGATCGATGTGCGTTGCGACAGCGAGGATGAGCCTGGCAGGCGGATCGCGCAGGCGGCGGTCGACATCGCCACCATGAGCACGAGCGCAGCACGGAGGCGCGCAGGCTGTGCGCGCGGGCCTGTCGTTGGCATGCATTCGCTCCGTTGTGGGCGGGACGCGGGGGGTCGAGTGCCACGTTATGCGCGCGGCGCGCCTCCGCCTATTGGCCGCACGTCCGCTTGTCGCTTGCCCCTCGTGGAGGGAGTGCGCTCCCTCCTTCGGGGCGATGGCCGCGTGGTACACGAACGCATAGCCCAGCGGGCGCGGAACAGAGATCGGCCCGGCGCGCGATGCGTCGCCCCTGGCTTCCGCCTAGCATGCGGCGCATACACCGGACCCCAACCGTGGCGTGCCTCTCGCGGCACGCCAGGGTCCGCCAGCAGGAGGGAGAGGATGCTGACGATGTCACATTGGCTCGGCGTCACGGCAGTGGCGCTCGGCGTAACGACGCTCGTGCTCCCGGCGTCCGCACAGGACACCACACGGACCCGCGACTCGCTGCGCGTACGCGATTCGCTGCGCCTTCGCGGTTCACTACGCCTTCGCGACTCGCTGCGCGTGCGCGATTCCTTGCGCGTGCGTGATTCGCTGCGGATGCGCGACAGTGCACGCACCACCGATCCGCTGCGCCGAGATGGCACGCCGGCGCCGTCGGCGCAGCGGGTCTTCGATCCCGCACCGCGCTCGCAGCAGCGCATTCCGATCCGGAAGGAGTCGTCGGGTGAGGTGGATTACAGATCGCAACCGGATTCAGCGGCGCGTGCGGACTCGCTCGCCCGCCTTGAGCGCATGCGGGACGATTCGTTGCGCCTCGAACGCCAACGCATGGCAGACTCCGTGGCGCGCATCGACTCCATGCGCCGCGACTCGCTGCAGGCGGTCGAGCGCGCACGCAACGACTCGCTGATGCGGGCACAGCAGCGCGTGCAGGACTCGATTGCAGCCGCCGACTCGGCGCGTCTCGCTGCCGAGCGGGAGCAGCAACGCATGCGACAACGTTACCTGTTCAATGGCTCGCCCTGGTACATCGGCATCGCGGGATCGAGCGCCGTTCCACGCGCGAGGCTGGAGGCGCTGGGATACGATGACGGCGTGGGGGTGACGGTTCCCATCGGGGTGCACGCTCGCAAGGCGCTGCTCGGTGCACGCCTCGACCTCGGATACACGCAGTTCGGGAACGGGAGCTTTACCGGGACGCTCCCCGGCGGCGGTACGCTGACGCTCGACAATCCCAAGCCGCGCGTCTGGTCGGCCGTGCTCAATCTCACCGCGCACGTGCCGCTCGTGTCCGGTCGGTCGCTGCAACTGTACGGGCTGGGCGGCGGCGGCGTGTTCCACTTCACCAACCTCGGGACGCGCTCGTCGTTAGGCGGGGTTCTGGGGGACGACGTCCTCAATGCCCAAACGAGCACGACGGAGACGACGCGGACCAAGTGGGGGATGCAGGCGGGGGGCGGGCTGGAGTTCACCTTCGGGCCGCTGGGCATCTTCGCGGAGTCGCGGGTGGTGAGCGTCCGCACGGGGCGCGATCGTGACGGCGCACTGGAGTCGTTCCTCGGGAGTCGCGATCGCGACGTGCGCTGGATCCCGTTCACGCTCGGCCTCACCTTTCGCTGATCCATGCACGCCCGAGTCATCCCGGCACTGGTCGGGTTGATCGTCGGCATGGGCGCGGCGGTGTGGCTGCCGGCACAGCACTCGCCTACCAGGCGAGTGCCTCCGGCGTCACGCCCCGCGCACCAGGCGTGGTTCCCCACCATTCCGCAGCAAGGCGACACGCTCATCGACGTCTCCCTGGTGCGCCGTGAGCTGCACGTCCTGTCCGGACCGGACACACTCTATACGGCGCCGGTCGCGATAGGCGCCGATTCGGTGGTACGATTCGAGGCGAGCGTGTGGCACTTCTCGACGCCGCGCGGGCGGCACCGGATCCTGCGCAAGCGCGCGAACCCGGTCTGGCGCCCACCGGACTGGCACTACGCCGAGGTGGCGCTCGCGCACAGGCTGCGCCTCCGCGCCATTCCTGCCGGCGGCATCGTGCTCGAGGATGGACGCCGACTCGTCGTGCGCGACTCACTCGTGGGGCTCGCCTGGCGCGACGACGATTCCGTTCCCACCGAAGGTGATTCGTCGCCCTCGACGACGGAGACGTTCGCCCCCCTCCCGGTCGACGAGCACATCGTCTTCGACGCCACGCTGTTCATTCCGCCCCTTGCCTCGCGCAACCGCGAAGTGTCGGGGATGCTCGGTGCGTTCGCCCTGGATCTGGGGGACGGCATCATGCTGCACGGGACGGTTGACGACGCCACCCTGCAGTCGCAGCGTACGCATGGCTGCATTCGCTTGTTGGCGCGCGACCTGCAGTGGCTGTATGACCATGTTTCGGTCGGTACCGTCGTGCGCATACGCTAACGCGCCGGGAGCGGGGCTGCGCCCGCAGTTCGGCGTTGGCCTACTCCCGATGGGCAATGGTGCATCGCATGAAGTCATCGCATACTGCTACCCCTTCGGTGAGATGGCTTCCACCTTCGTCACGCGAGATGGCGCATGGCACCGCCCTGCTCATTGCCCGCCGTTGATGCCGCACTCCCCCTGACCTCGGGATGCCCGGCCGTTTGCGAGGAACGCGCCACCACCACGCACTGCCCCTGGGTGGCCGATCTCCTCCTCGTGCTGGGGTCGACGACCGCCGTAGTGCCGCAGATGTGGATCCAGCAACTGGAGCGACGCGCCCCCTGCCGACGCGCACGGGAGCAGGCGCGCACACGACGCGGCGCCGAGCTCGAAAGGCTCGGCCCGTTTGCCGCTTCGCGGCGCTAGGGCTGCGCGGGTCGCAGGAATCGCCCGTGCGCCCCGCTACCGGATGACGACGACCGAGCGACGTCGGCTGCGTCTGGGTAGGTCATTCTGGGAAGGCTCGTGGGGGACGCATTTCCCCGTCTCGGCAATGCCGCGCGATACCACGTGCGATGTCGTCGTCGTGGGTGCTGGCATCTCCGGAGCGATGATGGCGCTGACCCTGGCGCGAGACGGACACGACGTGCGCATCGTGGACCGACGGTTCCCCATTCGCGGGAGCACCGCGGCCAGCACCGCCCTCCTGCAATACGAACTCGACCTGCCGCTCACCGCGCTCGCCGACCGGTTGGGGATGGCGGCAGCGCGCCGGGCATGGCAGCGCTCGTATCGGGCCACGCGCGCCATCGCGCGACTCGCGCGCGACGAGCGGATACGCTGCGGCCTGGGCCTGCGCCAGTCGCTGTACCTCGCGGGCGACGCGTTCGGCCACCGTGCATTGCGCCGTGAGGCCGCGGCGCGCCAGGAGGCGGGGATTCCGGCGGAGTTCCTCCCGCATGACGCGCTGATGCGGCGGTTTGGCGTGGACCGGACCGGGGCAATTCTCAGTCCGCACGCGGCGGTCGCCAACCCATTGCAGCTCGCGGCCGCGCTCCTGCGCCGCGCCATCGCGCGTGGCGCCCGCGTACACGCCCCGGCCGACGTTGTCGACATCGCCGTCAGCTCGCGCGGGCGTCGACGCCGGACACTGACGGTCTCGGTTGAGCCGGACGCCACCTTCCGCGCCCCCACGGTGGTGTTCTGCACCGGCTACGAACTGCCGTGCGCCCTTCCGCAGAGCGGCCATCGCATCCTGTCGACCTGGGCGCTGGCTGCGCGACCAAATGCCGCTCTGCCTGCCTGGCTCTCCCGCACGACGGTATGGGAGGCATCCACGCCGTACCTCTACCTCCGCACCGCAGACGGCGGGGCGCTGCTGGCGGGGGGCGAGGACCTCCCGGCGACACGCGCCCTTGCCCAGCATGGCGTGTTGCGCACGCAGACGCAGCGCGTGGCGCGCAAGGTCGAGCAGCTCCTGCCCGGCCTTCGGCTGGAGGTCACCCATCGCTGGGGCGGCGCGTTCGGCGCGTCGGTAAACAGCCTCCCGATCATCGATCGAATTCCCGACCTTGCCGGCGCCTTCGTGGTCGCAGGGTTCGGCGGGAACGGGATGACCTACAGCGCGATAGCCGCCGCCCTCCTCCGCGCCCGCCTCGCGGGGCACCCCGATCGTGACGAACGGCTCTTTCGCGCCGATCGATAGCGCCGCCGGCACCGCTCGCCCCTCGGCGCCGGTGGCTTCGCAAGGGCTCCTGTCCATCCGGGAGAGGGCGATCTACCTCTCACGGGTCATACCGCCGCATGACTAGCGGCGGGCTGCAATACACATCAGCGGAGGAATGGCGGCAGGAGGGATTCACCCGTAGGATGGCGACAGAGCCTGACGCGTCGCACCGAGAAATCGTGCGTAGCGGCACGTTTCGCTCGTTCGTCTCCCCGCCTCTCCATCCTGCTCAAACCGATCGGAACTGTTCGAGCACGGTACGGATGACACCGACATCGATCGGCTTTTCGTACACCCAATCGAAGCCCGCCTCGAGCGCAGGTACCCTTTGCGTCGACAACTCCCAACCCGTCATGGCCACCAGCACGGTGTGCGCCCCCCACGGTTCGCGGCGCAGTCGGCGTGCGGTCTCGAATCCGTCGAGCCCGGGCATGGTGACGTCCATGAACACCAGGTCGCACGGGGCGTCGGCCAAGTGGGCCAGCGCCGCCAGGCCGCTGGTCACGCCGTGGCCTTGGTGCCCGAGCATGCCCACCACGGCCACCAGGCTCTCCATGAGGTCGCGGTCGTCGTCCACGACCAGGATCCGCAGCGGTGATGCAGCTGACGGCATTGATTCTCCTGACGGGGGGCGCGCGTTCATCACGACCGCGGCGCCATCACGAGCGGCACGCGGATGACGAAGCAACTCCCGCGCCCCGCACCGTCGCTGTGTGCCCCGATCGTCCCGCCATGGAGATGCACGAGGTTGCGGCTCACGGTCAACGCCGCCCCAAGCCCCTCGCTCGTCGCGCCCACCTCGCGTGGCGAGCGCGCCAGCCCTTCGACGATCTCCGCCAATCTCTCCGCCTCGATGCCACGACCGCAATCGGTCACGGTGAAGACCGCCATGCCACTCTCGACGTGTGCCCTCAGCGCGATGTGCCCGCCGTCGTCACTGTGCGTCGCCGCGATCTCGAGGACGTTGGCCAGCGCCTGCGCAATGCGGCCGGCATCGACCGTGAGCAGGCTCTCCGGTTCTACGACCTCGACAGACAGCTCCTGCGCGCGTTGCTGTACGATAGACCGCACCGAATCCACCGTCTCCTGGATCAGCGCGGCAAGCGAGACGTTCGACGGGATGAGGACGACGCTGTCCCAGCGCATCGTGTTGACGTCGAGGAAGCCGTCGGTAATGCGCGTCAGGAGCTGGATCTGCCGCTCCATCAAATCGAGCATGCGCAGGCGGACGTCATTCGGTGTGCGCTCCGAGCGCACGAGACTCTGCGCGTGATGCAGCGCCTGAAGCGGGTTGCGGAGGTCGTGGGCCAGCGTGCCGAGCGACTCGTCACGGTGGCGCACCACCCGGTGCAGCTCCGCTTCGTGCACCTTCTTCTCGTGAACGTCGGTGAGCATCCCAACCCAGTGCGTCAGCGTTCCGCGCGCATCGGTGACAGGCTGGGCGCGCTTCTCACACCAGCGGTAGGCGCCGTCGTGCCGGCGACAGCGGACGTCCACTGCAAAGGCGAGCGGTACCATGGTGGCGCGGCGCCAGCCGTCATCGAGACGCGCGACATCGTCGGGATGCACCAGGGCCGTCCATCCCGCCTCGGCGAACTGCCGCGCGCTCAGCCCCGTGAACTGACGACACGCTGCGTTGAAGTAGCTTGGCGCGCCGGCCGCCGTCGTCACCCACAGCAAACCGGGGATGGCATCGGCGACGTCGATCACGGCATCGGCGAGGTTGGGTGGTCGCACGCTGCGCGTCGGCGAAGGAGAGGTCACGGGGCAACTCGTGCCGGTGTGGAGCCGCGAACGGGCGCTTTCCACTTCACGGAAGAACCGTACGAGTGTGTTACGCATATGGGAAGGGCCGTCGTTGCGGCACCAATCGTGCGCGTCACGACATCACCACCACGATGTGCGAGCTCAGCGGCCATGTTCCGCATGGCAGGTGACGCCCATGAGCGGCGTGCGCACAGGGAGACGACCGGATGCTGATCTCGCCGGAACGCGACGAAGGAACTGGGACGACTGGTGATCGGCAGCAGCAGCGCGTGCAGCGTGTCGCCATGGTCGGCACTCTGGCGGCAGGGTTGGGCCATGACCTGCGCAACGTCCTGATGCCAGTGATGCTGCGCCTGGACGTGCTCGCCTCGTCGCCCGACCTTCCGGACGCGGCTCGGCGCGACGTGGCGAGCATCCGCTCCAGCGTGCTGCAGCTGCAACGCCTGGCCGCCGGGCTCAGGCTGCTGGGATCCGATCCGTTCGACCAGGCGGACGAGCTGCAGCATTTCACGCTTGCCGCATGGTGGCCGGACGTGGCGCCGCTCGTGGCCGACGCCCTGACGGCGGAGACGCGCGTCGTTGCCGAGTTCTCGGACGGGTTGCCGTCGATTGCCGTCCCGCCGGGCGTTGTGGCACAACTGGTGATGAGCCTGGTGATGAACGCACGCCGCGCACTCAGCGGGATCGACGCACCCGCGGTCTGGGTGCGTGCGATGCGCCTCGACGAGGACACGGTGCGCCTCGAGATCACCGACAATGGCATCGGGATGGAGGAGGAGGTGCGGCTTCGATGCTTCGAGCCCTTCTTTACCACCCGCCCGCGCGAGTATGCGACGGGGATGGGGCTCTCCACCGGGCGGTCACTGCTGCGACGCTACGGGGGCGACCTGCGCCTGGCGGTGGCCGACGCAGAACCCGGAGCGACGTTTCATCTCCTCCTGCCGGTACACAAACGGGGAACGGCATCCGATGCACAGACCACGCGCACACGCGGAGTGACGAAAGAAGAGCGGGTCCAGCTCCTGCTCGCCGATCCGCGGCATCGCACTGTGGTGCGTCTGCACCTCGCGCAGCGCGGCGTGCGTCTCTGGGAGGGGACACCCGAGGCGGTGGAGGGACGGCGCCGGAAGCCTCGTGCGCCGAGTACGATCATCTGCGATGGCGAGGGCGTGGCGCGCGTCCTCGACGACTTGCGGAAACGGCGCCATCGACAGCCGCGCATCATCGCACTGGGGACGGCCCCCACGCCCGAGGCGGCCTCGGAGGGCGGCGTGGTGTGGGTCGCGATGTCGCAGCTCTCGACGCTGGCCGACCTGGTCAACTGACGCCATGCCCCACGCGGCGCCGCCTAACGACTCGCTCCCCCTGGACCGCTTCAGCGTCCTCTGCATCGACGACAACGTGCTCCTGGTGGACGCGCTCGAGCGACGGTTGGCGCTGGAGCCGGGGTTTGACCAGTTGATTCGGGTGGAGGACCTTGCCGACGCGGTGACACTCGTGGCGGCCCACCGGCCGGCGATCGTGCTCCTGGATGTGGACCTCCCCGGTGGCATAGACGCGTTGGTCCTCCTCGAGCGCATCGTGGCGCTGGAGTCGGACAGCCGCGTCGTGGTGCTCACCGGATACCCGCAGGGTGCGCTCATCTCCCGATACATGAGCCGGGGGGCGTGGGGCTTCATCTCGAAGGGGGTCACGTCCGATCGACTAATCGGCGCACTGCATCGGGTGCGCGGGGGCGAAGCCGTGATCGAGCTCGACGACTGATCGGCCCCTCACCACGCGCCGCCGACGGCGACACACGCGACCAATGTCCCGTGTGCGCCGTCCGCGCGTTTTGCCTACGCCTGCTGGCGATCCTCGAACCAGAAGGAAGCCAGCTTCCCGCCGGCATCACGGGTGATCACGATCGTGTACGAGCCGCCGGCCATGAGGTCGAGCGAAGGAAGCGTGAGCAGAGTGCTCTTGCCGTCGCCGTCGCGCACCTGCAGCGCCCCCTTCCATGGCGCCATCGACTTGAAGCCGGCTTCGGACGTGTAGTCCACGTCGTCGAAGATGGTCTCGCCGCCTGGGGCCACGATGTCGAGCTCGCCCGCGCCCTTGGCGGCGTGGATTACCCGCACGTGGGCCGACGTCGAGTCCGAGGCGATATCGTCGCGGAAGATGCGCGTCGAGAAGCCGCCACCTTCGGACTCGCGCATGACGACCATGGTGTACCGATGCCCGTCGGTCAGCATCTCACGATTGACGTCGATCGGCGCGTAGGCACCGTTGGGCGAACCGGACACCTGGAACGTGGCCCAGTTGCGGTCGATGGGTTGGTACGACGAGACACGCTTGTAGTCGACCGAGGGGAGCGTGTGCGCCTCGTCGGAACGCACGGTGAGGCCGATGACGTTCGGCACGGCGTTCACGACGCGCACCAGTGCCTGGTTGCGCGTGTCGGCCGAGTCGCCGGAAATGGATGTGGCAGCGTCGCCGGCGGAGGTCCTGGTGGTGACCTCCTTCTCCGTCTGCATGTCGCGACCGCAGGCCGCGAGAAGCAGCACGCTCACGAGTGCCAGTGGTGCACGGGTTGATGGAATCATGGCAGCAGTCCCTGTGTGGGCAGGAGTGGTGGGGACGGCGAGGCGATGCCCCGTCGTGTGTCGCTCAACCTGCCAGCGTCCGCCTCCGGCCGCCATTCGCCGCGGGGTGCGTCTCCATCTCGCTCCGGATCGGTAGGGATCTGCTGTCGCGAGGGACGAGTGGGCCCTATCCCTCGCGGCCAGACGGCACACCCAGCCCCGGCGTGTCGCCGATCACACGCGCATCGCCCGCGTCCAGCTAGCTCGAGCGCACGAGCCCGCGTTTCATCGCGATCGCGATGGCCTGCGTGCGATCGCGCGCATCGAGCTTCTCCAGGATCGCCTTCACATGCGCCTTCACGGTGCCACCGCTGATGAACAGCGTGTTCCCGATCTCGAGGTTCGACTTCCCCTCGGCCAGGCAACGCAGCACCTCGGCCTGTCGCGGCGTGAGTGCGTCCGACGCCACATGCTCGGCGAGCTTCGCGGCAATGGCGGGGGCGATGGAGCGGCGCCCGCTCTGGACGATGCGAATGGTCTCCACCAGTGTCGACGCGTCCACGTGCTTGAGCAGGTACGACGCCGCACCGGCGCGCAGCCCACGAAAGACCTCCTCGTCGGTGTCGTACGTCGTGAGGAGGATCACGCGTGCGTTCGGATCACGCTCACGCATGGCCTGCGTGAGCTGCGCGCCATCCATGGGGGACATGCGCAGGTCGACGACCGACACGTCGGGACGCACTTCATCAAAGAGCGCCAGCGCCGTGGCGCCATCGCCGGCCTGGCCAACGATGGTGAGCCCTCGTGCCGACAGCACCGCCGCGAGCCCCTCACGCATCACGGTGTGGTCGTCCACCAACAGCACACGAATCTCGGTATCGGTCATGGGCGCACCTCGTATTGACCTGGCTCTCGGGTTCGGTCCAACGAACGGCAGACCATGTCACCATCCTCCTGCCTGCTGCCGTGATCGACAGCACGGCATCGCACCACGCACATATTGCTGTTGGCAACGCGTACGCAACAGTAGCTTGGCGTCACCCATTCGTCACGCGACGCGCGCGCCCGATGAGTCCGTCGATGAAGCACGATCCCAACCACTGCGAGTCCACGCTCCTGCGGAACGTGCTGGGAGCGGCCGCGCACGACCTGGGCGGACTGTCGAGTGCACTCGCGCTGCGCAGTGAGCTTTTCCCAATGGAGCAGGGCGCCCCGCTGGCAGCGATTGCCAGGGAGCTGCGTTCGCTTGGGCAGCAGTTGCGCGCGGTTCGTGGCGTGCACGACGCAGAGTTCGCCGCGCCGGAGCGCGTTGGCGCACTCCCCACGGTCTTCGCCCTGCTCTCTCGCTTTGGGCGCGCAGCGCTCGGCAGCGGCTTCGCGCTGGAGTGCCGCGCGAGCGACGTCGCGGTAACGGCGCCGCACGCCGAGGCCATCACCTTCGGCTTCCTCTCGCTCCTGCACGCTGTGCGCGAATCGGACGTTGCGCGCCCGTCGCATGTCACGATCGACGCCGAGTGGCCCACGCCGGAGCATCCAACTCAACTGCGCATCTCCCTCCGGCTCGTCACGGCGGAGGGCGCAGCGGTCGCGCTCCCACCCGACAGCTCGCCGTGGGTTGCGTTCGCCGAACGCACCTTCACTGACGCCGGCCTCGCGCGCGTACGTCCGACAAATGACGCCGCCGGAGCAGGCGGCACGCAGGCGTTTGTCGTTGCCGTTCCGATGCGCGACGCCCCACGCTCGTCCTCGCGCGGCACTTGAAAATCGTCCACCGGGGCAACTGCGGCGTGGCGCGCAGTGCAGCACTGTTCTCCAGTCATCAGCTTCGCCACGCGCGTCGCCCACCCGAGACTGGAGGACGATCATGAATGACGGCGACTTCAGGGCCCACTGGCTGCAGCTCAAGGGGAAAATCCGCGAACAATGGGGAAGGCTCACCGACGATGAGGTCGACGTCATCGATGGGCGCCGCGAACAGCTTGCCGGACTGCTGCAGAAGCGATACAACCACACCCGCGACGAAGCCGAGCGGGCAATCCGCGACTTCGAATCCCGCTGGGAGGCGACGTCATCGCCAAGCGACCGGCGCGCCTGAAGCCCGCCTCGCGCGCATGAGAGCGCCATCTCGCACCGCAGTGTGCGACGGCCTTACCGTCTCGTCGTGAGAACATTCAGGATGATGCCGCGCACGCCGCGGCGCATCCACCGACGGAGCGACGTCGATCCACTCCCTATGGGCGACGCGCGCCCGGTGCGCTCCCGCGTACGATGCATTCCAGAATGCTCGCACGCGGGGCGTATGGCGTGACAAACGGTTTCCTGCAAGTCCTCAGGGAGCGCTACGGCAGCGATCGCTACGCCGAAGGCACCTCGCACTCTGGCGCACCGGGCGCCGACGGACGAGGGCTCCCGATCGACACCAATCGCAACTTCATGTT
This sequence comes from Gemmatimonadaceae bacterium, assembly GCA_020852815.1. NCBI lineage: Bacteria > Pseudomonadati > Gemmatimonadota > Gemmatimonadia > Gemmatimonadales > Gemmatimonadaceae > Gemmatimonadaceae bacterium. Next base: position 66,813 of record JADZAN010000002.1, on the reverse strand, counting down.
CGCGACTGGCATCGAGTGCTCCTACCCGACCATCGGTGCCGGGAGCATTCGACGTGACCAGCTCGAGGAATGCGGACACTACCGACACTGGCGCGAGGACCTGGCGCTGGTGGCCGAGCTGGGGCTGCGGTACATCAGGTACGGCCTTCCCTACTACCGCGTGCACCGCGCCCCCTCGCAGTACGATTGGGACTTCTGCGATGAGGCCATGGCGGAGATCGAGCGGCTCGGCCTAACGCCGATCCTCGACCTCATGCACTTCGGCGTGCCGGACTGGCTCGGCAACTACCAGAATCCGGAACTCCCCATGCACTTCGCCGACTACGCCGAGACGGTCGCACGACGTTACCCATGGGTACGCTTCTTCACACCCGTCAACGAGATGTACGTCACGGCTCGACTGAGTGCCTTCGATGGGATCTGGAACGAGCAGTTGCGCACGGACCAGGGCTTCGTGACGGCGATGAAGCATCTCGCGGCGGCGAGCATTCTCGCCAGCCACCGGCTGCTCGGCGTGCGTCGCAACTGCGTCATTGTCCAGAGCGAGAGCGCCGAGCACACGCATGACCTGCGCGCCATCCCTTCCGACGAGCTCACGCTGCGCAACAAGCTCGGCTTTCTCGCGTTGGACCTCCTGTACGGGCACGCGCCCGACGCCGAGGTGCTGTGCTACCTGCTGGACAACGGGATGTCGCGGGACGAGTACGCATGGTTCATGGCGGGCGAGTCGCCGGGCTTCCAGGTACTCGGCATCGACTACTACGGACGCAACGAGCGCATGCTCCTTCCCGACGGGACAATGCTCTTTGCCGAGGACGTCTTTGGGTGGTACCAGATGGCCAAGGTCTACCATCAGCGCTACCATCGCCCGCTGATGCACACCGAGACCAACCTCCTCGATGCACACCTGGCGCCCAACTGGCTGTGGAAGCAGTGGGCGAACATTCTCGCCATGCGTGGCGAAGGCGTCCCGGTCCTGGGCTTCACCTGGTACTCCCTCATTGACCAGGTGGACTGGGACATCGCGCTCTCCGAGAAGCGCGGCAAGGTGAACGAGTGCGGGTTGTTCACCATGGACCGGCAACCTCGCGCGGTGGCCCTTGCCTATCGTGCACTGCTGCGGGAGTTTGGCCAGCTCACGATGGTCCCGCACGGGGAACTGTTCGAGATCACCAGCGGTGACGCGCGACTCAAGGTGCGCGTGTAGGCGCGGCGTCTCGGCGGTAGGAATCCATGAACGACTCGAGTGACCGTTCGAGCGACGGCATGATCCAGGCGCGCCGCGAGCCGAGCGCGCTGTAGCTGGGGCGCGCGGCGACCCAGCCGGCCGTGCGCCCCTCGCACTCCTCGACCAGTGCCGCGTCGAAGCCCGCGACCATGGCGACGCGCCGGGCCAGCTCGCCCCAGGTGACCGCTTCGTGGCTGGACAGGTGCCAGATCCCGCTCTCTCCGTCAATGAGGAGGTCGAGGGCGGCATCGACGAGCGCGGGGACGTAGGTGGGTGAGATGGTCGCCTGTGGCGCGAGAAAGGGCGCGCCAAGGGTAAAGGCGCGCATGGCCTGCACGACGTAGTTTGCCGAGTCCCACGGGCCGAAGAAGGCGCTGGTGCGGACCACCAGCGCGTCAGACCCGAGCTCACGGAGTTCACGCTCGCCGGCAAACTTGCTGGCACCGTAGACGTTGAGTGGATTGGGCGCGTCGTCCTCGTCGTACGGGCGGGTCACCGCCCCGTCGAAGACGAGATCGCTGGAGAAGGTGAGCAGGCGCGCACCGGTTCGCCGGCACGCATCTCCCAGGTGGCGGGTGCCGGCGGTGTTGACGGCCATGCAACGTTCGCGCTCCACCTCGGCCTGGTCCACGTGCACGTAGCCGGTGGCGTTGATCACGCCCCACGGGCGACAGGCGGCAACGGCCCGGCGCACCTGCATGGCATCGACCACGTCCACCTGTTCGCGAGTCAGCGCGAGGTGCGGCAACCCTCGCGCACGGCACATCCGCACGAACGCCGCACCCAGCGTACCGCCGGCTCCAAGGATGAGCAATCGCGAGCGGGCGGGGGCGCGCTGCGCCACCGCGGGTGCGCGCGCTCCCTGCCACCATCCACTCTGCGCCGCCACGGGATGCGAGATGTGTCCCAGCATGGAGAGTTCGCGTATGGCGCCGGCGAGTGCTGTTGCGCGTGGTTTGGGCGATCGGATGTCGAAGGCGCCACTTTCGTAGTGCCCCGCCGCGCTGGTCACCAGGCGGTTCCAGTCGTGCGTCCCCAGCAGCGCCCATGGCGTGACCGCCTCGACCGGCGTCCCCGCCTCGCGGGCGGCGCAGGCCCCGCTCCACGCCTCGTGCAACCAGCGAAGCTGCTCCTCGCGCGTGCACCCCAGGTGCACCTCGGTGAGCGCCACCGGGCGGTGGTACTTGGCGTGCCAACGGTCGAGCGCGCGGCGAAAGCCCGGCCGCCACTCCGTGTCGTGGCGCGTGGCGGCGACATCGGCGTACCTCGTCCTGCCATTCCCGCCCAGTACATCGGCCGGATACTGCGAGATGCGGTCGTCGAGCCAGCGATCGCTCGTGGCGTAGTAGTCGATGCCGATCACGTCGGGCGGCGTCGGATGCTCGAGGAACCACGACAGCTCACGCTCCCGCGCACCATGCTGGAGGAGGTAGTTCGCCAGCGGATGCGCTGCATCGACGCGCCCGCACAGGAGGTCGAGCGCCAGGTCGCGGCGCAGGTTCTCGAACTCAGCCTGCTGGGCCAGCGCTGGCGTGGCGGTGATGGTCCCGGCGTCATCAGTCTGGATGAGGCGAGCCCCCGGCGTGGCGGCGCGAATGGCCTGCATGGAAAGGACGATCGCCCGGCACTCGTTGAGCAGGATGCGCACGAAGGTCGCATCGTTGCGCCCATGGGGATACCAGTGCCCGTACAGCCCGCAGAAGCGCGCCGTCGTCAGCGGCTCGTTCACCGGCGTCCAGTCGCGAATCGCGCCAAAGCGCTTGGCTGCAGCGGACGCGTAGTCGGCAAGTCGCTCGGCGAAGGCGGCGTCGGAGATCGGCGCCCACGCGGGCCCGCTTCCATGGTGCACGAGACCGGCAATGGGCGCCACGCCACGCTGGAGGAGGCGCTCGACGAACGGCTCGACGCGCTCCCAGCGCGGTCGGGAGGAATCGGCCATCATGCGCTCCCAGAGCATCGGGTATCGCATGGCCGAGATTCCCAGGTCGGCGAAGCGATCGATGTCGCTCACGCGCGCATCGTGGCCGCTTCGCCGCACCTGGTCGAACCACTCCCCGCCCACGCGATTGACCGTGCACTCGATGCCGCCCCAGAGGGCGGGGCGCGTCATGAGAGCGCCACCAACTCGCTTCGGCGTACGCCGCCGATGCGTGCGCACAGCGCCAGCGACTGGGCCACCACCTGGTCCATATTATAGTAGCGATACGTGGCCAGGCGGCCGGTGAAGTGCACCCCCGCCGTGGCGTCGGCGAGCGCACGATAGCGTTCGTACAGCGCGGCGTTGTCCGGACGCGGCACCGGGTAGCATGGGTCGCCGGCGTCGGTGGGATATTCGTAGACGAGCGTCGTGGCGTCGTGTACCTGCCCCGTCAGGTGCTTGAACTCGGTAACGCGCGTCCACGGTTGCTCATTGGGCCAGTTGACGACCGCGACGGGTTGCACCTGACGCTCCGCGTGCGTCTCGAAACGGAAGTCGATCGACCGGTAGGGGAGCGGGCCATACCGGTGGTCGAAGTACGCGTCCACCGGCCCCGTGTAGATCATCTCCTTGTAGGGCATCACCCCTTCCACATCCTGGTAGTCGGTGTTGAGCAGGACGCTGATGTTGGGATGGTCCAGCATGCGCTCGAACAGCCGCGTGTAGCCGTGCCGCGGCATGACCTGGTAGGTGTCGGTGAAGTACCGGGCGTCGCGGTTGGTGCGCACGGGGACGCGCGCCGTGACCGCGGCATCCAGCTCCGAAGGATCGAGCCCCCACTGCTTCCGCGTGTAGTGACGGAAGAACTTCTCGTACAGCGCGCGCCCCACCTTGGAGACGATTACGTCTTCCGACGTGAGCACGCGCGGGACCACCTCGGCCACCGAGGCGAAGTATTGTTCCAGCTCCTGCGACGTGAAGTTTGTCCCGTACAACTGGTTGACCGTGTCGAGATTGATCGGCATGGGGACGAGCTGCCCGTCGACGCAGGCGCGCACCCGATGCTGGTACGGACGCCACTCGGTGAACTGCGACAGGTAGTCGAAGACCTGGCGCGAGTTGGTGTGGAAGATGTGCGGTCCGTACTTGTGAACCAGGATGCCGTGCTCGTTGTAGTGATCGAAGGCATTGCCGCCGATGTGTTGCCGCTTCTCGACCACGAGCACGCGCTTGTCGAAGCAGCGCGCCATGCGTTCGGCCACGACGCTCCCGGCAAAGCCGGCCCCAACGATCATGTAGTCGAACATCGCCCCGCGACGCATCACGCGACCCTCAGCGCTGCGTTGGCCATGGCATCCTGCATCCTGCGCCATGTGTGATCCCACGTGTCGTCCGCCAGCTCGCGATCCACGCGCGCCAGCCGGTTGGGGTCGGCGTCGCGCAGCGCGCGTGCGATCGCGTCCACGAACGCGTCGGGCGTCTCGGCGATGCGCACCATGCCGCGCGCGCCCCACGTGCGCACCACGTCGCAGATTGGCGTGGAGACCACGTGACGCCCTGCGGCGAGGTACTCGGGCGTCTTGGTCGGGCTGATGAATCGCGTGGCCTCGTTGCGCGCGAACGGGAGCATCGCCACATCCCACGCCGCGAGGTACGCCGGCAGCTCCGAGTAGTCGCGCGCGCCGAGGTAGTGGAGGTTGGCCCCCTTGGGAAGTGAGAGCACCGAGATCTTGGTCACGGGACCGACAAAGACGAAATGCCACTCGGGACGCGACTCGGCCATCTCGGCGATCAGTGAGAGGTCGAGGCGTTCGTCGATGACACCGCAGTAGCCGATGCGCGGGTGCGGGATGTCGCGCTGGTCCGCTGGTTCGCTGGTGAGCGTGCGCGCAGCGCGGAAATGCTCGGCGTCGACGCTGCTGGGCATCGCGTGCACGTTGTGATGCAGGGAGCGCTTGGCCTCCCAGAGGCTGTAGCCTCCGGTGAAGACCACGTCGGCGCGAGCCAGGAGCTGGCGCTCGAGGAGCTTGAGTTCCGGCCGTGCCCCGGCAAAGGCGGTGAGCTCATCCATGCAGTCGTACACGGTGAGCTTGGCGCGCAGGTGCGACGAGAATGGAAGCGCCTGCGGCGTGTAGTACCACAAGGTGCCGGGATCCACCGCGTCCTCGTTGCACCAGACATCGAGGAGGAGACGCTGGACGTGTACGAGGTCGGCGAGTCCCGCCTCGAACGGAATGTGGGGTCGCACCACGGTCACGCCGTTGTGCACCATTTCGCGCTGCATCGTGGCCGGGCCAGCGCACCGTACCGGCTCTTCCACCACAAAGACGCGCCGGTCGCGCGCGGCGCGCGTCATGAGGTGTTGCGGACGCTGATAGACCCACCGCCAGCGAAGGTGCGAGAAACAGATCAGGTCGGGTTGCGTCGGCATCCTGGAAGAAGCGCCTGGGTTCATCGGACTGTCCGCCTGGTGTCGGTGTCGCCGAGGCCGCCCGATCGGGGCAGCTCGCAGCGAGTCGGTAGGGGGATGCAACATAGAAGTGCGCATCGCATCGAAACCAGCCACCGTTAGGCCGATACCTCTCTCGTCCTTCGGGCCGATTGCCCTGGCAGGCCTGACCATGCCGCAGCCGTACCACCTGCGGACGATGCGACACCCTTCCCTGCGGGCGATGCCACGACGGTGTGCGCCCCTACATTCTCCCTGCCGGCGCATGGCGCGCCGCGAGTACCACGGAGGTCACATGCGATTGGATGAGCCCCTTTCGCCGCGCGACGGCGGTGGGAGTGCGCGCCGCGGCACGGAATGGTACGAGGCGGCGGTTCGCACACCGTGGGAAGTGCCCACACTCACGCGCTGGCCCGCGGCGGGACCGGAGGAGCAGGACGCATCGCGGCGCCAATGGCGTACGACGCCCGAGCGTGCCGACTGAGGCACGCTGGGGCGCCGTAACGCGGCAACGCGAGCGCACGAGCAGTGCGCTTCGTTACGCGCGGCCTAGTCGCTCCATCGCCGCGCGCGTGGCGAACTCCAGCAGCAGCCCGCTGAACATCGCTGCCCCGATGTATATGGCAGGATGCCGACGGTAGTGCTTGCGTAGACGCCGGGAGCGACGCTCCAACGTGACCACGACATTCGGGCGCGATCGCTTCATACGATTGGCTCCTCTTCTCGGTGTGTCTGAGCGCGCTCAGTTCGCGCGTCGCCGCAGCGAATGCGCCGCCAGGAAGCCGACGGCCACTCCCGTGAGGAGCACCGCTCCCGGCCTGCGCCGGGCATAGCGCATCACGCTGTCGATGATGTCGTCCGTGTCGAAGTCGCGCACCAAGTCCTCCGCCGAGTCGAGCGCGTTGCCCGCACGCTCAGCGAGGTCGGCGGCGCGCCCATCCATGCGGTCGGATCGATCCCGCAGGCGTGAGGCCGCGCGCGCGAGTCCGTTCGCCAGGCGCTCACGCCGCGTCAGCTCCGATTCGTCATCGACCGCTCCGTCACGGTCGACGTCGTACTTGCTGGAATCCAGCATCACTGCCCTCCTTGGTCTGGAAGCACGCATGGGACCGAGCCCGTCACTCGTCAGGCACTACAGCACCGGACGACGCCCCTGGATCACGCGCACGAGGAACAGGACGATCGCCACGATCAGCAGGACGTGAATGAACCCTCCAATCGTGTACGACGAGACCAGGCCAAGTACCCAGAGCACCAGCAGTATCATCGCAAAGGTCATCAACATCGTTCGGTCCTCCTGATGGGGTGCGGATGACAGGCCATCTCCCAAAGGGTCGCCGGCGCCCAGCGCCGGCCTGGAGTCGTCGACCACGAGGCTCGGGCACCGCGCGGTCGGCACAAACTCAGCATAGGTGTCTTCCACGACCTCCCACCATCCTCCCGCAGGATCGTTGTGAGTGCCCCCTCACGACCGGTCCCCGCCCCGCACGCGAAGGCTAGGCGCCATGGTCAGGATTGGTCTATCTCTCACGGCCGATGCGCGAACTCCTGTCGCCCGCCAACGTCATGCATTCATGAACCCGACCGGGAGGGACGCATGGCCACGCGCAAGAAGAGCAAGCGGGCATCCACGTCCAGCACGCGCCGCTACGGAAAGGCCGCCTCCAGGACCGTGGCGAGCGCGATGAGGCGTCGAAAACGTGGCACGCTCAAGAGCGGGAGCGGACAAAAGGTCACAAGCCGAAAGCAGGCCATCGCGATTGGCCTGTCCGAAGCGCGTGAAAAGGGCGCCAAGGTGCCACGCAAACCCGCCAAACGCGCGCGCTAGACGCCACACTGCCTTACGAGTCGCACACCACGGTCCCATCGATGTACTGAAGCGGCACCCCTCTGGCGCTCGAGCCGGTGGGACTGTTGCTTCCTGTCTCCGATCCACCCCTCTTCCGTCCATCGGGATAGCGACTCGTGCCCGCCTTTCGACCAAGGCGTCCGATTACGGGCGAGAAGTGGCAGGCGGTCCTCCCCCGCGCGTCGGTGCGACGGCTCACCATCGGCGCCATCGTCGCCGTGGTCCTGGTGCTGGTCAACGTCGCACTCGGACTTCGCAACGCGCGAGAGCAGGAGGCCGACGCGCGACTGGTGCTGCACACCGAAGTCGTCCTGGGTTCGCTGGCGCGACTGCTGTCGTCAACGATCGAGGTCGAGTCCGCCGTTCGCGGATTCCTGCTCACCGGCCGCGACACGTATGTCGCGGACTACGACGGCCTGCGCGCCAGTACCGAGCGTGAACTGGCGAGGCTCGACTCGCTTCTCGCGGACAACCGCACGCAACGAGGTCTCATGCCTCCACTGCGCGCGGCGATACGGCAGCGGCTCGACCTCCTCGATCTCCGCCTCGATGCATATCGCACCGCCGGACGCGATTCCGCCATGAGGGTGGTCGGCACGGAGGTCGGGCGGTGGAAGATGGACTCGATCCGCGCGCAGATCACCGTCATGAATCGCATGCAGCGTGCGCTCCTCGAGGATCGCTCCAACGATCTCGCGCGCTCCAACCGGTTCACCGCCCTCTCCGCGGCGCTCGCCGGGCTCGCAACCATGGCCGGGCTCGCCGTCTTCCTCCTGATCCTTGCGCGACACCTCGACCTCACGCAGAGCACGGCATTGCGCGTCGCTGCTCAGCGCGAGCAATTGCGTACGACACTCTCGAGCATCGGCGACGGCGTCATCACCACCGACGAGGAGGCGAGCGTCAGGTCGATGAATCCCGAGGCGCAGAGGCTCACCGGATGGAGCGAAGCCGACGCGATCGGTGAGCCGCTGGAGTCGATCTTCCAGGTCATCAACGAGGAGTCGCGGCTCCCCGTGGAGAATCCCGCTCGGCGCTCGCTGCGCGAGGGAAGTATCGTCGGCCTGGCCAACCACAGCGTGCTGATTGCCCGGGACGGCACGGAGCGACCGATCGACGACAGCGCCGCCCCCATCCGCGCGTCGAACGACGAGATCATTGGATGCGTGCTCGTCTTTCGCGACGTGAGCGAACGGCGGGCGACCGAGGCCGAGCTGCGGCGCAGCCAGCGTCGGCTGCAGAGTGCGCTGGACGGTGCGCGCATGGTCGCGTTCGAGCTGAATCCGACCGACATGTCGCTGAGCACATCCGAGAACGCGACGGTGGTGCTCGGGCTCGCGCCCGGCGCGCAACTCACGAGTCTCGAGCAGGCGCTCGAGCTGGTGCATCACGGCGACGTGGCGCACGTGCGGGCAACCGTCACCGACGCGGTGGCCAACCGCCGCTCCTTCCACATCCTCTTCCGGCTCACGCGCCCACTCGACGGTGCCATACGATGGCTCGAGGTCCATGCGCAGCCATCGCGCGACGAGATGGACGAAAAGCTCCGCATCGTTGGAGTGGCGCTCGACGTCACCGATCGCCGTCGCTCGGTCGAGGCCATGCGCGAGAGTGAGGTCCGCTTCCGCTCGATGGCCGACAACGCCCCGGTCATCATCTGGATCAGCGACTGTTCGGGGGCGTGTACGTACCTCAATCGCCAATGGCTGGAGGTGACCGGGGCCATGCCCGGCGAGGACCTGGGAACGCGATGGCTCGAGCGCATCCATCCGGATGAGCGCGACGCATTCGGCGCTGCCCTCGCGGCGTTGCGCGATGCGCCATCCGCGGGCGACGCGGCGCCGTTTCGACTCGAGCTGCGGTTGCGCCAGGCAGACGGGAGTTGGCGCTGGACGCTGCACTCCGCCTCGCCACGCCTGGACTCCGAGCAGCGGTCACTGGGATGGATCGGCTCGGCGATAGATCTCGAGGACCGCAAGGTGATGGAGCGCGACCTGCGCGCGCTCGCCGCCGACCTCTCGCTCGCGCACCGGCGCAAGGACGAGTTCCTGGCCACGCTGGCACACGAGCTGCGCAACCCGCTGGCCCCCATCCGCAACGCGCTGGAGATCATCCGTCGGGTGCAACCACACGGCAGCGAGGCCGTGGTCAAGGCACGCTCCATCGTCGAGCGACAGTTCGCGCAGTTGGTGCGCCTGGTCGACGACCTACTCGACGTGAGCCGCATTACCGGTGGCAAGCTGGAACTCCGTTGCGAGACCATTGCCCTCTCCGATGTGCTGCTGCAGGCAATCGAGACCAGCCGCCCGCACATCGATGGCGGCGAGCACACGCTCGACGTCACCCTTCCATCACATGCAATCCACCTGCACGCCGACGTGACCCGGCTGTCGCAGGTCTTCGCCAACCTGCTCAACAACGCGGCGAAGTACAGTGAGCCCGGTCGCACCATCCACGTCTCGGTGCAGGAGGAAGGCGACACCGTTGTCGTGCGCATTCGCGACGAGGGGGTCGGGATTGCCAACGACCTCCTCCCCGACGTCTTCGACCTCTTCATGCAGGCCGATCGGTCACTCGAGCGCTCGCAGGGAGGACTCGGCGTCGGCCTCACCCTGGTCAAGCGTCTCGTCGAGATGCACGGGGGGAGCGTGGAGGCACGCAGCGACGGCATTGGCCGCGGCAGCGAGTTCTTGGTGCGGCTTCCGGTGCTTAGGGCCCAGGTCGACGCGCCAGCGCCCGAGCGTACAGACAACGGCCGGGTCGCGCGGACGCCATGCCGCGTCCTCATAGCCGACGACAACGCCGACGCGGCTGCCAGCCTCGCCGAGCTGTTGCGGCTGGACGGCCACGCCGTGCGCATCGTCAGCGACGGCTTGCAGGCGGTGTCGGCCGCTGAGTCGATGCATCCCGACGCCATCCTCCTCGACATCGGGATGCCCCACCTCAACGGCTTCGATGCCTGCGCGCGCATCCGCTCCTCAGCCTGGGCGCGCAACACGCTGATCGTCGCACTCACGGGATGGGGGCAGCTCGATGCGCGAGAACGCTCCGAGCAGGCGGGCTTCGACCGACACCTCGTGAAGCCGGTCGATCCGGCCGAGCTGTCGACCCTCCTCGCGTCGCTGCCCAACTCCGCGACGACGCCCGGCCCCACCTGATCGCGGGCCAGCCACGACGGGGCCATGCGTCGCGTCGCCCGCTCGGCCAATGCGGGGCGCGTCACTTCGGGCGTACGGGCACCCCGCCCGATGGGAGGGCGCGCACATCGCTCCCGCGGGAAATGGCCGGAGCGCCTGGCCGATCGCAGCTTGCCCCAAGGCACCTGCCACGAGAGGACACGCCATGCCCCTACACAAGCGCAGCAAGAAGCTCCGTCGTCCGGACGAGGAGGAGGAGCGGAGCGAAGCCGAGCGGGAGGTGGAACCACCACCACCCGACTCGGACGATCCGGTCGAGGAGGCGAGCGCCGAGTCGTTCCCGGCATCCGACCCTCCGTCCTTCACGCCAACGCACGCCGGACAGCCGTCACGCAAGCCCACGAGGTGACGCGATGCCGCGCTCCATCGCCTCGGCCACGATCTCCTTTGGGTTGGTCGCCGTCCCGGTCGAACTCTACTCGGCCGCTGACACTCGCGACGAGGTGCACTTCCACCTCATCTCGAAGAAGAGCGGCCAGCGCGTCAAGCAGCAGTACATCGACCCGACGACCGACGAGGTGATTCCCCGCAACCAGCTCGTGAAAGGATACGAGGTGCGGAAGGACGAGTACGTCATCTTCACCCCGGAGGAACTCAAGGCGCTGGACGAGAAGGCAACGGGGAGCATCGACATCACGGAGTTTGTCATGCTCTCGGATGTGGACCGCGAGTACCTGGAGAAGGTCTACTTCCTGGGACCGGGCAAGGGAGGCGAGCGCCCCTACCGACTCCTTGCCAAGGCGCTGCAGGACACCGGGCGCGCCGCGCTGGGGCAGTACGCGGCGCGCGGGCGACAGTACCTGGTGCTGCTCCGCCCGCGCGACGGCGTTCTCGTCATGGAACAACTGCACTACGCCAACGAGCTGCGCTCCCCCGATGAGATCCCGGTGGGCGATAGCGACGTCAAGGCGAGCGAACTCACGCTGGCCAAGAAGCTGATCGACCAGGGCGCCACCGATCGCTTCGACCCGTCCAAGTACAAGGACAGCGTGCGCGAACGCGTGGCCGAGGCAATGCAGCGCAAGGTGGAGGGCGAGGACATCACCGAAGCCGAGGCGCCGCAGGCAGGGGGCGGCAAGGTGCTCGACCTGGTGCAGGCGCTCAAGGCAAGCCTCGAGCGCGACGCGCCCCCGCGCGCGGCACGACGAACCGGACGACGCCAGGCGACGGCGCGCAAGTCGTCGCGATCGCGCAAGTCTGCCTGAGCGTCGCGTGACGTGACGCGTGACGCGACGCGTGACGTGTCGCGTGACGTGACGCGTGACGTGACGCATGCCGGGCACCACCGAGCGTCGCCCAGCCGGCTGGCGCAAAGATCATCCGCGCGGGCGATGTTCCCGCACGCCGACTTTCTCAAGTTTGTCCGCCGCGCCGGTGCCTGCCGGCCGGATCGTCGCCCTCACAGGAGTATCGCATGACCAATCCCTACGACCCGGACCAACCGCGCGATGCGCCGCGTCGCGACCGCGACCGCGATATCCCCGATTCGCGCCCCGCCCCCGATCGCGACGACGAGGATGATTACCGCGCCGCGGGAAACCCGCAGGACGACGACCTCGACCGCGACGACGATCGCGACCAGCCCGCGACCGACTGACGATCCGTCACCGTTCGCCCCCACGTTCCCAACGGAGACACGACCCATGCAGCTCGCCACCCTGCACGACCTCATGGTGCACCAACTCAAGGATCTTTACAGCGCCGAGCGCCAGCTCGTGCAGGCGCTCCCCAGGATGGCCAAGAACGCCACCTCCCGCGATCTCCAGGACGCGATTCGCAAGCATCTCGACCAGACCGAGGAGCAGGTCACGCGCCTCGAGCAGTGCTTCGAGCTGCTGGGCGAGAGCAGCCGCGGCCCCAGGTGCAAGGGAATGGAGGGACTCATCGAGGAGAGCAAGGACCTGTTCGAGGAGGACGTGGACGAGGACGTGCTCGACGCCGGCATCATCGCCAACGCCCAGCGTGTGGAGCACTACGAGATTGCCGGCTACGGCACGGTGTGCGAGTACGCACGGAGCATGGGGCACGAGGAAATCGCCGCCCTGCTCGAAGCCACGCTCGAGGAGGAGAAGGAAGCCGACCAACGCCTGACGTCGCTGGCCGAAGGTGGCATCAACGCGCTGGCCGAGCGCGATGGCGACATGGAAGAGGACGAGGAAGCGGATGCCGCCGAGGGCGACCTGATGGCCGAGGACGAGGCCGAGACGCAACCGACGGCGTCGCGCACCTCCGGCCGCAATGGCCACACGAACAAGGGCGGCCGGAAGCGCTGATCCGCGCGCCCGCCAGCTGCACAGCTCGAGGTGCCCGGGCAATGCCTGCACCTCGAGCTGTGCGCGCGACGCGGTGGCCCTTCGTGCCGCCGGCCCTCGCCACGCGCGTCGAGCGCCCTCCCGCTGGCGACGATTGGTATCACGAGATCAAGTACGACGGCTATCGGCTGCAGGCGTCGGTGTCGGGTGAAGCCGTCCGGCTCTACACGCGCGCCGGACTCGACTGGACGCACACCTTTCCCGGCATCGCGCGCTCGCTGGCGGCGCTCGACCTGGCCGACGTGCTCCTCGATGGTGAGGTAGCGGTCGCGACGCCTGACGGCCGCACCGACTTCTCGGCGCTTCAACAGTCGCTGAAGGCGGGCGCGAACGATGTCTCGTACTTCATCTTCGACCTGCTGGCCCTCGGGAACGATGACCTGCGGGCGAAACCGCTCGCCGAGCGCCGCGGCGCCCTGGAGGCGGTGCTCGCACACGGAGCGGCGCCGCTCCACATTTCGCCTGTCTTTGCCGGAGAGGGCGCGACCGTCCTGGCAGCGTTCGCCGAGCGCGGGCTCGAGGGCGTCGTGTCGAAGCAGCGAGACGCGCCGTACCTTAGCGGGCGAACGGCGAGCTGGCAGAAGGCCAAGCTGGTCAACGTGCAGGAGTTCGTGATCGTCGGCTGGCTTCCGTCGGAGCGCCATCGCCCCTTTGCCTCGCTCCTGCTGGCCGATCGGGTCGACGGGAGGCTTACCTACAGAGGGAATGTTGGCAGCGGCTTCGACGAACCGACGCTCGTTTCGTTGCAGCGACGACTTTCCGCCCTTGCGCGAGCCACGCCGCCGCTCGATGTTCCGCGCGATGTCGCACGGCGCGCGCGCTGGGTCAGCCCGACGCTCGTCGCCCAGGTACGCTTCACCGAGTTCACCCGCGATGGCTTCGCGAGGCACGGCGTCTTTCTCGGCTTGCGTGAAGACAAGCCTGCACGGGAGGTGAGGAGCGAAGTGCCAACCAAAGGCAGCACCAATCGTTCGGCGGTGCGACTCACGCATCCCGAGCGCGTCCTCTTCCCCGTCGCTGGCATCACCAAGGGCGAGCTGGCGGAGTATTTCGCGCGCGTGGCCGGCCGCATGGGGCCCCACGCCTTTCGACGCGCCGTCAGCATCGTGCGCGCTCCCGATGGCGTGGGCAAGGTGACCTTCTTCCAGCGGCACCCCACCGAGGGGATCCCATCGGAGATCGCCGTCGTTCCGGTCACCGCGCGAAACGGCTCCACCGAGGATTACCTTGCCCTGCCTAACGCGCGCGCACTGGAGGCCTGCGCGCAGCTATCGGTCGTGGAGCTCCACCTGTCGGGGGCGCGCATCGACGCCCCCGAGCGCCCCGATCGCCTGGTCTTCGACCTCGACCCGGACGAGGGACTCCCCTTTGCCCATGTACGACGAGCGGCGCTCGACATCAAGTCGCTCCTCGACAGCGCCAACCTCCCCAGCTTTGCCATGCTCACCGGGGGGAAGGGGATTCACGTCGTCCTCAACCTCAGGCGACGTCACGGCTGGGATGAATTGAAGGACTTCGCCACGGCATTTGCCACGCAGGTTGCCGCACTCGATCCCAAGCGCTTCGTCGCCAACTTGTCCAAGGCGCGCCGCGAGGGGCGCATCTTCGTGGACTACCTGCGCAACCAGCGCGGCGCCACCGCCATTGCCCCGTACTCTCCGCGCGCCCAGCCCGAGGCGCCGGTGGCAACGCCGGTCGCCTGGGATGAACTCGAGACCCTCGACACCGCGCGTGCGTTCACCATGCGCGACCTCGACGAGCGACTGCGCCAGGACGATCCCTGGGCAGAGTTCGCGCGTCGCGCCGTCACGCTCACCGCCGCGGTGCGCTCGAAGCTGGGGCTGCGCTCGAGCGCTTGAGCTTCATGGGCGGCAAGTCGATTCCGGTGATCTTTCCCTTGGCGTCGGCGATGAAGGAGAACTGCATCCCCGATTCCAGTGCGATCGCCTTCCGGGCTTCGAGCAATCGCACCTCGGTGCGCGGCACATACCTGGGTTCCTCGACGAAGAGCTTCGTCCCCTCGCGCGTGACCGAGAGGGTGATCTTCTCCGGCTTGTCGATCATGTACGTCCCGGTGAGGGCGTCGAGCGCGGCCGAGTCGAGCGCGATCGGCGCAATCTCGCGCGGGGCGAAGTCGACCCACGTGTACTCGGCGGCAATCGCGAAGAGGATTTCCTGGGCCAGCGCCGAGCCGTTGTCGCTGTTGGTCATCACCGCGGCACCGCGCCCTAACTCCGGGAAGTAGGTCACCTGCGCGCGGTAGCCCTCGTTGGCGCCGCCATGCCCGAAGTTGAAGCCGCGCTCCTTGCCGGCCAGCGCGGGGCCCAGGCCAAACGCCCCCTTCTGCGCCGTGAGCATCTCGGTCGCCATCTTCTGCGAGAGCACCTTGGCCGAGGTACCGGCGCGCGCCGCCGCGATCTCCACGGCCCACTTGAGGAGGTCGGTCGGTGTGGTCCAAAGACCGGCAGCGGCCAACTCCGGATACGTGTGCCAGCGCCCCTCGATCATCGTCCCGTCCGGGCCATGCCCCGCCGCAGCCTGCGCCGTGCGCGGCGCCGCCAGCGGTTGATCGTAGCCGCTGTTCGACATCCCGATCGGATCGAGCACGAGGCGCTTGAGCAGCGCCGGGAACGCCTCACCCGTCGCATCGCTCATCGCCAGCTGCTCGATCGTGATGCCGCCGCCGGAGTAGCGCGAGATGGCGCCAGGAAAGGTGTCGACGCGCACCGCGGCGGTATTGGCCGGCTTGGCACCGTCGAGCAACTGCGGCACCGTAGGCACCGAATCGTTGGCGGCGTAGCCGGGGAAGCCGTGGACGGTGAGCCCAGCGCTGTGCGACACGATGCGGCGCAGCGTGACCTTTTCCGTGGCGGTGAAGCGGTTCTCGGGGAGCTTCCAGCTCTTGAGGTAGTCGTTGACCGGCGCGTCGAGCGAGAGTTTCCCCTCCTCCACCAGCCGCAACAGCCCCGTGGCCGCCACCGGCTTCGAGATCGATGCTGCCTGGAAGATCGTCGTTGCGGTGACCGAGTCGCTCGTCCCCGCTTGCTTGAGGCCGAAGCCGCGCGCCCAGACGATGCGTCCGCTGTCCACCACCGCGATCGAGACGCCCGGCACCTTGTAGTGTGCCATCCGCTCGGCGAGCGAGAAGGAGGCGGGGGGTTCGCCCTTGACCGCGATGGCTGCGCGCAGCCCGGCGGTAACGCGGGCGACTGCCGCATCCGCGTTAGGCTCGGGCGGCGCCTTGCTGGCGGGAGACGAACAGGCCGCGACTGCCAGCAGGACAACGACACGGGGCGTGGGCGTGCGCATCGGACTCTCGGCGGGTGAGGGATCGGTCGCCTCCACATTGCACCGCCGACCGCGGGTGCTGGAAGGGGCAACCGCGCCGCAGCTCGTCCCGCGCCCGACGCGGCGCGCGCCACAGCACTGCCTGCAGCGCCCACCGCCACGCCGCCAGGTGCCGCCCAAACGCCGCGGGCTGGATCGACCTACAGCGACCTACGGCGACCTACAGCGACCCGCGCCGAACGCCGAGCGTCACGATGCGCTGCACCAGGTCGGGATAGGCATACCCCGCCTCTAGCGCCGACGAGGCGAACTCCTCGCTCTCGGCGATCTCGGGATTGGGGTTCGCCTCGAGGAAGAACGGCGTTCCATCCTCGCGCAGGCGGAAGTCCAGGCGCGCGTAGCCGTCGAGCGAGAGGAGCTTGTAGATGCGACGCGCCGCGGACACGAGGCGATTGCGCACCGCCTCCGTCAGCTGCGCCGGCCCCTGGTTGATGCCGCGCTTCTCCTGCGCATTGGGGTCGTGCTTGTAGTGCGAGGTGGCAATGCGACGCGTTCCCGGCGCCACGTTCTCGAAGGTCAGCTCCCACGGGGGAAAGACCTCCAGGCGGTGGTTGCCGACTATCCCCATGTAGATCTCGCGCCCATCGATGAACTCCTCGACAATGGCGTCGCTCTCCGTCGTGCGATGGATGAACTCCACGCGCGCCCTCAGGTCCTCGTCGTTCTCCACCACCGACGCCTGGGCGATTCCCACCGACCCTTCCTCGGTGAGCGACTTCACGATGAGCGGGAACTTGAGATGGCGCGACCGGCGGGCCGTGCGCCCGCGCCGCACCACGTCGAAGTGCGGGACCGGGATGCGGTGGTAGGCCAGGATCTTCTTGCTCAGCGCCTTGTCGCGCGCGAGCACGAGGCCGCGCGGGTTGCACCCGGTGTATGGAACGCGCAGCAGTTCGAGGTAGCTCACCACGTGATGATCGAACTCGCGCAGCCCGAAGAAGTCTTCCAGGAGATTGAAGACAACGTGCGGCTTCCACTCCTCCACGGCCTGGCGGATGGGGAGAAGCTCGTCGCGCACGCCCAGCACGCGCACATCATGCCCATGGCGGCGCAGCGTGCTGGTGACGTCGTACTCGGTCTTGATCTCATAGCGTTCGCGCTCGCTCAACCCGGCGTCCGATTCCGGCGGAATCAGCGTTGGCTGGACCAGCACCAGGATGCGCAGCTTGCGACGTGTTGTCCGGCTCATGGCATTCTCACATCGCGATCGAGACGCGCCGCGAATACAGGAAGTGCACCGTGCGCACCGCCAGCATCCCGGCAAAGTCGAGCAGGACCGGCCGCTGTTGCCCGGTCACCCGCAGCTTGAGTTCGCGGCAACGCCCGATCATGTCGCGCAGCAACTGGTCGAGCGTGAACTCGTATTCCCCCGTCCAGCGCGCCACGGTGCGACGTATCTCGACACGGTGCCGCTGGATGAAGTGCGAAGCCAGCTCGCGCCGGGCATGCTTGGGATCGTTGGAGAAGACCTTGAGCAACTCGCGATCATACGTGGTGGGATAGCTCACCGTGTATTGCGCACGCTTTCCCTCGTAATACTCGCGCAGCGTCATCGTCAGACTGGACAGCGGCTCGACCACCTCGCGCGCGCGTCGGCGCGGCCGCCCGCCGCGCAGCTCCTCCATCAGCTCGTCCACGTAGTGCAGCTTCTGCAGTGCCCCCCACCCCTGGTACCTCCGCTGCCACGCCGAGCGCGGCCCCATCCACACAGCGAACGTCTCGGCGAAGTCCTCGTCGGGGTGCGACTGCGCGTAGTACAGGCGCAGGTGCTGCACATACTTGCGGCTGGCGGGATTGGGGCGGTAGGACTCGGGATAGGGAGTCGTCGACGGCCCGAATAGCTCGCGCCACCGCTTGCGGCGATGCAGGTCGAAGGCGTGCTGCAGCGCGTGCCCAGTCTCGTGGCGAAGGATGCGCATGCACTCGGGGCGCGTCCCCCCCTCCACCTCCAGCATCATCGTGCGCTCGAGACGCATCAGCCGCGGATGCGCCAGGTAGAACGGGATGCCGATCCCCGTCACCCCCTCCGGCGAGAACCACTCGCTCGACAGCCAGCAGTGCGGGCGCAGCGACAGCCCGCGCTCGGCCAGTTCCTCGTACAGTGCCTCGATGCACTCCTCGATCCACGTCCCCTCCAGGCGCACGCCGAGATCGCGAATGCGCATCTCCAGGAGCTCGTCGCGCGCGAGCGAGGCCCAGGGATCGGCGCCGTTGCGGCTGGCGGTGGCGATGCTCTTGCCGCGCGCGACGCGCGGGGCGGGCGCAGGGGGCGCAGAGCGCGGGGAGCGCGCAGGGCGCGGGGAGCGCGAACGTTGGCGAGCGACGGGCGGCAAGGCGCGAGTCTCGGTCGGGTCGATCGTGCGTGAGGGGACGTAAACTGTCGATCGCGCGCTCGCCGCGTCAGGCGTCGCGCGACACGGACGCCGACGGCCCTGCCGGCCCTGCCGGCGCCTGCGGCGTCGCGCGCGCGCGGCGGCTGGCGATTACCGGAATCAGCAACGCCACCAGGATCCCCAATATCGTGAGGATCGTCATCGCCCGCATCGCCATCGCCCCGCGGCGCACGCCCGCGCCATCGTCGCGGCGCGGCGCCACGACCTGCGTCTCCGTCAACGCACGGAACTGCCCATACATCACCCAGCGCCACCGCGCAATCATCCCAAACGCGAGAAGGAAGAAGAGCGACGCCGTCTGCAACGGCGAGATGAGGTGCCCAATGTAGTCGTGCAACAGGAGACGCACCGCGAGCAGCGCCAGCAGGATCGCCAGGAACGCGCGCGAGCGCTGCATGTAGATCACCCCGTCGCGCGGCTCGAGGCGCGTGGAACGCGTGAGCGGATACGACAGGACGAAACACCCCAGCAGGAAGGCGCCGAGTGCCCATGTCCAGGGGACGCGCGCCATCGGCATCGCGAAGATCACGAAGCCGGAACTCATTGCCAGCGGCGGGATCACGATCGCCTTGGCGGAGACGGGGACACGCGTCTCGCGAACGCGCCACGCCAGCATCGCCACACCGCCGAAAACCGGGGCAATGCGCAGGATGGGGCGCAGAACCTGGGCGTAGTGGGCGTACAGATCCTGGAGGGACACGCGACGCTGGGGTTCTGGTGCAGCCTGTTCTGCGGGACGATCGAGGCGAAATCTATTATCGATGAAACGCAGGTGGGCCACGAACTGGACTCGGCGGCGAGGAGGTGCCGCTGAGCGCGAGCCAGCGGGCGGGCGGGCGCGCGGGCGCGCCTAGTCTCGCTCCGCCTCGGGAAGGCTCCGCACGTCCACGGGACGTCGCGCCGCGAGCGGTTGCCCGGGCGCGAAGACTTCATCCCCCGCGACGCCCAGTCGCTCGCGCTCACTACCGGTGGCGCCCAGCCGCTTCCCGCCCAGGAGCCTGCGCGCGATGTATCCCACGGTCCCCAGCACCGCTCCACCAGCCAGCAGCGCCATCCCCGCCGTCAGCACGAAGGCGAGCAGCGCCAGGATGACGACCAGGAGGAGGATCCCGACGAGCGGGTTGCGACTGTCGACGCGGATGATGCGAAGCTGCATGACGATGGCGCGGGCGATAGGCTCACTCAATCTACCGCCCGGTGCGCCGCCGCGTTCCCGCCCCGTTCCCCGCGACGCGTGCGCGTCGCCGCCTAACGCGCCCCCGTCTCGCGCGGCGGGAGCGATTGGAAGAAGGCCCACAGCGCCTTGACCTCCACATCGGTCAGCTCGCCAGTGATGCGCACGTCCATCGGCGGCCGGAGCGTTGTCCCGTCGGGGCGCTTGCCAGTGCGCAACGCCGCCCTGAACGTCGCCTCCGAGTACGACGCCAGCCCGGTGGGGGTGAGGTTGCCCGCGGCCGGCCAGTCGGGGGGCGCACCGGCAATCTTCCCCCCGGCGTAGTTCTCCCCGTGACACCCCATGCACCCGGCCGCCATGTACTTCCCGTACGACACATCCGGCGTCGGCACCACGCGCACCGGGTGAGGAGCCCCGTGATCTATTCGCTCGGCGGGATAGAGCACCAGCGCGCCGGCCGCGTGCAGCGCGCGCCCCAGCGGTCCGATGCGGGTCGGTGGGAAGAGACGCGTGACCGACGGGAGCGATCGCGTCCATGCGACAATTGCCGCCAGGTCCTCGTCCGAGAAGGCGGTGAATTCGTGCGACGGCATGAAGTTGAGCGGCGTGGAGTCGGCGCGGATCCCGTGGCGCACGGCGCGCTCCCAGTCGCGGTCGCTGAGGATTCCCGCGCTGCGAGCGTTGGTGAGGTTGGCCGTCACCAGTCGCCCCATGGCCTTGTCGTCGATCATCACCTTGCCACCCATGTCGGCGGCGTGACATTCGTTGCAGCCGCGAATGGTGGCGAGGTGCCGGCCGCGCTCGATCGCCTGCGAGTCGGCCACAACGGTGAGGGCGTGCTCGGGGACGTCGTACGTGCGGTGTCCGCGCCGATTGGAAACGCCGTATGCGGATGCGGTGCCCAGGAGCGCGAGCACCACCACCGCGCCCGCTATCCGTCCGCCCCACCGCAGCGTTGCTCGCCAAATCGCTCGCTGTGCCATAACGCTCACCTTCGTTTGGGTAGTCTCATCACGCATGGCGGCGCGCGCGTAGCGGCGCCGTGCGAGGAGACTACGACCAGGCGTCGGCGTTGGATTGGGTCATTCGTACCATCTCGCGTGGCGGCAGACGAAACGCGGCGACGCAACCAAGCACGGGTGGTGAACGCGTTTTCCGATGGCCGCGGCTTCGGCGCTCGGCGTCGGCGACCGAAGGGCTATAGGTCTCGAGGCTTCCGAGCGGGTCGCGCCGCCGGAGCTCGATCGCGAGCGCCAAACCGATGTACGCGGAGAGTCGTCACGCCCAATTCGTCGCGCCAGGTGCCAAGCAGCGATCCCTCTCCCACGTCAAGGACGTCGAACGACGCTGGCAGCATCATGCTGGCGCGCGGCGCCCCGTCCGGCGCGATCACGTGCCAGCGAACGGAGTCAGCGGCGGGGAGTTGGTACTCCGACAACCACAACTCCCCTCCCGAGCCGACGAGCATGCGGCCGAGCGGTGGGAACTCATCCGGAAAGCGCAGCGCTTCCAGCAACGCGCGTACTCGCGCGCCGTCCGACTTGTTGCGCTGGGCCTCCGCCCGAGCTTCGATGTACGCCTGCACTTGACGGTTGGTCACCCTGGTGCGGGGAATCTCGACCGTTGCAGAGCGCGTTGGCGTTCCATCCACCCGCACCCTACGAATCTCGACTCGACTCCCTCTCGCTTCACCCCGACCCCAGCTGACATGAATCGACGATGGTCCTGCCGCTACCAGGGTGAGAGCACCCAGCGGTCGAGGCATGTCCTCCCGTCCGGTGAAATATCGCTCGCTGGCCGGGAAGCTTCCCAACGACTTCAGGCCTTCGCCCGACGTGCTGAGCGCGGTCAGTTCCACCACTGGGCGTCGCGGGCCAATGGCTGCGGGCGGCGACGGTGAACGGTTGACAAATACGAGCGTGCCGCCGCCATTGCAGTAGGCATCGTATGGCGGCATGCTGATCCCCGTACTCCGCAGGTCGATCGCTCGAACGTATCGACCGTCAGGAGCAAAGATCGAGATCCTCAGGGCCACGGGGTCGTAGACGAAGGCTGAGTCTCCTCCGCACCTCAGCAGCGCCCGTATCGACCGAAACTCGCCCGGCCCCTCGCCGCGCCTCCCCGATCGTGCCGTGAGTCGCCCCGAGCGGTCATAGAACTGCAGCTCGAGTGCCTGCCCGTCAGCGGCGATAACGCCGCCGTTGGCACCAAGAACCGCACCGGCGACACTCCCGAACCCGCTGCCGTCGGTTTCGCCGATCGCGAGCACTGGCGCAGAGAGGTGCCAGACGGATTGTGCGTGTGCACCCGTCGACGCGAGCACCAGCACGATGGTCAGGCGGGCGAGCAGGTGAGTGCGGACGTGACTCGTCACACGGGTGCTCCGGCGTTTTGGGTGGGTTGGCGGTGTCGCAAGACCTCCGCGACGCGCGGGCGAGTCGCCAGATGCAACTCGCCCGCACGAGTCAGGTCCCACGACGAGCAGCATCATCACCATCGGAACCGCATACCGCGTGCTGCCTGTCGTTCCCGGTCGTGCCGACATTCGCAGGACGACCTACCGTAGCGTCGATCCGAGGCAGGGGGCAAGAGACCCAGGCCTCGGCTCTGTTGCCGGGTCTGCCAAGCCTCGGCGAGCTTCCGCCGGCCGGCATGCGCCGGTATTCCACTGCCTGCGCCCCCGCCCCTCCCGACATAACTTCCGCGCCATGACGACCATCAAACAAGCCGACTTCATCCAGTCCATCGCCGACGCGCTCCAGCACATCTCCTACTACCACCCGCTGGACTACATCCAGGCGCTGGCCGTGGCCTACGAGAAGGAACAGTCCCCCGCCGCCAAGGATGCCATCGCGCAGATCCTCACCAACTCGCGCATGTGCGCCGAGGGGCACCGCCCCATCTGCCAGGACACGGGGATCGTCGTCGTCTTCCTCAAGGTGGGGATGGACGTGCGCTGGGACGCGACGATGTCGGTGCAGGAGATGGTGAACGAAGGGGTGCGCCGCGCCTACCTCGAACCGACCAACGTCCTGCGCGCCTCGATCGTCGCCGACCCGGCCTTCACACGGAAGAACACGCGCGACAATACGCCGGCCGTGGTGCACTACGAGCTCGTCCCCGGCAACACGGTCGAGGTGAAGCTCGCCGCCAAGGGGGGCGGGTCGGAGAACAAGACGAAGTTCGCGATGCTCAACCCCAGCGACTCGATCGTCGACTGGGTCCTCAAGACGGTCCCCACGATGGGGGCCGGCTGGTGCCCCCCGGGGATGCTGGGGATCGGGATCGGCGGCTCGGCCGAGAAGGCGATGGTGCTGGCCAAGGAGTCGCTGATGGATCACATCGACATGGCGCAGCTCAAGGCGCGCGGCCCGCAGAACAGGATCGAGGAGCTGCGCATCGAGCTGTGCGACAGGATCAACGCGTTAGGCATCGGGGCGCAGGGGCTGGGCGGGCTGTCGACCGTGCTGGACGTGAAGATCTGGGACTATCCCACGCACGCCGCGTCCAAGCCGATCGCGATGATCCCCAACTGCGCCGCCACGCGTCACGCGCACTTCACGCTCGACGGCTCCGGCGTTGCCCATCTCCCCATCCCGCAGCTGTCGGATTGGCCCGACGTCACCTGGAAGCCCGACGCCAATGCCACGCGCGTTGACCTGGACACGCTGACGCCCGAGGTGGTGGCGACGTGGAAGGCGGGCGATCGCCTCTTGCTCAACGGCAAGCTCCTCACCGGGCGCGACGCCGCGCACAAGCGCATCGCCGACCTCTTTGCCAAGGGCGAATCGCTCCCCGAGGGGGTCGACTTCACCAACCGCGTGATTTACTACGTGGGCCCGGTGGACCCGGTGCGCGACGAGGCCGTGGGCCCCGCCGGACCCACGACGGCGACGCGCATGGACAAGTTCACCGAGATGATGCTCGCCCGGACCGGGCTGATCGCGATGATCGGCAAGTCGGAGCGCGGCCCGACGGGACTCGAGGCGATTCGCAAGCACAAGGCGGCGTACTTGATGGCGGTTGGCGGCGCCGCATATCTCGTCTCCAAGGCCATCCGCTCCGCGCGTGTCGTCGCGTTTGCCGACCTGGGCATGGAAGCGATCTACGAGTTCGACGTGCGCGAGATGCCGGTGACGGTCGCCGTCGATGCCGCCGGGAACAACGTGCACGAGACCGGCCCCAGGGAGTGGGAGGAGAAGATCCGGCGGTTGCCAGTGCTGGCCGGTTAGGGTCGCCTGGCGCGGGGGCGCGGGCACAGCCGCCCCGCGGTGCTGTGCATGCTATTGCGTACATGCACAATGGCTGTTAGCGTACATGCATGTCAAAGCATGCAACTTCCTCGCGCGCCGTGCGCGAACCGGTGCAGGTGTACCTCGAGAGCGCCGACAGCGCCCTCCTGGCGCGCCTCTCCGACCAACTCGCACTCCCCAAGGCCGAAGTCCTGCGCCGGGGGCTGCGAAGCCTCGCCGCGCAGGTGGGAGGACACAGCCCCATGTACCGCTTCGTCGCCGAGAGCGCTGCCTCCGATACCGCCACCTGGCCAGCCGCGATGGCCGCCGACCACGACACCATCCTGGCCGAGAGCTATCGCCCGTCTGAGCCAGCGCCGGCCACGCCGGACACGCCGGCGACGGCAGCGCGCGGAAAGGTCCTTCGCGTGGCAGAGCGCGGCACCAGGCAGCGGTGAAGGGAGCCTTCCTCGACACGGCAGGGTGGTTCGCCGCGCTGAGCCCGCGTGAGAGCCATCATGCAGGCGCCCTCGCCGCTTACCGGGGGTGGATGGAGCGCGAGGTACCGCTCATCACGACCAACCTCGTCGTCGCCGAGATGCAGATCCTCATCTCGCGCGCGCGCGGCGTGGGGGAGGCGCTGCGATTCCTCGACTCACTGGAACAGGACCCGTCGCACCAGGTCGTGTACGTCGACGCACGCCTCGAGCGCACGGCGATCGATCGCTGGCTGCGGCGCTTTGCCGACCAGCGCGTGAGCCTTACCGACGCGGTGAGCTTCGAAGTGATGCGCGCGCGCAAGCTCACGCACGTCCTCACGCTCGACGCGCACTTTGCGCACGCGGGGTTCACCTGCATGCCGTGAGCGCGCGGGCGGTCACGGAGGCCGCAACGACGGAGTAGCGCGCCATCCACACGCGGGCCCGACGACCTGGTCGGGCCCGCGTGCGCGTTCGCGACGCACTTCTGCGCAATGCGGGCAGCGACGGCCCTGTCCGGTAATGGCGGGCCACCCCCACCGAACGCAGGAGGTCCCGTGCTTCGCCATCGATCGTTCGCTTCGCTGCTCGCGTCCCTTGCCCTCATCGCCGCTTGCGGCGGCGGCGACGGCACGTCACCCAACCCCCCTGTCACGCAGGGCGGCTTCACCCTCACGCTCTCCTCGTCCACGCTCTCCGTGGAGCAGGGCGCCAGCGGTTCGGTCACGGCAACGATCGCGCGCAGCGGCTCCTTCACCGGCGCCGTGACGCTGAGCGCCGAGAACGTCCCCAGCGGGCTCTCGGCGAGCTTTACCCCCAACCCCGTTGCCGCCGGAGCCACCTCGGTGACGCTCGCGGTGAGCGCCACGGCGGCAGTCGTCGCCGGCAATTACTCGTTTGTCGTGCGAGGGCAGGCGAGCGGGATGACCGACCAGACGGGGACGGTCTCGGTGACGGTGACGGCGAAGCCGGCCATCGCCATGACGCTCAGCGCCGCGACGGGGAGCGTGGCCGCGGGAGGGAACGTCTCGCTTACCGCCACCGTGGCGCGCACCAACTTCGCGGGCGCGGTGACGGTGGCCGTGACCGGGGCGCCGACCGGCGTCACGCCGGCCGTCAGCAGCAACGGAGACAGCCATGCCATCGCCGTGGCGGTCGCCGCCTCCACCGCGCCGGGAACGTACCCCCTCATCGTGACGGCGAGCGGGACCGGCGTCACCGCCGTGACCGCGACGTACACGCTCACCGTGACCGCGGCGGCTGCGCCCTCCATCGCCCTGACGGCGACGCCGCCGGCGCTCTCGGTGCAGGCGGGTGGAACCGGGGCAACGACGACGCTCGCCATTACCCGCATCAACTTTGGCGGGACGGTGGTCGTCGCGGTGCAATCCGGGCTCCCGGCGGGGGTCACCGCCACCAACAATCCTGGAGGCCCCGTCAGCGGCAACTCGGTCGCCGTGACCTTCGTCGCCTCGGCGGCCGCGGTACCGGGGACGTACAACGTCGTGCTGCAGGGCGCCGGCTTCCAGGCCACACCGGGGACTGTCACCGTCGCGCTCACCATCACACCGGCGGCCAGCGGCGCGAGCGTGGCGCTGAGCGCGAGCCCTGCGGCGCTCTCGATTGCCCCGGGGAGCGGGACGACGACCGTGATCAACATCGCCCGCACCAACTTCACGGGGACGGTGAACCTCGCGGCCAGCGGCGCCCCGGCCGCCGTGACGCTCACCATGACCACCACGCAGACCACCGGGAACAGCGCTACGTTAGGCATCGCCGCCGGCGCCAGCGCCGCGACGGGGACGTATCCCATCACCGTCACCGCCAGCGGCAACGGGATCGCCACCACGCAGGTGACCATTCCCGTCACCATCACCAACGCCTCGTCAGGCGGTAACGTCGTCTGGACCTTCTGCACCGCGACCGGCTTCCCGGTCTGGTTCGCCTACCAGGACGGTGGCTCCACGTCGCCGTGGACGCAGGTAGCGCTCAGCGCCGGGAACCGCTACGCCTTCGACATCGGGACGCGCGGCGCCGTTGCGGTGGTCATGCAGAACAACCCGGACAACTACACGCTCAACGTCACCTACGGGAGCCGCGCCGAACTGGCGTCGCAGGGGACCGCGACCTGCCCGGCCCCGGGGAGCATCCTCAAGACGGTGAACGGAACGGTGACCGGCTTCACGTCGGCCAACGACTTTGCCACCGTGGGAGTGGGGTCGGCGATGTCGCAAGTCTCGCCCACGCAGGGAAACCCCAACTTCACCATCAGCGGCGTCCCCGACGGCCTGCGCGACCTCGTGGCCACGCGCTCGGCGTTCAACGCGGCCAACCTGAGCAATCCGCTCACCGTCACGAAGATCTATGTCCGCCGCGGGATCAACCCGCCCAACTTCAGCTCCGTGGGCACGGTCGACTTCAACGCGAGCGAAGCCTTCGACCCGGCGACCACGCAACTGACGGTGAACGGGATCGTGGCGGGGGAGACGGTGGCAGCGTCCAACACCTTCATCACGAACACGACGTCGTTCGGATCGCTGGGCAGCAGCACGCTCACCACCGGCTCCGTGCTCGACATCAAGACCGTCCCCTCCAACAAGACGCAGCCGCTCGACGTCCAGGCCCTCACCGTCAACGCCGCGACCATTGCCGGCTCGCTCGCCACGCAGATCCGCTCGGTCACGGCGGTCTTCCGCGACCCCAGCAACCCCACCGTCACGCTGGGCTCGGCGATCGGCGCACCAACCATCAGCAGCATCTCCAACGCGCCGTACGCGCGGCTCCGCGCGCAGTTCGCGCGGCTCGCCGACTACCAGGACTTCTGGTCGGCCACCTTCACGCAGACCGCGACCGCCTCGCGCCGTTCGGTCACCATCACCGTGTCGTCCGCGTACGCCGGCGCCGGGACGTCGCTCGACCTGTCGATCCCCGACTTCACCGGCGTCGGGGGGTGGAACAACGCCTGGGGGCCGATTGCCGGCAACCTGGTGAACTGGAACGTGGCCATGACCGGGTGGATCTCGGCAAACGGTGGTTTGGTCGACGGCGCGCTCTACCGCATCGGCCAGCGGCAGGGAACGTTCACGCCGTAACTTCGGGGTGAACGTGAAGCGAGGCCCGGTCGCTGCAGCTGGCGGCCGGGCCTCCTCGCATGGCGCAGCGTGCGGCGTCCTACCATTTTGGCGGGCGTTTCTCGATAAAGGCCTGTACCCCTTCCAACGCGCTGTCGTCCATCATGTTGCACGCCATCGTTTGTTCGGCGTCGGCATACGCGCGCTCGATCCCTTCCTCCAACTGGCGATAGAAGAGCGCCTTCCCCATCGACACCGCCACGCGCGGCTTGGCGACGATCGAGGCAACGAGCGATTCGACTTCCATCTCCAGCGCATCGCCGGCCACCACGCGGTTCACCAGCCCGCGCTGCAACGCCTGCTCCGCACTGATGAAGGCGCCGGTGACGAGCATCTCGAAGGCGGCCTTGCGCCCCACGTTGCGCGACAGCGCCACGCTCGGCGTGGAGCAGAACAGCCCCAGGTTCACCCCGCTCACGGCAAAGCGCGCGTCGGCAGTCGCCACCGCCAGATCGCACATCGCCACGAGCTGGCACCCCGCCGCGGTGGCAATCCCGTGCACCTGCGCAATGACCGGGACGGGGAGCTTCTGGATGGAGAGCATCATCCGCCCACATTGCGCAAAGAGCGACTCGTAGTAGCCCTGCGAGGGGGCGGCGCGCATCTCCTTGAGGTCGTGACCGGCGCAGAAGGCCTTCCCCGCCCCCTTGATCACCACCACGCGCGCCGTCTCGTCGGTGGCCACGGCGTCCAGCGCCTGCTGCAAGGCGTCGAGCATCGCCTCGCTCAACGCGTTGAACTGCGACGGGCGGTTCATCATCAGCGTCACGACGCCGCGCGCATCCCGTGACTGGACAACGAGCGGCTCGAGCGTGGGGTGCGTCATGGTCAGCCTTCCATACAGATGGCGGTGCAAGCGGAGCAGGTACTCAGCACCGCTCGGGAGAGGAGCGTCCGTACTCGAGTGGTCCGGACCTTGGCGAATCTCGCCACGGGAGCAAGGCGTGGCCAGTCAGCGTCGCGCGCGCGGCCCAGCTCCCTGCTACCGCGGGATCGTACGCGGGGTAGAATCTCCCGGACCTCTCGACGTCACGCGCGCATGCCCCGACTGCTTCGTCCCCTTCTCGCCCTCGTCGCCGCCACGCTCGGATGCGCGCTTCCGCGTGCAGGCCGTACGCAGGACGTCTTTCCTGCCGCGCCGCGACTCGTGGCGGTGGGCGACGTGCACGGCGACTACGGGCAGTTCCTCACCGTGCTGCGGCAGGCCGGTGTGATCGACGGCAAGGCGCACTGGATCGGCGGCTCGACCACTCTGGTGCAGACGGGCGACGTCCCCGACCGCGGCCCCGATTCGCGCAAGGTGATGGAGCTGCTGATGACGCTTACCGCCGAGGCGCGGAAGGCGGGTGGGCGCGTCCTTCCGCTGGTGGGGAACCACGAGGCGATGAACGTCCTGGGCGACCTGCGCTACGTCCATCCCGGCGAGTACGAGGCCTTCCGCAACTCCAACTCGCCAAAGCTGCAGGAGCGCGCTTGGCGCCTCCTCTCCGACTCCGCTCGGCGCGATGACACGGCGTACCGCGAGGAGTGGTTCGCGCAGCACCCGTTAGGGTGGGTGGAGCAGCGACTGGCGTTCGAGGGGAACGGCCGCTATGCCACGTGGATCCGGGAGAACGACGCGGTGGTGAAGGTGGGCGACATGCTCTTCCTCCACGGCGGCGTGTCGCCCAAGTACGTCGACTCCACCATCGCCGCCCTCAACAACGGGGTGCGCACCGCGCTCTCGGGGAACGGCACGCCGCCCCCCGGGAACATGGCGGAGGACGAGGAGGGGCCGCTCTGGTATCGCGGACTCGCCACGGGCGACGAGACGCTCCTGGCCGCGCACGTGGACAGCGTACTGCGCAAGTTCGGCGTGCGGCACATCGTCATTGGTCACTCCACGACGCAGGGGGCCATCATGCCGCGCTTTGGCGGGAAGGTGCTGCTCATCGACGTGGGGCTCTCGGCGGCCTACGGCTCCAGCCAGGCCGTGCTGCTGGCGGAAGGGGGCGAGCTGTTCGCGCTCCACCGTGGGAAGAAGCTCGCCCTCCCGTTAGGCACCGACCCGATGGCATACCTCGAGGCGGCGGCGGCGCTCGAGCCGGAGGGGAGCCGGCTCAAGCAGTGGGTCGCTGGACTGGTGGTGGCGAAGCCGTAGGCGTCGTTTGGCGACTGGTCGCCGGCGCGCGCTCAATCCCCTGCCGGCGGTTCCCACAGCTCCACGCGGTTCCCCTCGGGGTCCATCACCCAGCCGAACTTCCCGAAGTCCGATTCGTCGACCTTCTCGTCCACGGCACACCCTTCCGCGCGCAGCGCCGCGAGCAGCGCGTGCAGGTCGGCCACGCGGTAGTTGACCATGAAGGGCGCGGTGCTCGGCGCATAGTACTTCGACGCGTCCGGCATGATGGACCACACCGTGGACCCGTTGCAGGCGTTGCCATTCGCATCCACCCAGCGAAAGGCCGTCCCACCCCACGCTTGCACGTCGATCCCGAGATGTTGCTGGTACCAGGCGCGGAGGGCCACGGGGTCCTTCGCCTTGAAGAAGATGCCGCCAATGCCGGTTACGCGTTGCATGAGTCCGCTCCGTGAGATGGCGCCTACACGCCAAACTGTCGCAGGTGATGATCCAGGTGCTTGTACATCAGCACCGCCCACTCGTCAGGCGTGAGCGTCCCGAAGAAGGCGTGCGGTTCCTTCGTGCACGCACCTGAGCCGCCAGATGCAAAGCGGTCGACGAGCGCGAGCAGGCGCGAGCGCTCGCGCTCCAGGTCCCGCTCGTCGGCCACGACGTACGACGGGGCGGTGGGAGCGTTCTTCGCGAACGGGCCGTCCTTGCCCAGCACGGCCTTCTTCACGAATCCCCCGAGCAAGCGCCCCACGAAGAGGCGCGGCACATGCCGTTCGCCGAGTGCGGCCTCCAGCGCGATGGAACAGTGCGCCACCATCTGAGGTGCCGTCATCTTTCCCCACTGCCGGGGGGAGTCCGGGCGTAGCGCACGAATTCGCGTGGTGATCTCGGCGACCTGCGCGGCGTCTTGAAGGTTCAGCATGGCCGGTGAGGGAAAGGCGAGGAGGGGCGCGGAGACAATAACCCGCTGGTCAAGGTCGGTCAAAATGTCCCGCTCGCCGCCTCCCACGCGCTCGCTTTGGGTGCTCTCTCGCCGTGGTCGCGCCGACAGTCCAAGCGTCGCGTGCATCGACGGGAGGTCGACGTGATGTGAGCGACACGGGCGATGGTCACCGGTCACAGAATGGCGAACGCAGCCGCTTCAGATTGCCGAGCGCGACCGCTCGCGGGATGGACGGGCCAGGGATGCGATGCGGGTGTTTCGCGAGCCAGCGACTCGCCGTCATAGGCAGAGAGTACTCAGCCTCCTGCCGCTCAACACTCAGCATGCGCCTCGACATGACCAGGTTGCGCCCGCTCGCCACCGCCCTTGGCGTCGTCACCCTCGCCGCGCTCGTCGCGTGCGACACGTCCTCGCCCACCGACCCGGGAATCGATCCGGCGATCAGCGAATCGCTCGACGCCAGCCTCGCGGTTGCGCCGGCTGCACCGCGTAGTTGGTATGTCGCCCCTAACGGGAGCGACGCCAATCCGGGGACGGCCACGCTTCCGTTCCGCACCGTGCAGAAGGGGGTGAACAGAGCGGCCGCCAGCGACACCGTCGTGGTGCAGGCTGGAACGTACGCGCTCACCACCGGCGTCCTGATCCAGAAGAAGTTCGGGACGCCGGCCGCGCCCTTCGTCCTGCGTGGCAACGGCGCGGCGATTCTCAGGGACCCGACCGGGAAGTCGCTCCTGTGGAGTGGGCTCGTCAATGTGAAGAACTCCACCAACGTGGTCGTCACCGGGCTCACGCTGCAGAACTCGGGCTTCTTCGGCGTCATGATCCAGTCGGCCAACCGCGTCACGGTGCAGGGAGTCACGAGCACCACGTCAGGCGCCTCGGCGCTGTACGCGCTCAGCAGCTACAACATCAAGGTCTACAACAACGACTTCTCCAACTTCTGCTACCTGGGAGCGTACGGTCGCGGCATCACCTGCCAGGAGGGGATCTCGATCGTGAGCGTCGACACCTTCGACGTCGCGGAGAACCTGGTGCACGATGCGCGGCAGACCGGTTCGTCGGTGCAGCCCGGCGGCGGCGAGGGGATCGACGTGAAGGAGGCGTCGAAGCACGGCTACGTGCGCTACAACAAGGTGTGGAACCTGGTGCAGCTGGGCATCTACATCGATGCGTGGGACAAGACGCTGGAGGATGTCGAGGTCGCGGGCAATCGCGTCTGGAACACCGCAGCGGGAATCACCATCGCCTCCGAGGAGGGCGGGACCGTGCGCAACGTGCGCGTCCATGACAACCTGGTGTACCGCAACGGCTACGACGGGATCGAGATCAGCGGCTACGGCAAGAACGGGTTGCGCGAGAACATCGCGATCTACGGCAACACGACGAGCTACAACGGTTATACCGCCAACAAGCCGCCGTACTGCAAGCTGTGGGGGTGTGGCGACTACGGGACCGGGATCCGCGTCGAGACCACGAACATCCGTAACTCGCGGATTCACGACAACATCTCGTACCAGAATGCGACGACGGTGATGGAGAGCGCCGCCAGCGCGACGAACGCGGTAATCGACAACAACGTCGTCTACCCGGTGGGGAAGTCGACATGGGCACCCGAGAAGCTTGGCTCGCGTCCCATCAAGGTCGATCCGCTCTTCGTCTTCCCCGGCTCGAACGACTTCCACCTGCGATCGACGAGCCCGGCCATCCGTCGCGCCATCGGCGGCGATCCGCTGAACCAGGACGCCGACCGATTCACGCGCAGCGTCCACCCCACCGAACTCGGCGCCTTCATCTACCGTTAGGCGCGGGCGCAAGGCCAGGTGCACGTCGCGGAGGTCCACCCCGATTCGGGGTGGACCTCTGCGTATCGGTTCCTCTCCGTGTGAAAAGCTCTTCAGGACAGAGCGTTGCAACGAGTGCCCGCCTCGCGCACTCAGAACCCCATCGCGTACCCCGTGCGACGCGGGTCGGCACCGGCAATGAGGCGACCCGTGCGTGGGTCGACGGCGATGACCTGCATGTGTCCAAGGCTCCCCCACCCCGGGAGGACGGTGACCTTGTGCCCCCTGGCCCGCAGCGCGGCGATCTCGTCGGCGTTGGCCCGCCCCTCGATGCGCACTTCGACGGCCGCGCCCGGCTTGTAGAAGTTAGGGTCTGCGTCGAGGACGAAGCGCGGCGCCTCGATGGCCTCCTGTACCGGGAGCCGCTCGTCGACCAGGCGCACGAGGACCTGGAACTCGGTCTGCCCAATCGTCTCGCCACCCGGCGTCCCGAAGACGAAGCGCAGCGCGCCATCCTTGAGGACCACGACGGGCGCATTGTTGAGGATCGGGATCTTTCCCGCCGCCACGTAGTTCACGTCGGTGGGATACGGCGACGTCGAGCCGATGCGCATCCCGTTGTTGAGGAGGAGCCCGGTCCGCCCCACCACCACGTTGTTGCCGAACAGCCCGCCTAACGTCGGCGTCACGCCCACCGCGTTCCCCGCCTTGTCCACCACGGAGAACGACGTGGTGTGCAACTCGCCATCATAGCGTTCGTCGAAGACCGGCCCGCCCGCGCCCGGCAGTGCGGCGCCAGGCGTTGCGCCCGACGGTGCCCCCGGCGGCACGCCGGCGGCAGGATAGCCGCCCGAGCGCGCCGGATCGATGAGGGCGCGGCGCGCCGCGGCGTAGTCCTTGGACAGCATCCCGTCAGCGGGCACCCGATGGAACGACGGGTCGGCGACGTACCGGTAGATGTCGGCCTTCGCGACCTTGATGGCCTCGATCTGCGCATGCCACGACTCGGCGCCCCCCTTCGACAGGTCGAACCCTTCCACGAGGTTGGCCTGCATCAGCACCTCGAAGCCACCGCGCGACGTCGAGGGGTTGGAGTACACGTCGAAGCCGCGATACGTCGTGTGCAACGGTGCCGTCCACTCCGGCGTGTACGCGGCAAGGTCAGCCGCGGTGAGGATCCCGCCGTTCTCGCGAAAGAAGCGGTCGATCTCCTGCGCAATGTCGCCCTTGTAGAAGCGGTCGAACGCCGCCTGGATCGACGCACTCCGAGACGCGCCGCGCCCTCGTGCCTTCCGCTCTGCCTCCACCAGCTTGCGCAGCGTGGCCGCGTAGTCGGGGTTACGATACAACTCCCCCGCCTTGATCGGGGCGCCACCAGGCAGGAAGAGCGCCGAGGTGGTCGGGTAGCGCGACAGGTTCCCCTTCCCGCGATCGATCGACTGCGCGGTGAGGCGATCGAGCGGATACCCCTGCTCGGCGAGCTCGATGGCCGGCGCCAGCACCTCGCCTAACGACTTGGATCCGAAGCGCTGCAGCAGCGCCAGGTATCCTCCCAGGTTCCCGGGAACGATCCCCGCCTTCATCCCCGCGTTGAGCGTCGCCGGCGTCATGTCGCCAGGCGCGAGCGCCCGGGGCGCGGCACCAGTCATCGACAGCGACCAGACCTTCCCGCTCGCCTTGTGGAAGATCGTCATGAAGCCGTTGCCGCCAATCCCGTTCATCTCGGGCTCGCCCATCGCCGCCGCCGCGCCCACCGCAACCGCCGCGTCGAAGGCGTTTCCCCCCTGCATCAGGATGCGAAGCCCCGCCCCCGACGCCACGGGATGCCCCGCCGCGACGACGCCATTGAGCCCCGTCACGGCGGGGCGCGTCTGGAAGCGGCCCCCCGATGCCGGTGCCTCGGCAGCCTGTTGCTGCGCGAGCACCGCGCGCGGAACGAAGAAGAGCTGCATGAGGGCGAGCGCTGCCAGCGCGCGCCGCAGCTGCGAGCGCACCACACGGGCAAAGGCGGTAGCGACGATGGCGCGCGTGGCCGAGATGCGGATGGCGTGCATGAAGTCGATGTGGGAAGGGATGACTCCACGTTGCCTCGCGAAACGCGCGCGCGCCAGCGCCTTGCCGCCAGCGCGACCGCAACGCCCCGACTTTCCGCGATTGCGCGCCGCAGACTGCCCTGCATGCCTAACGCGGCACGGGACACGGACGAAGTACCGATGGAGCGCGGGTGGGCAACGCCCGCCTTGCGATCAATCCTCGCCAGCCGCCGCCCGGTCCAGGAGAACATCCACGCGCGCGGCGTCTCGCAGGAGCCTGGTGATCGGAAGCTCCCACTTCCCCTCGTGCAGTGCGGCGCGCATCGCCAGAGCCTTGCTCGCGCCAAAGGCGGCCACCACCACCCGCCGCGCCCCCGTCAGTGTGCGCAGCGTGAGCGAGATGCGACGCGGCGGCGGCTTGGGCGCGCATGGCACCGGGATCGCGAGGCGCGGCGATGCAAGCGCTCCCTCGTCTCCCGGAAAGAGCGAGGCCACGTGCCCGTCTTCTCCCACTCCCACGATCACCAGGTCGAGTATCGCTTGCGCGCCCAGCACCGACGCCAGCGTCCCCTCGTAGGCGGCCGCGCACGCCTGGAGCGTGGGCGCGTCGACGGGGATCGGGTGCAATCGCATCGCGGTATGGGCGAGCGCATCGAGCCACTGCGCGCGCGCGAGGGCATAGTTGGAGTCGGGAGCAGCCCATGGAACGGCGCGCTCATCGACCCAGAACAGGTCGCAGCCATTCCATGGCGCGTCGTCTGGGCGCATCGCCGAGAGGAGCTGCGTGACGACGGAGCCCCCGGGGATTGCCATCGACCATCGTCGCCCCTCGGCCGCGGCGCCTTCGCCCGCCTGCCTCACGAGGGCACGCAGCCGCTGGCGTAGCTGCTCAACCTCGCCGACCACGATCCCGCGACGTTGTAACATCATGACTTTCCCCCCTCCCGCTGTCCGATGACATATTGGGCGCTGAAAACTACCGGCGAGGCCACCGAGAGCGTGAGCACCGCCGACTCTCTTTCAGGATGAGTGCGCGACATGGATATCGGGATGATCGGCCTGGGGCGCATGGGGGCCAACATGGTGCGACGGCTGCTGGCGGGGGGACATCGCTGCGTGGCACACGACCGCGCAGAGGCGGCCATCGCCGCGCTCGAGCGCGACGGGGCAGTCGGCGCACGTTCGCTCGACGCCCTGGTCGCTTCGCTCCCGATGCCGCGCGCCATCTGGATCATGGTACCGGCAGGCGTCGTCGATGCCACGCTCGACGCATTGCTCCCGCTCTTGTCGCCGGGCGACATCGTCGTCGATGGGGGGAACTCGAACTTCCAGGACGACATCGCGCGCGCGCCGCGCCTGGCCGCGCGCGGGGTGCACTACGTGGACGCCGGGGTGAGCGGCGGAGTGTGGGGGCGCGAGCGCGGCTACTGTCTCATGGTGGGCGGCGAGGGAGATGTCGTTAGGCACCTGGCCCCGCTCCTCGTCACCCTGGCCCCCGGTGCAGCGGCCGCACCACCCACCCCCGGACGCTCCACCACCGACGCGCGCACCGCCCAGCTCGGCTACCTGCACTGCGGCCCGCACGGCGCCGGCCACTTCGTGAAGATGGTGCATAACGCGATCGAGTACGGGATGATGGCCGCCTTCGCCGAGGGGTTCAACGTGCTGCAGCACGCGGGGCGCGGACGCTCGGGGCAGGAGCACGACGCCGAGACGACGCCGCTCCGCCATCCCGAGCACTATCAGTACGACTTCGACCTGGGGGAAATCGCCGAGCTGTGGCGGCGCGGGAGCGTGGTCTCGTCGTGGCTGCTCGACCTCACGGCGCAGGCGCTTGCATCTGACGGCCAGCTCGCGAACTTCGCCGGGCGCGTCTCCGATTCGGGCGAAGGGCGCTGGACGCTCGCCGCGGCCAACGACCTCGCCGTGCCGGCGCCGGTCATTGCCAGCGCGCTCTTTTCCCGCTTCGCCTCGCGCGGCGAGGATGACTTCGCCAACCGCCTGCTGTCGGCGATGCGCCTCGCCTTCGGCGGGCACCTGGAGAAGCAGGCGCCATGAACGGGGTGCTCTCCGACGCGCTGGTCTTCTTTGGCGTCACCGGCGACCTCGCCTACAAGAAGATCTTCCCCGCACTGCACGCCATGGCCAGGCGCGGGGCGCTCGATGTCCCGGTCATCGGCGTCGCCTCGTCGGACTGGACGCTGCAGCAGCTCCGCGAACGGGCGCGGGCCAGCATCACCGAGTTCGGCGGCGGTGTCGACGACCGCGCCTTCGCCACGCTCGTCCAGCGACTGCAGTACGTGCGCGGCAGCTACACCAACGCCGCCACCTACCAGCAGCTCCGCGCCGCGTTAGGCTCGGCGGCGCGCCCCCTGCACTATCTCGCCATCCCGCCGTCGCTCTTCGCCAACGTCATCGAGGGGCTCGGCGAGGCCGGGTGCGCGCAGGGCGCCCGCGTGGTGGTCGAGAAGCCGTTCGGCCGCGACCTCGCCTCGGCGCGCGCCCTCAATGCCACGCTGCACGCGCGCTTCGACGAGTCGGCCGTCTTCCGCATCGATCACTACCTGGGGAAGGAGGCGGTGCAGAACATCCTTTACTTCCGCTTCTCCAACGCCTTCCTGGAGCCGGTGTGGAACCGGCATTACGTCGAGAACATCCAGATCACCCTGGCCGAGTCGTTCGGCGTGGCGGGACGCGGGAAGTTCTACGAGGAAACCGGCGTCATTCGCGACGTGATCCAGAACCACCTGCTGCAGGTCGTTGGCTTCCTGACCATGGAGCCGCCCACATCGGCCTACGCGGAAGCGATTCGCGACGAGCAGGCCAAGGTGCTGCGCTCCATTCCGCCGCTGGACCCCGAGCACCTGGTGCTGGGACAGTTCGACGGCTATCGCACCGAGCCCGGCGTCGCGCCGGATTCGCGCGTGCCTACATACGCCGCCATCCAGCTGCGCGTCGACTCGTGGCGCTGGGCCGGCGTCCCGATCTTCGTGCGCGCCGGCAAGTGCCTGGCACGGTCGGTGACGGAAGTGCTCGTGGAGTTCAAGGCACCGCCGAGCGTCGTCTTCCATGAGGCGGCACCGGTCATGGGAAACACCGTGCGCCTCCGCCTTGGCCCTACCGTCGGCATTGGCATTGGCGTGAGCGCCAAGCGTCCCGGCGAGGCAATGGAAGGAGAGCCGGTCGAGCTGAGCCTCGTGCGCGAGAAACGCGCCGACGAGATGGACGCGTACGAACGCCTCATCGGCGACGCCATGCACGGAGACGCTACGCTCTTCGCGCGCCAGGATGCCGTGGAGGCGGCGTGGGGAATCGTGGACCCGCTGGTGAGTACAGGGCGCGAACCGGAGCCGTATCAACCCGGGAGTTGGGGCCCGGCGCGCGCGCAGCAGCTGACGATCGACGTGGGAGGGTGGAACGACCCGACGTGAAGCCGCACGGATGCGGCGCCGCGAGCGTTCGCCGACGCGTCACGCACTGCAGGTCGTTTCGTCGTCTCACACGATGAGGCTCAGCAGCATCGTCAGCGCGAGCCCCACCACGCCGACAATCGACTCGGCCACGGTCCAGGTGCGTAGCGTCTGGGCAACCGTCAGGTTCAGGAACTCCTTCACCAACCAGAAGCCCGAGTCATTCACGTGCGACAGCATGAGCGATCCGGAACCCGTCGCCAGCACCAGTAGTTCAGGACTCGTCCCCGGGATCGTGGCCGCGATGGGCGCGACGATTCCCGCGGCGGTCGTCATCGCTACCGTCGCCGACCCTGTCGCGATGCGGATCAACGCCGCAATGCACCAGGCGAGGACGAGCGGCGACGCCTGCGTGCCGATGGCAACCGCGGCGATCGCCTTCCCCACCCCGCTGTCGCTCAACACGCGATTGAAGCCACCGCCGGCGCCAATGACGAGGATGATTGTCGCCGTGGGCGCCAGGCACTCGTTGGTGAAGGCCGACAGCTGCTCGCGCGTGAAGCGTGTTGCGCGTCCCAGCGACCAAAAGGAAAAAAGCAGGGCGAGGAGCAGGGCGACGATCGGGTGACCGAGAAACTCGGCGAGCGCGCGCCAGTGATCGCCCGGCGGACGCGTCACCGCCGCCGCGCTCGCCACCAGCATCAGGAACACCGGGACCAGCACCGTGAAGACGGTGATCGCGAAGCCCGGCATCGTCCCGTGCACTCGGCCCGCCAGCTGCATGGCCAGCTTGTTGTCCGGGTTGATTCTGATACGCGGGGCGACCCACGTTCCGAAGATCGGACCGGCCATTGCCGCGGTGGGCAACCCGACGACAAGGGCGAGCAGGATCGTGCGACCGAGATCGGCGTGGAATGTGTCCACCGCCAGCATGGCCGCCGGGTGCGGTGGGACCAGCCCGTGCACCACCGAGAGCGCCGCCACCAGCGGGAGCGCGATCTTGAGGAGCGGCATCCCGGTGCGCGTCGCCATGGTGAAGACGAGCGGGATGAGGAGGACAAAGCCTACCTGGAAGAAGACGGGGATCCCGACGATGAACGCAACGCACATCATCGCCCAGTGCAGCCGATGCTCGCCGAGTCGCGCGATGAGCGTCATGGCGATGCGCGTCGCGCCACCACTCTCCGCCATCATCTTTCCCAGCATCGTCCCCAGTGCAACGACGGTGGCAATGAATCCGAGCACGCCGCCCACGCCGTCCTGGAAGGACTTGAGGACCGCCGGGAGCGGCATCCCCGCGGCGATCCCCATCCCCAGCGAGACGAGGACGAGGACGACGACCGGGTGCAGCTTGAAGCGGGCGATGAAGACGATGAGGGCCACAACGGCCCCCAGCGCGTAGAGGAGCAGACGCGTGTCAGCGGTCATCGGGCGTCGCCACGTGCGTTGGCCGCCGCCTTCACGAGACGCGCCACCACTTCGAGGGCGATCTCGTCAGGCGGAGTCGAGACATCGAAGCGCCACGCCGCCTCGTCAGGCGCGGGTGCCTCGAGGGTCGCGAACTGGGAATCGAGGAGCGCGGGCGGCATGAAGTGCCCGCGGCGCCGCTCGAGTCGCTCGGCGATGAGCCAGCGGTCGCCGTCGAGGAAGACAAAGCGCACCGGCGCACCCGCGCGCAGCACGTCGCGATAGGCGCGCTTGAGCGCCGAGCAGGCGACCACGAGCCCACGCCCCTCCCTGTGCGCCTGGGCGAGCTGCTCGGCGAGCGTCCGCAGCCAACCGGCGCGGTCCGCATCGGTGAGCGGGATTCCCGCGGACATGCGCGCGCGATTCTCCGCCGGGTGCAAGTCGTCTCCCTCGACGAACTCGACGCCCAACGCGCTGGCGAGTGCAGCGCCGACCGTGCTCTTGCCGGCGCCGGCAACGCCCATCAGGACGAGGAGCACGGGCGTTAGAGGTGGCCGATCGGGGTTCACGGACGAGAGGCGTGGCACGCGCGGGCGCGGAGTTGTTGGCGGCAGCTGCAACATCGACTACGCAGTTCCTTCACCACAGGGAACACGGGGTTGCACGGAGGACGAGTGGAGGGCTCGCGCGCAGCACCTGCCCACGATTCCCGAATTCCTCCGTGAGACTCTGCGTTCTCTGTGGTGAAAAGACCAGACCTTGGTACGCGCCGCGCCCCTTGAGCGACGGCGCACCGAATGCCAGCATTGGGCACACCCCTCCGCCCATTGGCCGCATGCCGCTTCGCCTCCCGCTCTCGCCCTGGGCCGCCAGCGCCCTCGTTCTCGCGCTCGCCTGTACCAGCGCCCCGCGGAACGTCGATTGGCCCGTCTACCAGGGGAGCGACGCCAAGACCCACTACACCACGTTGGCGCAGATCTCCCCGGCCAACGTTGCGCAGCTCCGCGTCGCGTGGACGTACGACACGAAGGACGCCTTCGAGGGGTCGGAGATGCAATCCAATCCCATCATCGTGGGCGGCGTGCTGTACGCGATGTCGCCAACGCAGCGCGCCTTCGCGCTCGACGCCGCCACGGGGAAGGAACTCTGGTCGTTCGACCCTACCAACGGAAAGTTCACCGGGCCGCGCATCCGCTATCGCGGCGTCGTGGTGCACGACGGGCGCGTCTACTTCAACTATCGCTATCGGCTCTTCTCGCTCGACGCCGCGACGGGACAGAAGGCCGCCGGCTGGGGGAATGACAGCGGATGGGTCGACCTGCGCGAGGGGCTCGGCCGCCCCGTCGAGGGGCTCTCGGTGAGCGCCAGCACTCCAGGCGCCGTCTACAAGGACATGCTCATCATCGGGACCGCCGTCCCCGAGGCGCTCCCTTCGGCGCCGGGCGACATCCGCGCCTATGACGTGAAGAGCGGGAAGATCCGCTGGTCGTTCCACACCATCCCGCACCCCGGTGAGGCCGGCTACGAGACCTGGTCGCCCGAGGCGTGGAAGGTCGCCGGCGGCGCCAACGCCTGGAGTGGCGTCACCGTGGACCAGCAACGCGGAATGGTCTTCTTCGCCACCGGCTCCGCGTCGTTTGACTTCTACGGCGCCAACCGGCTCGGCGACAACCTCTTCGCCAACTCCATCGTAGCGCTCGACGCCAGCACCGGGGCGCGCAAATGGCACTTCCAGGGGCTCAGGCA
This sequence comes from Gemmatimonadaceae bacterium, assembly GCA_020852815.1. Classification (NCBI taxonomy): domain Bacteria; kingdom Pseudomonadati; phylum Gemmatimonadota; class Gemmatimonadia; order Gemmatimonadales; family Gemmatimonadaceae; species Gemmatimonadaceae bacterium. The sequence goes on along the minus strand of JADZAN010000002.1, from coordinate 25,670 downwards.
CGACCTGTGGGACCGCGACTTTCCGGCGGCGCCCACGCTCGTCACCGTCCGCCGCAACGGACGCCCGGTCGACGCCGTCGCCCAGATCACCAAGACCGGGCACGTCTGGCTCCTCGATCGCGACACCGGCGCCGAGCTCTTCCCCAGCGAGTGGCGCAAGATGCCGCCCGCCATCCTCGATGGCGAGGCAACCGCCGATTCGCAGCGCTTCCCCACCCTCCCCAAGCCGTTCGCCCGGCAGCAGCTGACGGAGGCGATGCTCACCAGGCGCACACCGGAAGCGCACGCGGCGGCCCTCAAGCTCTTCAGGGAGAATCCCACCCCCGACCCGTGGACGCCGCCCAACACAAAGGGGATCATCATCTTCCCCGGTGTCGACGGCGGCGGCGAGTATGGCGGCCCGGCGTTTGACCCAAAGACGGGAATGCTCTACGTCAACGCCAATGAGATGGGATGGATCCTCAAGATCGTCCCGCGCGAGACCAACTCGCTCTTTGGCGCCTACTGCGCCGAGTGTCACGGGGCCAGGAGCACCCCCATTGGGCCGACGCTCACCGGCGTCGCCAAGCGCCTCACGCGCGAGCAGGTCTCCAACGCCATCCGTGCCGGCACCGGTCGCATGCCGGCCTTCGCCACGGCGTTAGGCGACAGCGGCATCGCGCAACTGACCGAGTACCTCATCAGCGGCAAGGCGCCCACGCTGATGCCGCGCGACCTCCCCACCTTCCTCAAGTACCGCAATACCACCTTCGACATCTTCCTCGACCACGAAGGGTACCCCGCCATCGAGCCGCCATGGGGGACGCTCTCCGCGATCGACCTCAACTCTGGCGAGACCAAGTGGTCCATCCCCTTCGGCGAGTACCCCAAGCTCGCCGAACAAGGGCTCACGAACACCGGAAGCGACAACTACGGCGGCGCCATCGTCACCGAGAACGGGCTCCTCATCATCGCCGCCACCACTTACGACAACAAGATCCGTGCGTTCGACAAATCGAACGGGAAGCTTCTCTGGGAAGGGGCGCTCCCGGCCGCGGGAAACACGACGCCTTCGACCTACATGGTGAACGGGAAGCAGTACATCGTAATTGCCTGCGGCGGGGGGAAGAACGGGGCGCCGAGCGGGGGATCGTACGTCGCGTTTGCGCTGCCCTGAGTTGGAGTCTTTGCCGATGACGCCGCACGCCGGCCGCCAATGACCACCAACCTGCGCCACGCCGTGCGCTCGCTGCGGCGCACACCCGGCGTTGTCGCCGCGGTCATTCTCACCCTGGGGCTGGGGATCGGGCTCGCCACGGCGACCGCCGCGGTCGCGCGCACCGTCGCCTTTGCCGGGCTGCCACTGCGCGACGCCGACCGCGTCCTCGTGCTCTGGGGGGTGGACCGCGCCAGGAGCTTTCCGCACCTCCCGCTGCGGCCCGGCGACGTGCACGGGCTCACCGACCGGATGCGCGGCGTGGCCGACATTGCGGCTGGCGACTACAACGGTGCGTATCCGTGGCCGTTTGTTGCTCCTGACGGCGGCGGCGCCCCGTTGCGGCTGCGCATGACACTCGCCGGCGGTCGCTACTTCGACGTGCTGGGCACACCACCGGCGCTGGGGCGCGCGCTGCGCCCGGACGACGACGTCGTCGGCGCACCGCGCGTCATCGTGCTCAGCCACGCCGCCTGGCAGCGCCACTTCGGTTGCGACCCCGACATCATCGGACGCACACTCAGGTCGGTCATCTTCGGCGCAGCGTACACGATCGTCGGCGTGATGCCGCCAGGGCTCGACCTCCCGCGAGGAGTGGAAGGGTGGACCGCCTTCGTTCCCACCGCTGCGGTCGACGGCTCGCTGGACAAGAGCCCGTGGGCGGTGGACGTCGTGGCCCGCATTGCGCCAGGGAGCAACGCGGCACGCGTGCGGCAGGTGCTAACCGACTACTACGCCACGCTGGCGGCCGCCGGGGCGCGACAGTACGCAGGGGCGCGCGCCACCTCACGCCCTGTCCCGGAACTGGTCACCGGCGACGTGCGGGTGCCCTTTCGCGCGTTAGGCGCGGCTGCGCTCGTCCTCCTCGTCGCCACCTGCGGCAACGTTGCCGGGCTCCTCCTCGTCCGCGCGGGCGCGCGCCGGCGCGAGCTGGCGTTGCGCACAGCGCTCGGCGCCACGCGCGGCACCCTCGTGCGCGCGCTCCTGCAGCAGCACGCGCTGCTCGCGCTGGCCGGTGGCGCCGTGGGCGCCCTCGTCGCCGCAGCGAGCGTGCGCGCCTTCGCGCTCCTCGCCCCCGCCGAGTTGCCGCGCGTCGCCGAGGTCGGCGTGGACTGGCGAACGTGGGTGGCGCTCGCCGCCGTGACCACGCTCGCCACGCTGGCTATCGGCGTCGCTCCCGCGCTCTCCGCCACGCGCTTTCCGCCCGCATCGGTGCTCGGCGCGGCGCATGCTGGGGCCGGTGGGCGCACCGGCGACGTGCGCACGCGACGCATCCTCGTCGGCGCGCAGGTCGCGCTGGCACTCGTCCTCCTCAGCACGTCCACGCTGCTGGGACGCTCGCTGGTCAACCTCACCTCGCTCGACCTCGGCGTGACCGCTCCCGAGCGTTTGTCTTTCGTCGAGCTGATCCCCTCGGCCGGTTGGGATGCCGGCGTTGCGCCTGACACGCCCGAGGCGCGCGGCGAGCACTGGTTGTCGCTGCAGGAGGAGATCCTCTCCCGCATTGCCGCCCTTCCAGGAGTGGATGGTGTCGCCCCGGTGGTGCACGAGGCCTACGCCGGCGCTGCCGGCTGGGATGCGCGTCTCGAAGCCGAGGGGGCCGCCGCGGACGACTCCGCGCGCCGCCCGTACCTCAACATGGAGATCACCAACGAAGCGTATCTCCGCGTGACGGGCGGAACGTTACTGCGCGGGCGCTGGCTCTCGGCGAGCGATCGCGACCACGCGCCCGCGGTCATGGTGCTGAGCGAGAAGGCGGCGAGCATCCTCTTTCCGGGCGAGGACGCGGTGGGGCGTCGCGTTAGGCTGTGGGGCGGGCGCCTGGTCATGGTGATCGGGATCGTGCGTGACGCGCGCTTCCGCGAGTTCCTCGAGCCCAGGGCAACCTTCTATCTCCCGGTGCGACAGTTCGATGGCGGGGCGCCGTTCCTCGCCATTCGTACGCGCATGAGGCCAACCGCACTTGACGCGCAGGTGCGCCAGGTGGTGTCGTCGCTCGCGCCGGGGCTGGCCGTGCACCCCCACGGGACGATGCAGGATCGCCTGGCCGAGCCGCTGGCGCGTCCGCGCTTGCTCGCCGCGGTGCTGGGCGGCTACGCGCTTGCCGTCGTGCTCCTGGCGGTGGCCGGATTGTACGTCGTGGTGGCCTCGAGCGTTTCCGCGCGTCGCAAGGAGTTCGGGATCCGCGCCGCATTGGGCGCCACGCCGAACCGGCTGTTGCAGCTGGTGATGGGAGAAGGGGGGCGCGTGGCGGCAGTCGGCTTGGTGGTGGGGGTGGCGATGGTGCTGGGCGCCGGGCAGATGCTGGCGTCGCTGCTGTACGGCGTCACCGCCAACGATCCGTTCTCGCTCGCCGCGTCGGTGACGGTGCTGCTGGGGGTTTGCCTCGTGGCGGTGGCGGTGCCGGCGTTCCGGGCGAGCGCAGCGGACCCCGCGAGCGAGTTGCGCGGAGAGTAAGGCAACGCGCCGCAGCGCCGGCGCGTCCTGCTGATAGCCGTGATAGCGACGGCTCGTATCGCGTGCAGCTGGCGGCGCAGGCGTTCGCCATCCTGACTCGTAGTCGGCCCGGGCGCTTCCCACGCCGTCCAGCAAGCGCGCTGTCGGCGGCAGTGGCGGCCCGTCGGAAAGGGGAGAACGCGCGCGCATGCACAGATGCCTCTGACGATGTCAGTTCGACCGTCGGTCACCGGAAGCGACGTCGCAACGCGCGCATTGTCAACCACGCGCGGTGAGGCGCGCCGGTTGCCCGAGTCCATCCCCTACGCACGTGCTAGAACTTCCAGCTATACCCCACGCGCACGACCTGCGTCTCCAGGTAGTCGGTGCTGACGAGGCGGAAGTTCGTCCCGCGCAGCGTGCGCTCTGCCTGGTTGGTGTTGAGGAGGTCCGTGGCGTTGATCACCAGCTCGCCGCGACCGCGCTGCACGAGTTTCCTGGCCCCCGCGTCCAGCGCGTAACGACTGCCAAGCCTTCCTTGCGGGAAAAGGTCGGGCGCGAGGTACGTGTTGGCGAGTTGCAGCTGCCAGTCGCCCGGCAAGGTGACGGTGGCGCCAAGCTTCACGTTGCCCGACGTGAGCTGCTCGCGCGGTGCGGAGTAGGTGACCGGGACGGGATAGCGATTCACCACCGAGAAGGCGTCGACGGTGCGGCGGTAGATGTTGGCGTTGGCATTGAGGAGGAGCCTGGCCGCGAGCGTCTGTTGCCACACCACCTCGCTCCCGGTGCTCCAGCTGCGTCCCGCGTTCTGGAAGACGTTGTAGAGCAGCGTGTTTCCCGGCGCCTGCGTGGCGATGCGCGTGATGGTGCCGTCGACGATGCGATGATAGGCGGCGACGTAGAAGCTCCCCAGCGACCAGCTCGTCTTGTACCCCAACTCCGCCGACGTGGCATATTGCGGCTGCAACGCGGGATTCCCCACCTTGATCAGCTCGGGCTCGTCATACTTGGGAAAGATGCGGATGTCGACCTCATTGGGGCGATCGACGCGACGATTGATGAAGAGCGAGAGCTTGTTGGCGTCGTCGAACTTCCAGGCCGCGCGCACGTTGGGAAAGGGCTGGAAGTAGCGATAGCCGTCGCTCTTGTAGGTGTTGTGGTTCGGGTTGACGTCGTAGTTGACGTTCACCCCCTCGACGCGTACGCCGCCTTCCAGCTCGATACGCTGGCTCTCGAACACGTAGTTCGCGTAGAGCGCGGGAATCGTCTCTCGATAGTTGGCCCAGCCGCCGGCGCCGGTGTCGATGGGCGAGTTGAGTCCCGGGAAGAAGCGCATGTTCACCGGGATCGAGCGGTAGCGTCCCTTGAAGCCCGCCTCCACACGCCCCTGCCGAAGCGGCTTCACGTAGTCGGCGTTGAGGTCCACGACGTGCTCGTCGGAGATGAGCTTGAAGGCGTCGTTCCCCACGAAGGTCGGGAGCGTGTTGGTGAAGTAGTACTTCTCGTCCTCGCGATGGAAGGAGTAGTTGCTGGTGACCGTGAGCGTGTGCCCGGCCTGCGGGAACTTGTGGATGAACGACGCGGTCGCGAAGGCGGTGTACTTCACCTCATCCTCCAGGAACTGCCACAGACGCACGCGGTTCTGCAGCGTCCCCTCGAAATACGGATTGTCGCCGTAATCGAGGATCTTCTCCCGGTTGAACAGCCCCGCCACGTGCAACGTGTTGCGCCCATCGAACGCATGGTCGACACCGGCGTTGAGCGTGGCGTAGTCGGTGCGACGGTTGCGCTTGACCTGCTGCGTGATGACCGTCCCGTCATCGTAGGTGCGCGTGGCAAACTCGTTCTTGTTGAGCGTCGGCGAGTAGAGCCAGTCGCCCTGCAGGAAGACGTTGGTCGCACCGTTGCGATGATTGAGCGCGACCGACGGGTTGAACTTGGCCGTCCCGCGGTACTGCGGACGGATGGTGGGGAGGTTCGCCTTCTTCTCCCACAGCGCTCCCGCCCCGCCCATCACCCCGACCTTTCCGTTCCATCCCACCTGCTCCTCCTTGCGGAAGACCAGATTGATGATCCCGGCGCTCGCGTTGGCGTCGTACTTCGCCGACGGGTTGTTGATGACCTCGATGCGCTCCAGCGCCGAGGCGGGGAGGTTGTCGAGCCCCGCCTGCGAGCCGAAGCCGGTGAGTGCGGTCTGCTTCCCGTCGATGAGGACGACGACCTTGTCGCTCCCCCGCAGCAGCAGTTTCCCGTCCTGCCCCACGGTCACCCCGGGCACGGTGGACATGGCCTGCAGGACGGATCCGCCCGACTGGGTAACGTTGTCGCTGACGGTGAACGTCTTTCGGTCCATCGCCTCGGCGACCGCGTCGGCGCTCCCCGTCACCACCACGCCGGCCAGCGCCTGCGCTTCCCTAACCATTGACAGCGTGCCGAGGTCGAGGAAGGGGGAGAGCTCACCCACCAGGACGCGCTGGCGAATGGGACGGTAGCCGATGCGCCGCGCCACGAGGACGAAGCTCCCCTTCTTCAGTCCGGAGAATGAGAAGCCCCCGGCGTCATCCGTAAGCCGTCCGGCCACGAAAGCGCTGTCCTTCTCCGCGAGGAGTTGGAGCGAGAGGTAGGGGAGCGCCGCCTTGGAATCACCGTCGATGATGCGGCCGGAGAGGGTGACGCCGGTGGACGACACCTGGGCCGACCCGACGGTGGCAGTCGACAGCAGCGCGAGCAGGAGGAGCGGCGCGAGGCGCGCGAGGAGCGAGCGAGGAGTCACGGCACACGAAAGCGAGGAGCGGACGATACGGGCGACGGCGCACGCTCAAGTTAGCGGCATGCGCGCGCGGTCGCGGCGCTGCTTCGCCGTCTCTTTGTGCACAGGAAGTGACTGCCCGTGAACGGGTACGCTCGTCCGCGCTTCATGCCGCGTTCACATGGGCCTCCGCACCTGGGTAGCGCGCGACCATCCGCTGGGCGCACCCGCCAGGCGCATCGTGCATCGTTTCCTCCGTCACCCCCGTCGCGCTGCTTCGATCGTCGCGACGTCGATCTTCTTCATCGTCAGCATTGCCTGGAAGACGCGCTTTGCCGCAGCGCGGTCGGGACCGGCCATGGCTCTCGTTAGGGCGAGCGGCGTGATCTGCCACGAGATGCCCCACTTGTCCTTGCACCATCCGCACATGCTCTCCTGGCCGCCGTTACCGACAATCGCGTCCCACAGGCGATCGGTCTCCGCCTGGTCAGCGGTCGCGACCTGGAACGAGAAGGCTTCGCTGTGCTTGAACTGCGGGCCGCCGTTGAGTCCGAGGCAGGGGATGCCCATCACCGTGAACTCGACGGTAAGAACGTCCCCCTCCTTCCCCGTCGGGTAGTCACCCGGCGCGCGATGCACCGCCTTCACCGCCGTATCGGGGAAGATGGACGCATAGAAGCGCGCCGCTTCCTCGGCGCCGCTGTCGTACCAGAGACAGATCGTCGTGCGGGCGGGGTCTGACATGTCGGTTCTCCTGTCGAGTGGATTGGGGATCGGGAGTAGACCGTGCGTTGAGCCGCGAGAGGAGCCGAAAGTCATCGCCGCTCGGGGCAAAGCGCCAGTGGAGTGCACGGGGGCGTGAAGTCTCGGGCAACTCGCGGCCGCTGCCCTTACCGCGTCGTCGCATTCTCGTATGATACCCGTGAACCAAGCGCTGGGCTCGGCCGACCCGCGCGCTCATCCCTTCCCGAGGCTCGTCCATGATCGCTCGTCCACTTGTGGCCGCCGCGCTCCTCACCCTCGCCGCCGTGCCGGCCAGCGCGCAACTGGTGGCCCGGCCGGTGCCGAACGCCGGCGTCGAGTCGTTCACCTTCCAGTCGCCGTCGATGGGGGTGCGCTTCTCCCTCAACGTCGGAATGCCGGCGGACTACAAGCCGGGGGATGGCAAGCGCTACCCCGCGCTCATCGTGACCGATGGTGACTTTACCTTCGGCAACGTCTTCGCAGCGGCCGCTTCACTCTCCGGGGTCATCAAGCCGCTGTTCGTGATTAGCGTCGGTACGGCATTGACCGAGGGTGAAGCCGAGCACTCGCGGCGGCGCATCTACGAGTTCTCGCCTCCCGGCTGGGACCGGAAGGACGCCTTTGGCGAACTCGTCTCCGGGTTCTGCAAGACGCTGCAGAGCCCGGAGGGGCGATGCACCGGCGGTTCGGCGAAGTTCCTCACCGCGATCGCGACCGAGATGCTCCCGCTGCTCGCCGCGAAGTTCCCCATCGACACCACGCAGCTCGGGCTCTTCGGCCTTTCGGCGGGGGGCTTCTTCACGTCGTGGGCCGTCTTCCAGCCCAACTCGCCGTTCACGCGCTACATCATCTCCAGCCCAGCCATGTCCTACGGGCGCGGGGAGATCTTCCGGCAGGAGGCGGCGTACGCCGCGACGCACAAGGATCTCCCCGTGGGCATCTACCTCGCGGCGGGCGTGCTGGAGGCTACCGATCCGCAGCTGGAAGGAATCGGCGAGATCGTGAGCGGGATGTCGCACCTGGCGGGGACGCTTGGCGGCCGCAACTACCCCGGGCTCAAGCTCACCATCGAGTTCCACCCGGGGATGGGGCATTCCGACGTGATGGCGGCGTCGGTGGTGCGGGGACTGCGCACGCTGTACGCGAAGTAGCGCGCCGCCGCGCTCCACCGGCGGCTGCAACGCATGGAGGCAGAGTCTAATGACCGCGCTGCCCCTTCCTGCACGTGGTTTCAGAACCGGCGGCCGCGCCGTTACGGGCGCAATGCGCCGGCGAAGCGGCTACCGGTTCCGAAACCACTACGAGCGCGCCGCCTTGCGGTCACGATTCGCCCGCAAGCGCGCCTTCACGATCTTCGTGATGAGGGTGTAGGGGATTGGCTCCGAGAGCGGGAACTGCAGGTTGCCCTTGGGACCGGCGTACTTCGACAACTGGGGAAGGAGCGCCGCGTCGCGCACCGGGGGAAAGATCCCGATGTGCTTCTTGAACGCGGCGAAGTAGATCACCACCCCGTCGAGGAAGAAGGCTGGCATCCGATAGCTGATGCGTTCCTCGGCGAGGGGAGCTGCCTTGCGCACCGTGCGCCGGATCCGTTCCAGGATAGGCTGGACCGCGGGTGGCGATGCGGCGATGTATGCGTCGATTGTAGCTGGCGGAGAGGTGCTCGCCTTCATGTCGTCGCTCCCGTTGCGCACCTGCCCGCTGGCGCGGGCAGGTGCGGTGTTGCTGCCAATCGTTAGACGTCGTCGTGTGGGGTGCTAGCGCACCCAGACGCGGAACTTCTCGTGACAGGCGGTGCACGATGCGCTGATACGGGCAATTCCCACCAGGACCGTGTCCTTCACCGCCTGTGCGTTGGGCGCGCGCCGCACCGCGACCGTCAGGCTATCAAAGCCGCCGTGGGTGCGCTCGGCCAGTTCCTTCCATTCGGCAGGGAGGAGCTCCTCGAGTTCGTGGTCGGCCGCCGCGGCGCTACCGGCCGGCGCCAGCGCGGCGATCAAGGCGAGCGTATCCGCGCGCGCCGCCGCCGACATCGCACCACCAATCGCGCCCAGTAGCTGCCGCATCTCGCCGAGTACTGCCTCCTGGCCGTGGGCGGGGAGTGGGACGGCGGTGCGCGGATCGTGCGTGGGATCGCTCCCGACGCGCTCCTGTTGCGGAGCCGGGCTGCAGGCGACCGACAGCAGCGCACCTGCGAGCCCGAGCGCCCCACGCGTAGTCCACCGACGGAAGGCACAGTTCATAAGTCGTTCATCTCCTTGAGGATGCGGATGATGTGCGATGTGAATAGAGCGCCCGCGACGCCGGTGCACCAGATGCGCGATTTTGGTACGCTCGCAGATTTCGTTCGATTGGGGTCAGAGTCACCGAACCAAATTCTCGGTGACTCTGACCCCGATCTCCCCCCCGATTTCCCCGCCCCCCATGGCCCTCCTCGACACGCTGCGGCAGGACGTCGCATACGCCCTCCGGTCGCCACGCTCGCCCTCGGCATCGGCGCCAACACCGCGCCCTTCGGGATTCTTGCCCTGCTCGTCGCCGCGATCGGGCTGCACCGGGTGATTGGCTACGACGTCGCGCAGCGCATGCACGAGCTGGGCGTGCTGGTGGCACCCGGCGCGCAGGCACAGGACCTGTTGCGCCTCATCGTGCGCCAGGGCATGGTGCTCACCGCAATCGGCGTGGCGCTGGGCGCGGCCATCGCGCTTGCGGCTGGCGCCCAGGTGCAACCGCTCCTCTTCGACCAACCGGCGCGCGACCCGCGCATGTAAGGTATCGTGATCGCGGTGCTGCTCGCCGCAGCGTTCCTGGCGACGCTGGTGCCGGCGCTGCGCGCGTCGCGCGTGGACCCTAACGTGGCACTGCGCTCCGGGTAGACGTCGTCGGCACGTCAATCAGGAACAGTAGAACGGCAGCACGCGCGTGTAGATGGTGTCGGCGCGAAAGGTCACGACCGTATCGCCCGCATCGGGCCAGACAACCGTGCTGGCGCCGATCGTCACTCGTGCGCCGATGAGATGCGCCCCCGGCGTCACGGAGAAGCGCGCCGACTCGGTGTGCTCCGGGGGAAGATGAATGCGGAACGTGTCGACGCCGACCGATCGCCCATCGATGAAGAACTCGGCGGGGAGGCGGCTGCTGCAGAACGGGGCGTCGAGGCGAAAGGCGAGCGTGGCAGGAGTAGGCACGCCTTCGGGGGTGTGACACGCCGCGAAGATGAAGGCCAGCACGACCGACGACGCGCCACGGGCGTGGGCACGCGCACCGCTGAATCGTCGCAAGAAGATCACCTCCCTCATGTGCAGCGCTGCGATTCCGCATCACCTCCGCCGCTTCGCCATGAGCTTCTGCCGCCCCACCTGCCGTACGATCCGCTCGATCGCCCCGCCGTCTCGCTCGAAGGTCACGTCGATGCGGTTGCCGCGGAAGGCCCCATTCCTGGCGAGCGTCTTCGAAAGCCATACTGCTCGCGTGCTCGACGCGGGGAGGACGGCGGCCGGGGAGGGCGAGCGAATCTACCGCCGCACCAACACGCCGTCACCACCTCTGCGAGACTCTGCGTTCTTCGCGGTGGAAGATCTTCCCGCACGACTGTCGGCGGCGCCGCGAGTTCTTTCACAGCAGAAAGCGCAGGGTTTCGCAGAGTGGAACACGGCAGAGGTGGGGTGCTGTTGGCGGGTAGCGTTGAGGTGCGGGGTGGTATAATTGCAGGACACCCGCGATCGCGCGCGCCCCGGGGCGCCGGCTGCATGATCCACGTGAGACGACGGAGAGGAGGGTCTCGATGTCACGTGCATTCCTACGCGACGACGCCGAAGGGGAGATGCCCCGGCGCAACTACGCCTTGCCGCCGCGCGACGATCCGGAGTTCGATCGCGCGGCCGCGCGCGCACTGCTCGAGGCGGCATGCGTCAACGAGACGCAGCTGGCGGAGCGGGCGACGGGTTACCACTGGGGAGAACCGACGCTGCGCCCCTATGTGGAAGAGGTGCTCGCCGAAGCGGTGAAGACAAACCAGGACCGGCTGGAGCAGGTCGCCCGGCGCTACTTGCGTTGACGCGGGACCGTGGCGGGCGATGGGTCCGTCACTCCCCCCACCGCTTCGGCATCGCGATCGGCGCCTGACGTTCGACGGGCTTCTCCGAGCGATTCCACCTGAAGTAGAGCGGCGAGAAGTCCTTGGGGCGGAAGAACCACATCTTGAGCTTCTTGTCCCAGTAGAGCCGGAACTGGTGGGCGCGCATGAAGAAGAGCTGCCAGAACACCAGGCAGAGCGCGACTGCCATCCATTGCGGCGGCCAGGCGATCGTCGCCTCCCACCCTAACGACGGAAGGTCGCGCGCGGTGCGCCAGGCGTTCGTGGCGCCGCCGTTCATCAGCATCGCCAGCAGGAGCAGTCGCACCACGTGCCGCGCCAGGTAGTAGGTGCGATTCATCCCCCAGAACTGCTCCCGTCGCACCACCGTCCAGCAGACAACGATTGTGGGGAGGAGGATCAGCGCCCAGCGCAGCAGCGGACTCCCGCCGAGCCCCACGGCGAGGGCCACCTTCTCGGCTACCATCGCCGTCAGGAGCGTCGCCACGCCGCCCACCGGGTAGAAGATGAGGACGAACGGCCAGAGCACGAGCGGGGCCAGGATCCATTCCAGGCTCCCCTCGTACTTGCTCCTGGCGGCGGCCTGCCCCGCCATGAAACCGGCCGTCCCTTCAGCGGTCGCGGGGGCGCTGAACATGTTGCCGCGCGCGCCCGCGTCGTAGCCGGCGTTGTAGTCGCTGCTCATCGTTTGGTGTCGTGAGAGGGGGAACGACGTTCAGATGGTCTTGCGGGGCGAGCGGGCCTTTGCGGTGGGAAGGCGGGCCAAGCTACGGCGTGCGCGGAGCGGGGGACAGGTGGAGGAGCGAGAGAATCCGCATCGTTGCGCTTGCGCGCCGTCTCCATGGGCGTGACCTCCTTGGCCGCGATCGTGAGATCGGCGCGCGCCTCGAGCAGGATCGCCAGCGCCTCGGCGGCACCAACGGATTGGCTTCCGCTCAGTCGCGACCGCAAGTCCGGCGCGTCGGAGCGTTGTCGTCATGACGAGTGCTCCGCGGTACGGCTTCAGCGGCAGCCCGCTGGCTGCGGCGCGTGGTAGAATTTCGCCTCGAATCGCAACGCCATGCCCACGGCCGGGGTCGTCCGCGTCGGCGAGAAGCATAGGCGAGGCGTCGGTCGAGCGAATCAGAGCGGACCGCGTTCCGAGAACTAAATCTCCCGCTCGGTCGAACTGCTCGATGAGCGCGAGCTGACGCGTGCACCCGGCACTCGCCCCCGCCCCCGCCCCCTTCCCCCCCACCCTCCCCCCCACAACCTTTCCCGCCCTCATGCGCAAGCTCACCTACGTCCTCGGCACGCTCCTCGTCGTTCATATCGCCCTCCTCTTCGTCCGCCCATCAGGCGCCGAGGAGCGGCCATCGGGCGAAGGGCTCGACGTGGGGATCGTCTTCGACCTCGGCGGGCGCGGCGACAAGTCGTTCAACGACGGCGCATACCTCGGCGCGGAACGAGCGCTCAAGGAGCTGGGGGCGCGCGTCCGCTTCATTGAACCGGGCGAGGGCTCGGACCGCGAGGCGGGGCTCCGGCTCCTCGCCGCCGAGGGGATGGACCTGGTGATCGGCGTCGGCTTCATCTTCTCCGACGACCTCACGCAGCTCGCCAAGGAGTATCCGAAGACGAACTTCGCCGGGGTCGACTACGCGGTGACGATGGACGCGTCGGGGAAAGCCGTTCAGCCGCCGGCCAACCTGGCGGCGCTCAAGTTCCGCGAGGAGGAAGGGTCGTTCCTGGTGGGCGCGCTGGCGGCGCTGGCGGGCGGGTCGAAGAAGGTGGGCTTCGTGGGCGGGATGGACTTCCCGCTCATCCACAAGTTCGAGATGGGATACAAGGCGGGGGTGAAGGCGGTCTGCCCGGACTGCGAAGTGATCGCCCAGTACGCCGGCGTCACACCGGAGGCGTTCCGCAACCCGTCGCGCGGGCAGGAGCTGGCGCTCTCGCAGATCCAATCGGGAGTGAACGTGATCTTCCACGCCTCGGGCTCCACCGGGCTCGGTGTGTTCGAAGCCGTTAGGCGGCGCGGGAAGCTGGCCATCGGGGTCGACGCCGATCAGTACAGCGAGGCTCCGGGTTTCATCCTCACGTCGATGGTGAAAGGAGTCGACGCCGCGGTCTTCGACACGATCGAGCGGGTGAAGGACGGCACCTTCAAGGGCGGGATCTTCCAGTTGGGGCTGCGCGAGAAGGGGGTGGACTACATCTATGATGCGCACAACCGGGGGCTGATCCCTGATTCGGTGCATGCGCGGGTGGAGGCGTTGCGGCAGGAGATCATTGGGGGGAGGATCAGCGTGCCGTCGACGAAGTAGGGGATGGGGAGGGTGCGGGTCGGGGCGCTCACGCGTCGGGTGAGGTGACGATCGTGGCAGGTAGGGCGCGGTTTCCATCGAGTTGCGCCTTGGGGAGGACGAGTGGAGCGAGGGCGGCCTCGATGGTCTCGGTGGCGGTACGGGTGCCGAGTATCCGCTTGGCGGCGATGAGTGTTTCGGGCGAGAGCCGCAAGGTGTGCGCGACCTTGCGTGAGGAGCGCCGCGAGGTGCAGGTGGGTCTGGTCATGGCACGCTTCGTAGTGCGTACGCGAGAACGACACGCGCACACGAGCGGAGGGAATGCCGGACCTCCGCAGGCGGACGGTGTGCTCGGCGTCGACGTTCCTCGCTCTCCCCTTCCCCCCTTCCCCCCTTCCCCCCTTCCACGCCCCCCACGACCTTTCCCGCCCTCATGCCGAACCACGCACCGCCCTCCCTTGCGACTGCCGATCGAGCGCGCCCGCGCGCGCGGCGAGATCGGCGCGATGTGGTGAGGGTGCGGGAGTGCCGAGTGAAGATGGATCCCAGCTTTCGCTGGGAAGGTGGGCGGGGGGGCTGGGTTGGTGGGCGGGGGGGCTGGCGTGGCCCACGCGCCTTCGCCCCTTCGCGTGAGACCGCCCTTCGCCCCCGCCGGAACAGCACACGATGACAGCCGCTAGCTCACCCGTCGCCCTTCGCGCCATCGGCGTCGCCAAGCGCTTCGGCGAGGTGCGCGCCAACCGCGACGCGACGCTCACGGTGCAGCGCGGGGAGATTCACGCCTTGGTTGGGGAGAACGGCGCCGGGAAGTCGACGTTGATGCGCATTCTCGCCGGGATGTATCCGCCGGACGGCGGGCGCGTGGAGGTGAACGGGAAGGATGTCACCGGGTGGTCGACGCGTGAGGCGATTGCGGCTGGCGTGGGGATGGTGCACCAGCACTTCATGCTGGTCCCGACGCTCACGGTGGCCGAGAACCTGGTGCTGGGGCAGGAGCTGACTAAAGGCATGCAGCTTGATCGTGCCGGCGCGGAGCGCGCGGTGCGGGAGCTGTGCGAGCGCACCGGGCTGCGCGTGGATCCGTCGCGCCTGGTGTCGGATCTGAGCGTCGGCGAGCTGCAACGCGTGGAGATTCTCAAGGTGCTCTATCGCGGGGCGAAGATCCTCATCCTCGATGAGCCGACCGCGGTGCTCTCACCTCCTGAAGTCACGGAGCTGTGGCGCGTGCTGCGCAAGCTGACGGCGGAGGGGGGCACGGTCGTGCTCATCACGCACAAGCTCGATGAGGTGATGGAGGCGTCCTCCTCGATCACGGTCATGCGCGCGGGGGCAACGGTGGGCGAGGTGCAAACGTCGGCGACGACTCCGGCGGGGATCGCGAAGATGATGGTGGGGCGGGATGTGCGACTCGCCTCTGTGCGAGAAGACGAGAGGACGAGAAGACGAGAAGACGAGGGGACGACCCTGGGGGGGCGGGGAGTCGGGGGGGGCTCGGCTGCGCCTTCGCGTTCACGGCCGACGCCGGTACTGTCCGTCTCTCGGCTCACCGTGGCGTCGTCGCGGAAGCCTAACGAGGTGGATGATCTCTCCTTCGACGTGCTGCCGGGGGAGATCTTCGGGATCGCGGGGGTCGAGGGGAATGGGCAGACGGAGCTGATCGAGGCAATCGCGGGGTTGCGCTCTCCTGCCTCGGGGACGATCTCGATGGCGGGGAAGCCTGTCACCGAGCTTTCCGTGCGCGCGCGCGCGGAGCTTGGGCTGTCACACATCCCCGAAGACCGGCACCGGCGGGGGCTGGTCCTCGACTACTCGATCGGCGACAACCTCATCCTCGGGCTGCAGCATCACTTCGCGGGGAGCGGCGGGGTGCTGCGCGGGGAGCAGGTGCACTCGAACGCGTTGGCCCGCATTCGCGAGTTTGACATCCGGCCGCCAAACGCCGAGTTGCCGGCTCGTTCGCTTTCGGGCGGCAACCAGCAGAAGATCGTCATCGCCCGTGAGATGCGCGGTCGAGAGTACACGGTGTTGCTGGCCTCGCAGCCCACGCGCGGCGTGGACGTGGGGGCGATCGAGTTCATTCACGAGCAACTGCGGGCCGCACGCAACGCCGGAAAGGGCGTCCTCCTCATCTCCGCCGACCTCGTCGAGGTGTTGTCGCTGGCGGACAGGGTGGCGGTGATGTACGAGGGGCGGATCGTGGCGACGCTGGCGAGGGATGAAGCGACGCGGGAGCTGGTGGGGGAATACATGACCGGCGCTACGGGGGGGACGGGGGACGGGGGACGGGAGACGGGAGTGGCGCCTGCGGCGCCGGAAGGGCAACGGCCTAACGATGAGGATGTGCGATGAGCCTCATCAACGACGCCATCCCCGGCCCGGGCGCCGACAGCATCTCCCGTCCCCCGTCCCCCGTCTCCCGTCTGCTCTCCGCGCTGCTGCCACCGCTCACGGCGCTGCTCATCGCGGCCGTGGTGGGCGATATCCTGATTCTCAGCTTCGGGCAGTCGCCGGCCGACGTCTTCGCCCTCCTCATCGAGGGGACGTGGGGGAACGCATACGGGCTGGGGCAGGTGATCTACAAGGCGACGACGCTGACCTTCACGGGGCTCGCGGTGGCGGTGGCGCTGCGCGCGGGGCTGTTCAACATCGGCGCCGAGGGGCAGCTGGCAATGGGCGGGTTCTGCGCGGCGGTGGCCGGGTTGCTGCTGCCGGCGGGGGCGCCGGCGGTCATCGCCATCCCGCTCTGCCTGGGGGCCGCGGCGTTAGGCGGGGCGACGGTGGCGAGCGTGCCGGGCGTGCTCAAGTCGCGCTTCGGGGCGAGCGAGGTCATCGTCACGATCATGGTGAACTTCATCACGCTGGCCCTCCTCAACTGGCTCATCGCCACCAAGCTCAACGTGGCGGAGTCGTTGCACACGCCGGAGATCCGTGCCGGCTCGGTGTCGCGACTCTCGTCGATCATTCCCTCGTTTGCCGGCTCGGCGGCCAACCTGACCCTCCTCGTCGCGCTGGCGGCCGCCGCCTATGCGTGGTGGTACCTCTTCCGCACGCGAGGGGGCTACGACCTGCGCGCGGTGGGGCTCCAGCCCGATGCCGCCGAGTACGGCGGCGTGAAGGTGGGGAACGTCTGGCTGCGCGCCATGTTGTTAGGCGGGGCGCTGGCCGGGCTGGGGGGGACGAACTACGTCCTGGGCTACAAGCAGTACTATGAAGAAGGGTTCGCCGCCGGCGCCGGTTTCCTTGGGATCGCCGTGGCGCTCGTCGGGCGCAACCATCCGGTGGGGGTGGTGATTGCCGCGCTCCTCTTCGCCACGCTGTCGCAGGGCGGGCTGGCGGTGAACGCGGTCGTCCCCAAGCAGATGGTCGACGTCCTCACGGCGGTGGTGATCATCGCGGTGGCAACGTCGGTCCCCGAGGTGCAGCGGTTGATCCGGAATGCGCGGGGAGGCGGCCGATGATCCTCTTCGCCTTCCTGGTGCAGACGCTGCGCATCGCCATCCCCTACCTCTTCGCAGCATCCGGGGGCGTCCTCTCCGAG
The DNA here is from genome assembly GCA_020852815.1 of Gemmatimonadaceae bacterium. NCBI lineage: Bacteria > Pseudomonadati > Gemmatimonadota > Gemmatimonadia > Gemmatimonadales > Gemmatimonadaceae > Gemmatimonadaceae bacterium. The sequence continues at coordinate 8,630 of JADZAN010000002.1, read as the reverse complement.
CGCTCGGGGGTCATCGCGCTCACGCTCGAGGGGTGGATGCTCACGGGGGCGTTCACCGCGGTGCTGGGGACGCACTACAGCGCCTCGCCATGGATCGGGATCCTGTGCGGGATCGCCGGCGGCGTGCTGGCGGCGCTGCTGCATGCGATCGCCTGCATTCGCTACCGCGCCGACCAGGTCGTGGTTGGCATCGCGATCAACCTGCTGGCGGTGGGAGTGACGCGCTTCTTCCTGAGACTGGCCTTCGATTCGTCGTCCAATTCGCCTCGCGTCAACGGATTCGACTTTGTGGGGACGGGAGACGGGGGACGGGGGACGGGAGTGCTCGCTTCGCTCGCGAATCCGCTGGTGCCGGTGGGGATGCTCTCCCTCGTCCTGGTCTGGTGGGTTCTCTATCGGACTCCGTTCGGGCTGCGTCTCCGGGCGGTTGGGGAGAAGCCGGAAGCGGCGGCGTCGCTGGGGGTGGGGGTGAACCGTGTGCGGTGGATCGCGGTGCTTGGCGCGGGGGCGCTGGCTGGGCTTGGGGGGACGTATCTCGCGCTCGAGCAGCATCAATTCACCGATAGCATGACGGCCGGGCGCGGCTTCATCGCCCTCGCGGCGGTTATCTTCGGGAAGTGGGAGCCGGCGCGCGTGGCGGTGGCCTGTCTCCTCTTTGCGGCGGCGGAGACGTTGCAGATCCAGTTGCAAGGGCTCCAGCTGATCCCGTCGCAGTTCGTGGAGATGATTCCCTACGTCCTCACCATCATCGCGGTCGCCGGCGTGGTGGGGCGGGCAACACCGCCGTCGGCGTTAGGCAAGGTGAGCGAGTAGCGCTTGGCCCAACTCGAGCTCGCACAATCGCTGCAGTCGCCCGTGGTGCGGGTGCTGGGAGGGGTCATCGCGGCCGGCCTCCTCTTCATCCTTGCGCAGGAGGTGCGCAAGATCCCGCCCAAGCTGTTCGCCCTGATGGCGACGGCCTTCATCGACATGGTCGGGCTGCTGATGATCATCCCGATCATCCCGTTCTACGCCCGGGAGCTGGCGACCGACGGGTTGCAGCTGGGGCCCGTGCACTTCGGGATCGGGATGATCCAGGCGATCCTGGTCACCTCGTTCACCATCGCCCAGCTCCTCTCGGCGCCGATGTGGGGTCGCTTCTCGGACCGGCACGGGCGTCGCCCCGCGCTGTTGATCGCGTTAGGCGCGTCGGCGCTGGCCTACCTCGTCTTCGGCTTCGCCACCTCGCTCTTCGTCCTCTTCCTGTCGCGCGTGCTGCAGGGAGCCGGCGGCGGCACGGTGGGGGTGATCCAGGCCTACGTCGCCGACTCGGTGGAGCCCAACGATCGCGCCCGCTCGCTGGGCTGGCTCTCGGCGGCCACGAACCTCGGGGTCGCGTTAGGCCCCGTGCTGGGCTCGGCCGCCGTGGGGCTGGGGAAGACCGACCTGGTGCCCGGCGATGCGCACTTCATGCTGGGGCGCGCGGCGCCGGGAATCGTCGCCGCGCTGCTCTGCGTGATCAACATGTGGTTCGTGAACCGCTTCCTGCACGAGTCGCGTGAACACCACGCGGCCGGGCCCGAGCGCAAGACGTCGCGCGAGGCGGTGTGGCGTGTCATCACGCACTCGGGCGACCCATCATCGCGCCTCATCTGGATCTACGCCATCGCCATGGGCTCGTTCCAGGGGGTGACGGCGATGCTCCCGCTCTTCCTGGCGGCGCGCTTCGCGGTGGACGAAGGGCACATCGGCTACTTCTTCATGTACGTGGGCGCCATCTCGGTGTTCGCGCGCGTCCTCCTGCTGGGGCGCGCGGTGGACAAGCTGGGCGAGGCGCGGCTGTCGCGCTGGGGCGTGACGCTCCTGGCGTTAGGCATCGCGGGGATGCCGTTGTCCCGCAACCTGGGGATGCTGGCAATCGCGGTCGCCTTCATCCCGCTGGGGACGGCGTTCACCTTTCCCTGCGTGACAGCGCTCCTCTCGCGCGTCATCTCGCCGGCGGAGCGCGGGCTGTACATGGGGCTGCAACAGACCTTTGGCGGCGTGGCGCGCATCGTGGTCCCGCTGTGGGCCGGCTTCGCCTTCGACCGGCTGGGGGTGGGGATCCCCTTCTACACGTCGGCGATCGCCGTCTTCGTCACGATCTTCCTGGGATTGGGGCTGGACCAGTTCGCGAAACCGAGGGCGGGCGCGGAGGCGTAGGGCGGAGTCGCGAGTTCGAGGTTCTGAAAGGCACGACACCGAGGTTGCAGGTTCGAGGTTTCGAAAAGCTCGACACGGAGGGCCGCGGAGGTTGCAGGTTCGAGGTTTCGAAAAGCACGACACGGAGGGCCGCGGAGGTTGCAGGTTTGGCGTTTCGAAAAGCACGACACGGAGGTCCGCGGAGGTTGCAGGCTTGGCGTTTCGAAAAGCACGACACGGAGGTCCACGGAGGAGACACGGAGGTTTACGCGGAACGTTCAACGTTCGCGATCGGAGTGTGAACCTCCCGAGAACCTCCTTGGAACCTCCGTGCGCCTCCGTGAAACCTCCGTGAGCCTCCGTGTCTCGCTTCTGGTTTAGCTAGGCAGTGGGCACGAGCACATCTCGAGCAAGAGAGCCAGCATGGAGTCCCGATCACCACATCCGGTCGATCCGCGTTCGATCCCCGCACGCGTGGGTGAGCGCGAGCGCGAGCAGGTGGTGACGCTGCTGGGCGATCACTTCGCCCTCGACCACCTCACCGTGGAGGAGTACGAGTTCCGGGTGCAGGCCGCGTTAGGCGCCACGCAATGGTACGTACTCTCGGCGCTCACCACCGACCTCCCCACGCTCGATCCCAACCGCTCGCCGGTGCTGGCCGCCGACGCCGGGCGCAAGGTGGGCGGCGGGACGATGCTGGCGATCATGGGCGGCTTCTCGCGAAAGGGACGTTGGTTCGTCCCCGAGCGCATGACGATCTGGACGCTGATGGGCGGCGCCGAGTTGGACCTGCGCGACGCCGTGCTCACGTCGCCGGTAACGGAGATCAAGGTGGTGGCAATCATGGGAGGCGTGCAGATTCGCGTCCCCCCCGGCGTGCGGCTCGAGACGAACGGGATCGCGATCATGGGCGGATTCGATGACTCGCCCGGCGTCGCCAGCGACAACTCGCCCGTGGTGCGCGTGTCGGGGCTGGCAATCATGGGCGGTGTGGGGACGGAGATGAAGCCACGCGGATGGTCGGATGGAGACGGCTGATGCACGATGAAGAACGATCCGCCGCCCGCATCACGCGCTTCAACCAGGCGTTAGGGAGCCGCTACCGCGTCGAGCGCGAGATGGCCGCGGGCGGGACGGCGACAGTCTACCTCGCCACGGACCTCAAGTACCAGCGTCCGGTGGCGGTGAAGGTCTTTCGCCCCGAGGTGGCCGAGGCGATGGGGCACGAGCGCTTCATTCGCGAGATTGCCTTCGTGGCCACGCTCAACCATCCGCACATCGTCCCGCTCCTCGACTCCGGCGAGGCGGAGGAGCTGCTGTATTACGTGATGCCGGCGGTGGAGGGCGAATCGCTGCGCGACCGCATGACGCGCGAGAGACAGCTCCCTCTCGACGATGCGCTGCGCATCGCGCACGACGTGGCGGTGGCGCTGGACTACGCGCACAAGCGCAACATCGTGCATCGCGACATAAAGCCGGAGAACATCCTCCTCTCGATGGGGACGGCCGTCGTGGCCGACTTCGGCATCGCCAAGCTGGTGACGAGCGCAAAGGGGAACTCGCTCACGCGCGCCGGGATCGCCGTGGGGACGGTCACGTACATGTCGCCGGAGCAGGCCGCCGCCGGCCCGGTGGACGGGCGCACCGACATCTACGCGTTAGGGTGCGTGCTGTTCGAGATGCTCGCCGGGCGGCCGCCGTTCACGGGAAAGACGACGCGCGCGGTGGTGGCGGCGCACTTCACCGAACCGATGCCGTCGCTGTGCGCAGAGCGCGCCGACATTGCGCCGGCGGTGGAGCACGTGCTGGCGCGGGCACTGGCCAAGGAGCCCGAGGAGCGCTTCGCGACCGCCTCGGCGTTCGTCGACGCTCTCAACGAGGCGCGGCGCAGCGCCGCCCCCGCGGGAGAGGGGGACGCGGCACCCGCCGGGCTGGGCAGGCGGTGGCTGGTGATTGGCGTCGTGGCTCTCATCGCGGCGCTGGGGCTCTACCTGGTGCTGCGCCCGCGCTGAGCGTGGCGCGGAGGCGCCGGTTGGTCTGACCAGCTTGACCGGTGTGCGGACACCGCGTGGGGCATTTTCCGACAGATGCTCGGGTGTGTTTGCCGATCTTCCTTGGCCGCGGGCGCGTTAGGCGTTCGCAGCACCTCCCCGAATCCCCGCCATGACGCACCCCACACCACGCACCATGGGCCAGCAGTTCGGCCGCCGCTCCTGGGCCGAGCCCTGGAAGATCAAGATGGTCGAGCCGCTCACCATGACCTCGCGCGCGCAGCGCGAGAGAGCGCTCGCCGAGGCCGGCTACAACACCTTCCTCCTCAAGAGCGACGACGTCTACATCGACCTCCTGACCGACAGCGGGACGAGTGCGATGTCGGACCGGCAGTGGGCGGGGATGATGATGGGCGACGAGGCGTACGCCGGGAGCCGCAACTACTACCACCTGGAAGCGGCCATCCAGCAGTTCTACGGCTACCAGTACATCGTCCCCACACACCAGGGGCGCGGCGCCGAGCACCTGATCTCCCGCGCAGTCATCAAGCCGGGACAGTGGCTCCCCGGCAACATGTACTTCACCACCACGCGCGCGCACCAGGAGCTGGCCGGCGGGATCTTCACCGACGTCATCATCGACGAAGCGCACGACCCGGCCTCGTTGCACCCGTTCAAGGGGAACGTGGACCTGGACAAGGTGCAGGCGCTGATCGACCGCGTGGGCGCGGCGCAGATTGCCTACATCTCGGTTGCCGGAACGGTGAACATGGCCGGCGGCCAGCCGGTGAGCATGGCCAACATCAAGGCGCTGCGCGCGCTGTGCGACCGGCACGGGATCAAGGTGTACCTCGACGCCACGCGCATGGCGGAGAACGCCTTCTTCATCCGGGAGCGCGAGCCGGGATACGCAGAGCGGAGCGTGGCCGAGATCCTGCGCGAGTTCTGCAGCTACACCGACGGGGCGTGGATGAGCGCCAAGAAGGACTCGCTGGTGAACATCGGCGGGTGGCTGGCGGTCAACGACTTCCACCTGTTCGAGGAGCTGCGCAACCTGGTGGTGCTGTACGAGGGGCTGCACACCTACGGCGGCCTTGCCGGGCGTGACATGGAGGCGATGGCGATCGGGATCGAGGAGAGCGTGCAGGACGACCACATGCGCTCGCGCATCGGGCAGGTGCGCTACCTGGGCGAGCTGCTCACCGACTGGCAGATCCCCATCGTGCAGCCGGTGGGGGGGCACGCCGTCTTCCTCGACGCGCGGGCCTTCTATCCGCAGCTGCAACAGGTGGAGTTCCCGGCGCAGGTCCTGGCGGCGGAGCTGTACCTGGATTCGGGAATCCGTTCGATGGAGCGCGGGATCGCCAGCGCGGGGCGCGACCCCAGGACGGGCGACCATCACTACCCCAAGCTGGAACTCACCCGGCTGACGATTCCGCGTCGCGTCTACACGCAGGCGCACATGGACGTGGTGGCGGAGAGCGTGAAGATGGTGTATGACGCGCGCCAGTCGGCGCGTGGGCTCAGGATGGTCTATGAGCCGCGATACCTGCGCTTCTTCCAGGCGCGCTTCGAGCGGCTGTAGCCCACGCACCGTTGCCTCCCGGTCACGTCACCGGGAGAGTTTCTGCAGGATGTCCCGCGCCTCGGCGAAGTACGCCTTGAGGCGCGGGATCTCGCTCCCCGCGTAGCCGGCGTCGAGTCGCTTCTCGTTCACGCCTAACGCGGCCAGCAGCTCGGCGGCCGCCGCCTTGCGGGCCACGGGATCGGTGCTCCCCTTCTTCCCGATCCAGATCGGTGCCGTGTGGGCAAAGGTGTACTCGCCCATCGCCGGCCAGGCGGTGGTCGCGGGTCCCGTGACGCGCGCCGCGACCCAGCCACCGGCCGGGAGGCGGAGCTTCCCGCTGTAGCTCGCCTTCCCTGAGGCGTCGGGGCGTGCCCCGCTCCACACTGTCTTCCCGTTCACGACGATCGCCACGCTGTCGATGGCCACCGCCGAGGCGACGGTGAGGGTGAAGGGGAGTTCGCGACCGGCGGCGATGACCTCGCCGGGCTGCATCCCGTCCACCGCCAGTTGCAACATGGGGCCGTTGGTGACGAAGGAGCGCCCGGCCTTGAGGGCGGCGAAGTAGTTGGGCCAGTTGAAGGGACCGTCCGGGCGCACGTAGACGCGCGCGGCGCCGATGGCCATGGTGCGATGGAAGTCGGCCATCACGTCGGTGCCGCCGCTGGGAGCGACCGGGAAGCCGGCATTGAGGAGTCGGTACCACAACTCGGCGGTCCCCACCGAGTTGCTCCAGAGGCAGATGATCTCCATGAGGTCGATGTTGCCGTGGACGCCGTCTGCGATGAGGGCAACGGGGAGGGCGTTCATCCCCGCGGCGCTGAACGGCGTGCGCGTCCCGCTCACGGGGTGGACGTAGTAGCCGGCACCGCCCTGCGCGCGGGCGAAGGTGATGGGCTCGGCGTTTAGGCGGTCGTCGCGCCCATACGTCTCGTATCCTGGCCCCCAGACCCACGGCCAGAAGAGCGTATTGGTCCCCAGGAGCCCGATGTGGCCAAGGAAGTGCGAGCGCACTTCCTGCGCCCATGCGACGAGCGGGCCGTCGCCTAACGACCGCCAGTCGAAGAGCGGCTGGTCCTCGAAGCGATTGTGGAGATTGGCGAGCATCGGCGTGGCGACGTCGAGGTCCTCGCCCTGCATGAGCGGGAGGAGGTCGGCCGGTGCGAGGGCGAACTGCCCGCCATAGTTGAGGTGGAAGTGATGGTCGGCCGAGTACCAACCGGCGCGCTGCGCCTCCCACAGGGGGTGCAGGTCGAGGGTGGCAGTCGCCGTCTCGCCCGCGGGCACCGTCACCGTGGTGCTGGCCTCCGGCGTGGCGAGCCCGCGCACCGCGCGGACCGTGACCGCACCTGCGGGGACGTCGAGCGTGATGGTGCCTGACGAGTAGAAGAAGATGCGCCCGACCTGCCCATCGAAGCGCGGCATTCCCTCGTTGGGGATGAGCGGGTGGCCGCCGGCGTCGGTGACGGAGAGCCGGGCGGCGGAGCGCGCGCTGCCATCGGCGCCGCGGAAGGTGGGCGGCGCGCAGGCGGGGCAGCGCGTCTCGATGACGAGACGTCCCATCGGCACGCCGGACTCCCACGCGCGCACGGCGACCTCGCGCGCCGCGCCGCCGACCGTCGGGACGCGATAGAGGTGCGGGCGCTGCGTCGCGTCGCTCTCCGAGAAGTACACCCAGTCGGAGCCGCTGCTGAACGACGGGACGAGGGGACGACCGCCGGGGCGTGCGACGAGGGCGATCGATGGCCCGGGGCGCTCGACCGACATCAGCCGCAACTCCCACCCCGTGCTCGAGGGCCAGGTGAAGGCGAGGAGCTTGCCATCGCTCGAGAGCGCAGGACGCGTTTGCGAGACGATGTTCCCCTGGAGGAGGACCGTCTCCTTCCCGTCGGCCAGGGTGCGGAGCCGCACCTGGTCGCCCCCGCCGCGCGTCTTGGACATGTAGATGAGCGACCTGCCGTCCGGGGTGAGTTGCGGGCGCAACTCGATCCCCGGTTCGCTCGTCAGGCGCGTCCGCGTCGACGTCGCGAAGTCCCATCGCCAGAGGTCGAGGTCTCCGCCGGGCGCAACGTTGGCATAGATGAGCGCAGCGCCGTCCGGGGTGAACACCGGGTCCATCGCCATCCCGCGGTCGACCTCCGACTCACGACCCGACGCGACGTCGCGGACGACGACGGCGAGCGTGCGCGAGTCGTCGCGCACGAAGGCGAGCGACCGACCGTCGGGTGACCATGCCGGGCGCGAGTCGACCCCGGCGCCACTCGTCAGGCGGCGGGCAATCCCGGTGTTGGGTTCGAGGCGCCACAGCCAGCCGCGAGCCGCAACGACGAGCTCACCCGCGGCCGACTGCGTGGCATCGAACGGGCCCGCCGTGAGGACCGGGAGTTCGTAGCCCTCGAGGTAGACGTGGTGTCCGTAGCCGGCGTTCTTGGGGTAGCGGTTCGTCCACTGGGCGGCCGCGCGGGCGGGGAGGAGTGCGAGGGCGGCGGCGAGGCCGGTGGCGATGGTGGTGGCGGTCGTTAGGCGGCGGGGCATGCGGGCGCGGGCGGTGGGAGGTGGGGGATGGGGGGAAAGTGTGGTCGGGGAGGGGGTGGGGCTATGGGTGGGGGGGGCGTGTGGGGGGACGAGAGACATTGGTCACGCGAAGACGCGAAGGAGGCGCGGCGAGGTGGTTGCGTGCTGCGCGCGACTCCCCGCGCCCCCACCCACCTTCCCAGTGAAAGCCGGGACCCATGTGTCAGTGCACGGCGCGCCCGGCGGTCGTGGTGGCGCGGGGGCGCGAAGGCGCGCGGTTGAGGTGGAGGGGTGGTGGGGTGGTGGGGAGGTCGCGATGCGCGCACGCTTTGCCGGGCGCCCACGCCCACCTTCCCAGCGAAAGCTGGGATCCATTTGTCCGTGCACCGCGCGCCGAGCGG